>NZ_JBALNF010000036.1:0-81115 GCF_036962465.1 Neobacillus vireti
GGACGTTGCCAGGCAAAAAAAGACAATCCGTAAAGGGTTGTCTTTTTTTTGCTGTTTATTTTTTTAGTGCTATTATTTAGAAACTTTTGTTCTTAGAGTGTACTCGATCAAGATTTGTCTTTTTAGCTTTAACTCCGAACAAGAATTGTGTAATGATTGTCCGTTTTATAATTAAATCATAAATAACAAGTGAAATAGTTAAAGTTGCAAACATTATCAACAGGTATTTATAATGTATACTCAGGTCTAGTCTAATGACATAATACCCAAGTATGACTAGTACAGTTTGATGAATGATATAAACAGGAAAAGCAGCTTCATTTAAATAGGGCAGCCATTTATGCTGGAAATTTAAAAATTTATGTCCATATCCTAAAATAACAATTAAACCAACCCAAACATTAAAAGTCCTCAGCACTGTTAATAAAATTGCAATTGAAGAAATGTTATCTACATGTGGATAACGCCATGCTAATAGAATCCAGACAGGTACAAAGATAAGCATACATCCCAGCAGCTTAAAGCGAACCCTATTAAACATATCTTGATATCTCGGGTCGCTGCAAGATATAAAGCCAGTTACAAAAAGCACAAAGAAGTAAAAGGGGTTTTGCCCGCCGGGGGCAGGTAATAAATGACTCAAAGTTAAAACAATAAAAAGCAATATAAAAAGCAATGGCTTACTAAGGAAGCTATTGAAAGAGTCGGTTTTTGGATGATTTTTAAAAAAATGAAAAATTGGCAATGCAGTTATGGAAAGAACAAACAGATAAAGAATAAACCAGAGATGGGCAGGAGTAAAGGTCCCGTAGTAACCTGATAAGTCAGTGAAATCAGTAAAGAAAATTTTTAAGAATGCAATATACGATCCAGGTGATTTCCCGGTATGATCCCAGATGGCGTAATAGCCTTGGGGTGGAACAATCAATAATATTCCCATAAGCAGAGGGATGAACAAACGTGTGAATCTCTCTTTTATATAAACGGTAGTAGATTTAACCCTTAGTGCGTACCAGCTTGCAGATCCCGCTAACCAGAATAGTAAGGGCATGAACCATAGGTTCGCTATGGTAATAAACCAGCTTGCCCCCCAGCTTAATGTCTCATTTTTCACATAAAAAGGATCCCAGTGATCAAACACTCTCGCGGTGTGAAAGGGAAATAGCAGCAGGATTCCGCAAATCCTTAACCAGTCAATATCATGTCTGCGATTTTGTACCATATTATTGCTCCTTTACATAATTTTACCTAATTCTATCTTACAATGAGAGCCATATTTTAGATAGGCGGTATTTACGAAAATAGTCGAATTATATAAAGCTTAATTTCTAGGCTTTTTAGGTTTCACAACCGTGAAATTTGGAGAAAATCAGTAATAGTGAATCGTTGCATCTCCATAAAATTTTCAGTATAATTAAAGTCAAATATAGTCAAAGTCAGAAGATGGGAGGTGGGAAGATGAGAAACATTTCCGACATTATTGAAAAATATCTAAAGCAGGTTTTAGAAATGAGTGAAGAAGACCTTGTTGAGATTAAAAGAAGTGAAATAGCAGATAAATTTCAATGTGTTCCTTCACAAATAAACTATGTTATTAATACCCGATTTACGATTGAAAGAGGGTATATTGTTGAAAGTAAACGGGGCGGCGGTGGATATATTCGGATAATGAAGGTTCAATCCCACGACTTAGCCCATTTAATTGACCATTTGCTTTCCCTTGTCAACAATCGAATAAGTCAGACCACTGCCGAGGACGTGATTATAAGACTTGTTCACGAGGAGGTCATTACAAAACGAGAAGCAAAAATTATGCTAAGTGTGATTGATCGTTCTGTATTATATATTGATCTTCCATTCCGTGATGAATTAAGAGCGCGAATGTTAAAAGCAATGTTAACTTCTTTAAAATATAAATAATTATGCAGCCTAAAGAGGTGAAAATAGATGATTTGTCAGGAATGTAATCAAAGGCCTGCAGCACTTCATTTTACCAAAATTATTAATGGGGAAAAAACGGAAGTCCATCTATGTGAGAAGTGTGCTCAGGAGAAAGGTGAAATGTTTATCTTGAATGGGGAATCGGGCTTTGCGTTTAACAACCTATTGGCAGGGTTATTAAATATTGATCCATCTTTTCAAAAGCCGAGTGAAAGTCCATTTCAACAAGAGGAAATTCTTCAATGTCAACATTGTTCAATGACATTTCCACAGTTTTTAAAAGTTGGCCGTTTTGGCTGCGCTCAATGTTATGAGACATTTAAAGATCAGTTAAAGCCTGTTTTAAGGCGCCTTCATAGTGGGAATTGGACCCATAATGGTAAAATACCGAAAAGAATAGGCGGTGAGTTTCAACTTCGCAAACAAATTGAAGAGTTGAAATTAGAATTAAGAGAGGCTATCAGACAAGAGGAATTTGAGAAAGCAGCTGAAATTCGCGATCATGTCCGGTCATTAGAGAAACAAGTAGCTGGAAATGATGAGGGAGGGGAATAAAAGTGTCGGTTGAAAGATTTTTTAATCAAGCCGTCAGCTCTTGGATGAGCGAAGAAGGTCCGGATTCCGATATTGTCCTTAGTTCCCGGATTCGGCTTGCACGAAATTTTGAAGCTTATAATTTTCCAACTGTCTTTTCACATGAAGAGGCAAAAGTGATTATAGATACGATGAAGGACATCCTAAAAAAATCACCAGTTGAGAATTACGGTAAAATGGAATTATTGAAAATGGATGAAATGCAGCCTCTTCAGAAGCAGGTTTTAGTAGAAAAGCATTTAATTAGTCCACTATTGGCGGAAGATTCTCCATATGGTGCTGTTCTATTAACAGAAAATGAAGAAGTTAGTATTATGATAAATGAAGAGGACCATATTCGTATTCAGTGTTTATTTCCTGGTCTGCAATTAGCAGAAGCGTTACATGCTGCAAATGAAATAGATGACTGGCTTGAAGAACAAATCCATTATGCATTTGATGAGAAATATGGTTATTTAACAAGTTGTCCCACCAATGTTGGAACAGGTCTCAGAGCATCTGTAATGATGCATCTGCCAGGGTTAATTTTAACACAGCAAATTAATCGGATCATTCCTGCTATCCACCAGTTAGGCCTCGTGGTTAGAGGTATTTACGGAGAGGGCAGTGAAGCACTGGGGAATATCTTTCAAATTTCTAATCAGATCACCCTGGGGAAATCAGAGGAAGATATTAGCCGGGATTTAAAAGGAGTAGCGAGTCAGCTAATTTCACAAGAAAGGTCTGCTCGTGAAGCATTACGCAAAACTTCTAACATACAATTAGAAGACAGGGTGTTCCGCTCATTAGGGGTGTTATCTAATAGCCGGATTATTGAAACGAAGGAAGCAGCCCGCTGCCTATCGGATGTTCGGCTTGGTATAGATATGGGGTATATAAAAAATATGCCGAAGACCATTTTAAATGAATTAATGATTTTAACCCAGCCGGGTTTTCTTCAGCAGTATGCGGGCGGTCCATTACGGCCGCATGAAAGGGATATTCGAAGAGCCGCATTAATTAGGGACCGTATAAACTTGGAGAATGAAAAATAGGTGAGGAGGAAGAGAATATGATGTTTGGACGTTTTACCGAGAGAGCACAAAAGGTTCTGGCACTGGCACAAGAGGAAGCAATTCGGCTTGGTCATAATAACATTGGAACTGAGCATGTTTTATTAGGACTTGTACGCGAAGGTGAAGGGATTGCTGCAAAAGCACTTTATGGCCTTGGGTTAGGTTCAGAAAAAATTCAGAAAGAAGTAGAAAATTTAATCGGCAAAGGACAGGAAACTTCTCAAACCATTCACTATACTCCGAGAGCTAAAAAGGTGATTGAACTCTCAATGGATGAAGCTCGAAAATTAGGACACTCCTATGTTGGCACCGAGCATATTCTCCTCGGCTTAATTCGTGAAGGCGAAGGGGTGGCAGCAAGGGTACTGAATAATCTTGGTGTCAGCTTGAATAAGGCACGTCAGCAAGTACTCCAGTTATTGGGAAGCAATGAATCAGGTTCTCACCAAGGGGGGACATCCGTGAGTGCTAATACACCTACACTTGACAGTCTTGCAAGGGATTTAACGGCGATTGCCCGAGAAGGCAGTCTGGATCCAGTCATTGGCCGAAGTAAAGAAATACAACGTGTTATTGAAGTATTAAGTCGTAGAACGAAAAATAACCCTGTATTAATTGGGGAGCCTGGTGTTGGTAAGACAGCTATTGCTGAAGGGCTTGCTCAGCAAATTGTCAATAATGAAGTACCTGAAATCCTGCGTGATAAGCGTGTTATGACACTCGATATGGGGACGGTTGTTGCTGGAACGAAATATCGTGGAGAATTTGAAGACCGTTTGAAAAAAGTAATGGATGAAATCCGTCAAGCAGGAAACATTATTCTATTTATCGATGAGCTGCACACCCTAATCGGTGCGGGAGGCGCAGAAGGGGCAATTGATGCGTCTAATATCCTAAAGCCTTCCCTTGCACGTGGTGAGTTACAATGTATCGGAGCTACCACACTGGATGAATATCGTAAATATATTGAAAAAGATGCTGCGCTTGAACGCCGCTTCCAGCCAATTCGGGTGGATGAACCAACAATGGAGGAATCCATTCAGATTCTAGCAGGCTTACGTGACCGATATGAAGCCCATCACCGCGTCTCCATTACCGATGAGGCAATTGAGGCAGCCGTTAAGCTTTCAGATCGTTATATCTCTGATCGTTTCCTTCCTGATAAAGCAATTGACTTAATTGATGAAGCAGGTTCAAAGGTAAGACTTCGGTCGTATACTACACCTCCAAATTTAAAAGAGTTAGAGGTTAAATTGGAGGATGTTAGAAAAGAAAAAGATTCAGCTGTTCAGAGTCAAGAATTTGAAAAGGCGGCTTCTTTAAGAGATACAGAGCAGCGTCTTCGTGAACAGTTGGAAGAGACGAAGAAAACATGGAAAGAAAAACAAGGAAAAGAAAATAATGAAGTGACCGTAGAGGATATTGCCAGTGTGGTTTCAAGCTGGACGGGTGTACCAGTCTCTAAGCTTGCACAAACTGAAACAGCGAAATTACTTAATTTAGAGGAAACGTTACACTCCCGCGTAATTGGGCAAGAGGAAGCAGTTATAGCTGTTTCCAAGGCAGTCCGCCGTGCCAGAGCGGGATTAAAGGATCCAAAACGTCCAATAGGTTCATTTGTGTTCCTTGGTCCTACAGGGGTAGGGAAAACAGAATTAGCACGTGCCCTTGCGGAAGCTATGTTTGGTGATGAGGACTCGATGATTCGAATCGATATGTCAGAGTATATGGAGAAACACTCTACATCCCGCCTTGTTGGTTCTCCTCCTGGGTATGTCGGTTATGAAGAAGGGGGACAATTAACCGAAAAAGTCCGCAGGAAACCGTATTCTGTCATCTTGTTGGATGAAATCGAGAAGGCACATCCAGATGTCTTTAATATCCTGCTTCAAGTTCTTGAAGATGGGCGGTTAACTGATTCAAAGGGAAGAACAGTTGATTTCCGAAACACAGTTCTTATTATGACATCCAATGTGGGTGCAGAGGCATTAAAGCGTAATAAGTTTGTGGGCTTTAATATTCAAGATGGGGAACAAGATTACAAAGATATGAAGGGGAAGGTGATGGATGAGCTTAAAAAGGCCTTCCGTCCGGAATTCTTGAATCGTATCGATGAAATTATTGTCTTCCATGCATTAGAGAAAAAGCATCTTGAGGAAATTGTCACCCTATTATCTGAACAGTTGGTAAAACGATTAAAAGAGCAGAATATCTCATTAGAATTAACATCTGCAGCAAAAGAGAAGATTTCTCAGGAAGGCTACGATCCAGAGTATGGGGCAAGACCACTGCGCCGTGCTATTCAAAAGCATATTGAAGATCGTCTGTCTGAAGAATTATTAAAAGGGACTTTATTAACGGGCCAGCATGCTATAATAGATGTAGTCAACGGCGAGTTCGTTGTTAGAATGGCAGAACAACCAAGTTTAGCAAAATAAATTAAGACTTACGAATAGATTAGTGCTTAACAACACATTGCAAGAGGTACACGTGAATAAAGTCAACCCGTGTGCCTCTTTTTTATTTATCAATAAATACTCAAGGTAGTAGCGGGATGGATAAAACTCCATGTGGTTAGGAAAGGTTGAAGGTAATGGTAAAAAGGAAAACAAAGTTCATCTGCCAAGAATGCGGATATGAATCCCCGAAATGGATGGGGAAATGCCCAGGCTGTGGACAATGGAATAAGATGGTCGAGGAAGTAGAAGTAACTGGGGCTCAGAGAAGAGGGGCATTTGCTCATTCACAAACCGGTTCCAATCTATTAACCAAACCAATGAAGATTAATGCGATTGAAATGGAGAACGAACCGAGAATCTTAACCGATTTACAAGAGCTAAACCGCGTATTGGGCGGTGGTGTCGTTAAGGGCTCGTTAGTTCTAATTGGCGGTGACCCGGGAATAGGGAAATCTACACTTCTCTTGCAGGTTTCCTCACAGCTCGCGAATAAAGGGAATTCTGTTCTTTACATATCTGGTGAAGAATCATTAAGACAGACAAAGCTTCGTGCTGAACGGCTGGGGATTTCGTCAGAGAACCTATTAGTCTATTCAGAAACAAACCTTGAAGAAATAAATCGGACGATTGATAGTGAGAATCCTAGCTTTGTCATTATCGACTCTATACAAACAATCTTCCATCCAGAGGTAACGTCAGCACCTGGGAGTGTTTCTCAAGTCCGGGAATGTACATCTGAATTGATGAGGATCGGCAAAACCAAAGGGGTAGCCATTTTTATTGTTGGGCATGTGACCAAGGAAGGGTCTATTGCTGGGCCAAGACTTTTAGAACATATGGTCGATACGGTGCTTTATTTTGAAGGGGAAAGACATCATACTTACCGAATCCTTAGAGCAGTCAAAAATCGTTTCGGCTCAACAAATGAAATGGGCATTTTTGAAATGAAAGAATTTGGACTGGAAGAAGTAGAAAATCCATCGGAAATTTTCTTGGAAGAACGGTCTCGCGGGGCAGCTGGATCAACGGTTGTTGCTTCAATGGAGGGAACGCGTCCGGTTCTCGTTGAAATCCAGGCGCTTATCTCACCTACAAGTTTTGGAAATCCACGAAGAATGGCAACAGGAATCGATCATAATAGGGTACCGCTTTTAATGGCAGTCTTGGAAAAGCGGGTTGGTATGCTTCTGGCCAACCAGGATGCCTATTTAAAGGTTGCTGGGGGAGTCAAGCTGGATGAACCCGCGATTGATTTAGCGATTGCCGTAAGTATTGCTTCCAGCTTTAGGGATCGCCCAACAAGACCTACCGACTGTATTATCGGTGAAGTTGGTTTGACTGGAGAGGTAAGAAGGGTGTCAAGAATAGAACAGCGCGTTCAGGAGGCAGCCAAATTAGGATTTGAGCGTGTTATTTTACCAGCTAATAATTTAAGCGGCTGGACGGGCCCAGAGGGGATTAAGCTTATAGGTGTTTCCTCCGTTAGTGAGGCACTGCAAGCAGCGTTAGGAGGGTAGCAGATGGAAAATAAGAAACTTGGCGAGGCAACTACGATAATCGATGTATTGCAGTTTATCGCACCTGGAACGCCTCTTCGAGAGGGAATTGATAATGTTTTAAGAGCCAATACAGGCGGACTGATTGTAATTGGGTATAACGAAAAGGTAAAGAGCATTGTCGATGGTGGATTTTCAATTAATTGCTCCTTTTCACCAAGCTTTTTATATGAACTAGCCAAAATGGATGGTGCGATAATTCTTAACGAGTTAGGTAATAAAATTCTATTTGCCAATGCCCAGCTCGCACCAAACTCCGAGATCCCTTCAACAGAAACAGGTATGCGGCATCGTACTGCAGAAAGAGTCGCCAAACAAACGAAGGCCCTGGTCATTGCTATATCACAAAGAAGAAATGTGATTACCCTATATCAAGGGAATTTTCGTTATTCCTTAAAGGATATTGCTGTCATTTTGACCAAAGCGAATCAAGCAATTCAGACACTGGAAAAATATAAGGTTGTTTTGGAACAAAGTATAACGAATTTAAGTATCTTAGAGTTTGAAGAATCGGTAACTTATAATGACTTTTTAGTCGTTCTTCATCGTTTTGAAATGGTCTTGAAAATAAAAAATGAACTATTAACCTTTTTACATGAGCTAGGGACAGAAGGCAGACTAATTCGGCTGCAAATGAATGAAATTCTAACAGACCTTGAAGAAGAAATTATTCTGATTATTAAAGATTACGCTAATGAGCGGGATATCCAAGCCCGGGATGTGCTTCAGCGGATGCAGTCATTGGCAAATAACGGCACGATTGAGGACTTGGTATTATTGAAATTAATGGGCTACCTAGGCTATGTCCATCTTGACGAAAATAAATTCCCGCGGGGTTATCGGATTCTGCATAAAATTCCGAGATTACCTTCAATTATCATTGAAAACTTAATCACAAGTTTTGGGGAGCTCGCCAACATCTTGTCAGCAACGGTTGAAGAGCTGGATGATGTGGAGGGAATTGGGGAAGTACGTGCAAAGAAAATTAAAGAGGGCTTTCGGTTGATTAAAGACCGGCTATATACAGACAGGCATCTATAAAAATGATTGAAAAAGAAAATCGAGTATGCTAAAATGTCCAGCCCCAATTTGTTTGACACAGAAAATTTCCAATGCTACCCTATGAGGAGTAAGATTTTTACAAAATGGATTAATTTTTAGAAGATGGAAATTGGGAAAAATAATCACAAAATCAAGGTTTCAATTTTGAGAATATGTTTATAATGAATTAGAGGAGGTGAAGGAATGTTAAAAAGAATTGTGCAGGCATGCTTCCTCATTATTGGAGGTACGCTCGGAATTTTATTACTGCCGGAGTTGTTTAAATTACTTCATATCAATGACATTCCACTGATTAATAACTCATATGTTACTGCTATTATAGGGGCTATTATTTTTTACCTTATTACCTTTTGGGCAGTAGATTATGTCTTTAATTTTATTAAATGGACGGAAGATTCTTTAGTTAAAATTCCAGTTACAGATGTATTATTTGGCAGTGTTGGATTAATTTTTGGTTTGTTTGTTGCTTTTTTGATTAGTTTTGCTCTTAATGCCGTTCAAGTACCAATTTTAAATGCTGTTGCACCCATCCTTTTGACGCTTTTGTTTGGTTATCTTGGCTTTCAAGTTGGTTTTAAAAAGCGTGATGAGCTATTAGGTCTATTTGGAAACCGTGGCAGCAAGAAGAAGTCCGGTGAGGAAGAAGAAGTGGATCCTGCAGCCGGCAAGGCTTTAAAAATCTTGGATACGAGTGTCATTATTGATGGCCGGGTTGCTGATATTTGTCAGACAGGCTTTTTAGAAGGAACAATTGTTATTCCGCAGTTTGTTCTTGAGGAATTGCAGCATATTGCCGATTCCTCTGATGTGTTAAAACGAAATCGCGGCCGTAGAGGCTTGGATATATTAAATCGAATTCAAAAAGAATTATCCATTAAGGTAGAAATCTATGAAGGTGATTTTGAGGAGATTAGCGAGGTAGACTCAAAACTTGTAAAACTGGCAAAATTAACAAATGGAATCCTTGTAACGAATGACTTTAATCTAAATAAAGTATGTGAGTTACAAAATGTCTCGGTATTAAACATTAATGACTTAGCAAATGCAGTCAAACCAGTGGTTCTTCCAGGAGAGGAATTAACGGTTCAAGTAATAAAAGACGGAAAAGAATATCATCAAGGTGTTGCTTATTTAGATGACGGAACAATGATTGTTGTAGAAGAAGGAAGAGAATATATTGGAAAGAGAATTGAAGTTCTCGTAACAAGTGTTCTTCAAACCTCTGCCGGCAGAATGATATTTGCCAAACCCAAGTTGTTAGAAAAAGCACTTTAGAAAGAAAAGCTGCAGTGCCTTTAGGTGCTGCAGCAGGACAGATAGAGAGGTATATCTTATGACTTACCAAGTCATTATCCCGGCAGCTGGCCTGGGAAAAAGAATGCGAGCGGGGAAAAACAAACTTTTATTAGAGTTAAATAGTCTTCCGGTTCTAATTCATACCTTAAGGGTATTTGAAGAGGATGAAGCCTGCATTGGAATTATTTTAGCGATACATACTCAGGATGCCGAGGAAATTAATGAACTGTTAAAAAAGTATCAAATTACGAAAGTATCTCATTTGGTACCGGGCGGGGACGAACGCCAGTACAGCATATACAATGCTCTTAAGACAGTCAAAGAAGATGGCGTTATCCTTGTCCATGATGCAGCTCGGCCATTTATTCAAAAGGACCATATCCACTCTTTAACAGAGAAGGCAGAAAAAACGGGTGCTGCTATTATGGGCGTTTCGGCCAAAGACACTATGAAGAAAGTAAATGATGGTGTGGTAGTGGAGACTGTCGAACGTTCAAGCTTGTGGGCTGTTCAAACCCCACAAGCTTTTCGCGTTTCCTTACTAAAGAAGGCTTATGAAGAAGCGGAAAAGGATCAGTTTCTCGGAACAGATGATGCTAGTTTGGTCGAGCGTATAGGATATCCTGTGACTGTTGTCGAAGGGGATTACGATAATATTAAACTGACAACACCAGAGGATTTATTCTTTGCTGAAGCAATTATAAAAAAGAGAGAAAAGGGGTTATTTTAATGTTTCGAATTGGACAGGGCTTTGATGTTCATCAATTAACAGAAGGGCGCCCGTTAATCATTGGCGGTATTACGATCCCATACGAAAAGGGGCTTCTGGGCCATTCTGATGCAGATGTGTTATTACATACGGTTTGTGATGCGTGTCTGGGCGCGATTGGCGAAGGTGATATCGGTAAACATTTTCCTGATACAGACCCTGAGTTTAAAGATGCCGACTCTGCCAAACTTACCGAACACGTGTGGCAGCTAGTCAAAGATAAGGGATACGAGTTAGTCAATGCTGACTGCACCATTATTGCCCAAAAACCAAAAATGGCCCCTTATATTGAGCAGATGCGAGTACGGATTGCTGAATTATTAGAAGCGGCCCCGGATCAAATTAACGTCAAGGCCACCACAACGGAAAAACTGGGATTTACCGGCAGAGGTGAGGGAATCGCCTCCCAGGCAGTTGTTTTATTAAAAAAGGTTAGCGATTAGACTTTATAGATAGAAATCACAATGGTAAAATATCGGTTGAGACAATATATATCGATGGAGGCATTGTTATGTCAAACGAAGTTCGTGTAAGGTATGCTCCAAGTCCAACGGGACATTTACATATTGGAAACGCCCGTACTGCGCTATTCAATTATTTATTTGCGCGGAATAAAGGTGGTAAATTTATTATCCGGATAGAGGATACAGATAAGAAACGCAATATCGCCGGTGGTGAAGAAAGCCAATTAAAATATTTAAAATGGCTCGGAATGGATTGGGATGAAAGTGTTGATGTCGGCGGCGAATACGGTCCTTACCGCCAATCAGAAAGAAATGATCTTTATGAAACTTACTACAATCAGTTATTAGAGACCGGCCATGCGTATAAATGCTACTGTACAGAAGAAGAGCTCGAGGCAGAACGAGAAGCGCAAACTGAAAGAGGTGAAACTCCTCACTATTCTGGCAAATGCCGTCACTTAACAGAGGATGAACGCCGTCAATTAGAAGCAGAAGGCCGCCAGCCAAGTATTCGAATTGTTGTACCAGAAAATACAACCTATACATTTGACGATATGGTCAAAGGGGTTGTTTCGTTTGAATCTGAAGGTATGGGTGACTGGGTCATGGTGAAAAAGGATGGAACACCAACCTATAACTTTGCGGTTGCAATCGATGATCACCTAATGGAAATCAGTCATGTACTCCGTGGTGATGACCATATTTCAAACACCCCAAAACAATTAGTGGTTTATGAAGCATTGGGCTGGGAACCACCTATTTTTGGACATATGACCTTAATTGTAAACGAAAGCCGTAAGAAGTTAAGTAAGCGTGATGAATCGATTATTCAATTTATTGAACAATATGAAGAACTTGGCTACCTTCCAGAAGCATTATTTAACTTTATTACACTGTTAGGCTGGTCACCGGCTGGTGAAGAGGAACTTTACTCAAAAGAGGAGTTTATTGAGATTTTTGATGCTAATCGTCTTTCAAAATCACCAGCGTTATTTGATCAACAAAAGCTAACATGGATGAACAATCAATACATGAAAAAGATCGAAGTTGACCGAGCATTGGAACTTGCTCTGCCGCATTTAATTAAAGCTGGGCGGCTAAGCGAAAGTTTAACAGACGAACAGCATGAATGGGCTCGCGGCCTTGTTGGACTATTACAAGAAAAAATGAGCTTTGGGGCGGAAATCGTAGGATTATCGGATATGTTCTTCGAGGAAGATGCAGTCTATGAAGAAGATACAAAGGAAATTTTAGCAGGTGAAACAGTTCCGGAAGTGTTAAGGGCGTTTTCTCATGAACTTGACCAACTTGACAGCTTCCGCGCCGATGGAATAAAAGCAGCTATGAAAGCTGTACAAAAATCAACTGGCCAAAAAGGAAAAAATCTGTTTATGCCAATTCGTGCTGCAGTAACAGGTCAAACACATGGCCCAGACCTTCCGCAAACAATCGAATTATTGGGAAAAACGAAGGTTCAAAACAGAATTAATAAAATTATTAGTTAACAATATAAAGAAAATGTAATATAGTAAAGGAAACAAGAAAAGCGGAGCACACTAGCCGCTGAAGCTGGACAGTTATCAAGGTCTAATGGTAGAATCCTAATCACATAAGATAAAGCGAAGAAGAGGAAAAGTAAAAAAATGATGCTTTATAGAGAGAACCATCACCGGCTGAAAGTGGTTTAAGCCTCCCATTTTTTGAAATGCACCTCCGAGCCCCATTTCGAAAGGAGTCAACTCGAGTAGATTTGGGCGGAGCAATCCGTTAACAAGTAGAGTGAGGTAACGATAAGCTTATGCCCAATCAGTTGGGAAAAGCTAATCAACCTAATCAGAGTGGAACCACGTATTATGCGTCTCTGTCGATTGCGACAGGGGCGCTTTTTCTTTTTATATATTACAGCAAAGGGGGAAGAGCGATGTTCAAACGAATGAAGGAGGACATTGAGGTTGTTTTTGAACAAGATCCTGCGGCGCGAAGCGCTTTTGAAGTCGTTTTGACTTATTCAGGTTTGCATGCCATTTGGGCACATCGGATTGCACATGCACTCTTCAAGCGAAAATTATATTTCCCAGCCCGTTTCATGTCACAAGCAAGCCGTTTTTTTACCGGAATTGAAATACATCCTGGTGCAAAAATAGGCAGGAGATTCTTTATTGATCATGGTATGGGGGTAGTCATAGGGGAAACCTGTGAAATTGGGGATAATGTAACTATATATCAAGGTGTTACACTTGGCGGAACAGGGAAAGAAAAAGGTAAACGCCATCCGACGATTAAGGATAATGTCCTCATTGCCACTGGCGCTAAGGTGCTTGGTTCCATTACGGTAGGTGAAAATTCTAAAATTGGCGGCGGTTCGGTTGTATTAAAAGAGGTACCACCCAACTCAACAGTAGTCGGGATCCCAGGAAGGGTGGTTATTCAAGATGGCATCCGCATCCAAAAGGAAAAAGATTTAAACCATTGCGATCTTCCTGATCCAATCGCTGACCGCATCCGTGAGATAGAAAGTGAACTCATTCAATTAAGGCGAGAGCTCCAAGAATTAAAAAATGAAAGGATAGAAGTCAATGGCCATTCAAATATATAATACCTTAACCAGAAAAAAGGAAACCTTTGTACCGCTTGAAGAAGGAAAGGTAAAAATGTATGTCTGCGGTCCAACCGTCTATAATTATATTCATATAGGAAATGCCCGCCCGGCGATCGTATTTGATACGGTCCGCCGATACTTGGAATATCGCGGCTTTGATGTGAAGTATGTTTCAAATTTCACAGATGTGGATGATAAATTAATACGCGCAGCTAATCAAATTGGGGAGGATGTTCCGACCATTGCGAATCGCTTTATCGATGCATACTTTGAGGATGTTTCTGCATTAGGCTGCCAAAAGGCGGATGTCCATCCGCGAGTAATGGAAAATATGGATATCATCATTGATTTTATCAGCCAATTAGTAGAAAAGGGCTTTGCTTATGAATCAGAGGGGGATGTTTATTTCCGGACAAGAAGCTTTGATGATTACGGAAAACTCTCCCACCAATCGGTTGATGACCTCCAAGTAGGGGCTAGAATTGAAGTCGGTGATCGGAAAGAAGACGACTTAGACTTTGCTCTATGGAAGACGGCAAAAGAAGGGGAAATCTATTGGGAAAGTCCTTGGGGGCTTGGACGCCCGGGCTGGCATATTGAATGCTCCGCAATGGCGAAAAAGTACCTAGGTGAGACAATAGATATTCACGCGGGCGGTCAGGACTTAACCTTCCCGCATCATGAAAATGAAATTGCTCAATCAGAAGCTCTTTCCGGTAAATTATTCTCCAGGTACTGGATGCATAATGGGTATATTAATATTGACAACGAAAAAATGTCTAAATCACTTGGAAACTTTGTCCTCGTTCATGACATTATCAAAAGACACAACCCACAAGTATTACGGTTCTTTATGCTTTCTGTTCATTATCGGAATCCGATTAACTATAGTGAGGAATTACTGGAAAGTACAAAGGCTGCGTTTGAGCGTTTAACGACCTCGTATCAGAATTTAAATCATCGGAAAGAGGCAAGTACCGATTTAACGGACCATAATCAAGAGTGGCTGGATAAAGTGACTGTCTTGCATGAACAATTTATTGAGGCGATGGATGATGATTTTAATACAGCTTTAGCCATTTCGGTCCTATTTGAACTATCTAAGCTGGCGAATTATTATCTCCTGGAAAAAAATACAGCTATTGAGGTAATTGAGGCTTTCACCAGTAAATTTGAAGAGTTATTCGGGGTACTAGGATTAACACTTGGAAGTGAAGAAATGCTAGATGAAGAAATTGATGCGCTAATTGAACAGCGGAACCAGGCACGAAGAGACAGGAATTTTCAACTGTCCGATCAAATTAGGGACCAATTAAAGGAAATGAATATCATTCTAGAGGATACACCGCAAGGCACAAGGTGGAAAAGAGGCTAATTCATGCTTGATTATGAGAACAATATTGATGCCAAGCAATTGAATGGTCTTGCTTTGGCGTATATGGGAGATGCCGTATTTGAATCTTATGTTAGACGGCACCTTCTCTATAATGGCAAAGTGAGGCCCAATCAATTGCATCGTCTGGCTACAAGATACGTTTCAGCTAAGGCCCAGTGCCGGATCCTTTTTCAATTTATGAATGAAAAGCTTTTAAATGAAGAGGAAGCTGCTGTTGTTATGCGCGGCAGGAATGCAAAGTCAGGTACCGTTCCTAAAAATACCGATGTTCAAACATACCGCTACAGCACAGCGTTTGAAGCTTTAATCGGCTATTTATTTTTAGAAGGAAGACTAGAACGGTTAGAGGAGTTAGTGGAGAAGGCCTTCAGCTGTGTTGAAAATGCATGATAACAGGCTATGGCGCTTTCCAATGAAAGGAGGAACGAAAAAAATGAGTCAGGAATACATTGTTGGAAAAAATCCAGTTATCGAAGCACTAAAATCGGAAAGAGATATTAATAAGATACTAATTGCCGAAGGTTCACAACGGGGGCAGATGCAGCAGATTACACAATTGGCAAAAGAGGCCAATGTCCTTGTGCAATTTGTTCCAAAGAAAAAACTTGACCAAATTGCCGAAGAAAATCATCAAGGTGTACTTGCCTATGTGGCGGCATACCAATATGCGGAAATCGATGATTTATTTGCTGCAGCAGAGAAGAGGAATGAAGCACCGTTCTTTTTACTGCTTGATGAAATAGAGGATCCTCATAACCTGGGTTCCATTATGAGGACTGCGGATGCAGTCGGGGCACATGGTATCATCATTCCAAAACGCAGGGCGGTTGGATTAACCGCAACGGTGGCAAAGGCTTCAACCGGGGCAATCGAATATATTCCCGTGGTACGGGTAACGAATATGGCACGTACGATTGATGAACTGAAAGAACGGGGCGTATGGATTGCTGGAACAGATGCCAAGGGAAAGGAAGACTACCGTCAGATGGATGGAACTCTTCCACTTGGTTTAGTAATTGGCAGCGAAGGAAAAGGAATGGGAAGGTTAATTCGTGATAAATGTGATTTTCTCATCCATTTGCCAATGGCCGGTAAAGTAACATCATTAAATGCTTCTGTAGCTGCATCCCTACTCATGTATGAGGTATATCGCAAACGTCATCCGCTTGGCAGGTAGTCGATATGGACATCCTGCTTGTCGACGGATATAACATTATTGGGGCCTGGCCAGAATTAAAAGTACTCAAGGACAGAGATTTACCGGCTGCAAGGGATCGGCTAATCGAAAAAATGGCTGAATATCAGGCCTTTTCCGGCTACCGTGTAATTATTGTATTCGATGCCTATTATGTCCAGGGGATAGAGAAGAAATATAAAAATCATAAGGTTGAGGTTATTTTTACAAAGGAAAATGAAACAGCAGATGAGCGGATTGAAAAAATGGCGATTAGCTTAAGCAATCGAAGAACACAAATCCATGTAGCGACCTCCGACTTTACAGAGCAATGGGCAATATTTGGACAGGGTGCATTAAGAAAATCTGCTCGTGAACTGCTGATTGAAATGTCCTCCATTGAAAAAGGGATCGAAAAGAAAGTGAAAAAGATTCAAGACAAGAAGCCGGTCTCAAAAATACCGATTAGCGAAGAAATGGCAGAAATTTTTGAAAAATGGCGCAGAGGTGAGAAATGAGCCCTCGACTTCAAAAAATTTCTAATGTATACTAATAATATCTATGCATGTTCGGTGGAGGGGATCTACTTTGAGTACGGACTTCGGAGCAAAGATTAACGAACACTTTTTCGTAATGGAAGACGAGGGAATTGTCGACTTGGTACACCAAGGAGACAGTGAAGCATTGGATTATTTGATTCACAAGTATCGTAATTTTGTGCGTGCAAAAGCAAGATCCTATTTTTTAATTGGAGCAGATAAGGAAGATATCGTTCAAGAAGGAATGATTGGCTTATATAAGGCCATTCGTGATTTTCGCGAGGACAAGCTGACTTCCTTTAAAGCGTTTGCGGAGCTCTGTATTACCCGGCAAATCATCACGGCAATTAAGACGGCAACACGGCAAAAGCATATCCCGTTAAACTCGTATGTATCATTGGACAAGCCTATTTATGATGAAGAATCTGACCGTACTCTAATGGACGTTCTATCAGGTGCGAAGGTGCTGGACCCTGAAGAATTAATTATCAATCAAGAAGAATTCGATCATATTGAAGTAAAAATGACTGAGCTATTAAGCGACTTAGAACGAAAGGTGCTAGCACTCTATTTAGACGGCCAATCGTATCAGGAAATTTCTGAAGAGCTGAATCGTCATGTGAAATCCATTGATAATGCCTTACAGCGGGTAAAACGAAAACTTGAACGGTATTTGGAAATTCGAGAATTCTCGTTGTAGATTAGAAGGGTAAAATATTTGTCAATATTAGTAACCCGTTTTAGGAGTTATTGACAATAAATAGGGGTCATGTTACATTTTTAGTGAAACATAAGAAGAATGTATAGGTGATCGAATATGAGTAAAAAAGTCATCTTAGCTTGTGTGGAGTGCGGCTCCCGAAATTATTCGACAGTCGGTAAAGACACACAATCGGAACGCTTAGAACTAAAAAAGTTTTGTAAGACCTGTGCGGCCCATACGATCCACCGGGAAACAAAATAAAGATAGATACTAGCATTGCTTACTTACAGTTGTTGGGGGTTACGAGATAATGCAGCGCATAACGAAATTCTTCAGTGATATATTCCGTGAAATGAGAAAAGTCAGCTGGCCGAAACGCGGGGAATTGATTCGTTCGACAGTTACTGTTTTAACTACAGTAGTCTTTTTTGCAGCGTTCTTTGCTGTTCTGGATTTAGGAATCTCTAAATTGATTCGACTAATTCTTGAATAAATAGCCATCATTCATGGTATAATGGAAATTATTAAAGGAAGTTTTATCTGAAAACCCGTATAAACGGGTTTTTTAATTTGTCTGGAAAAATGGCAGCGGTTGGTTTAACCTCGTGAAGCTCAGAGAAAGGCATTAAAACTTCTGCAAAATTGAGGGAGGGACGGACGATCTAGTCCTCTTAAATGGAAAAGAATTGGTACGTAGTTCATACTTACTCTGGTTATGAAAATAAGGTAAAAGCGAATTTAGAAAAAAGGGTTGAATCAATGGGCATGGCAGATAAAATATTCCGTGTCGTTGTACCTGAAGAAGAAGAAACAGAAATTAAAAACGGCAAAAAGAAGGTTGTCAAACGAAAGGTATTCCCTGGTTACGTATTAGTCGAACTAGTTATGACAGATGATTCTTGGTATGTAGTCCGTAATACACCTGGTGTAACAGGATTTGTCGGTTCTGCCGGTTCTGGCTCCAAACCAACACCATTACTTCCTGAGGAAGTAGTCGTTTTACTTAAACGGATGGGTGTGGAGGAAAAACGAATCGATGTCGATTATGAGATTGGGGAAACAGTACGCGTAAAGGAAGGTCCTTTTGCCAACTTCACCGGGTCTGTTGAAGAAATGGATAAAGACCGTTCAAAACTCAAGGTCCTTGTTAATATGTTTGGCCGTGACACCCCGGTAGAACTTGATTTTACACAGATTGAAAAATTATAAAAATCTATATGTTTGAATAGAATTTTTGTGTGATTTAAAAGAAAAATAATCAGTTATTGTAAAAAAACTTGAAATCATATTTAAAAAATGTTACTATTTCATAGGTCAGTATGTCTCCATTGTGAGATTAGACTAATGTTTAAGTTCTTTATGATTTTTATATAAAGACATATGTTGAGTGGGAGGGTCTAATTGGTCCCTATTACCACATCACGGACTTTAAGGAGGTGTGTCTCGTGGCTAAAAAAGTAATTAAAGTCGTTAAATTACAAATTCCTGCTGGTAAAGCAAATCCAGCGCCACCGGTTGGTCCTGCACTAGGTCAAGCAGGTGTTAATATCATGGGATTCTGTAAGGAATTTAACGCTCGTACAGCAGATCAAGCTGGATTAATCATTCCTGTTGAAATTACGGTATTTGAAGACCGTTCATTTACATTTATTACGAAAACTCCTCCTGCTGCCGTTCTTTTAAAAGTAGCAGCTGGAATCCAGTCTGGTTCAGGTGAACCTAACCGTAATAAAGTAGCAACAGTAAAGCGTGATAAAGTACGCGAGATTGCGGAACAAAAAATGCCTGACCTAAACGCAGCAAGCGTTGAAGCAGCAATGCGCATGGTTGAAGGTACTGCACGCAGCATGGGTATCGTTATCGAAGACTAATCCATGTAACTGAAGCACAAGTGTGTAATGAAGGGGTTGCGATATTTTAATATACTCGCAACCTTTGTTCTGTCTAGCAGCGGCATTTCGTTTTAAGGTCAATAGATTCTTAAAAATACAGAAGTGCCTCCGCTTTTCGGCGTGGGAGAATAATTCGCTAAAACCACAATCTAGGAGGAAATAAAAATGGCTAAAAAAGGTAAAAAGTATTTAGAAGCTTCAAAGCTTGTAGATCGCTTAAAAGCATACCCAATTGCAGAAGCAATTGATCTTGCTAAGAAAACAAACTTCACTAAATTTGATGCAACTCTTGAAGTAGCTTTCCGTTTAGGTGTTGACCCTAAGAAAGCTGACCAACAAATCCGTGGCGCAGTAGTGCTTCCAAATGGAACTGGTAAAACTCAACGCGTATTAGTATTTGCGAAGGGTGAAAAAGTGAAAGAAGCAGAAGCAGCTGGAGCTGATTATGTAGGTGATTCAGAATACATCAACAAAATCCAACAAGGTTGGTTTGAGTTTGATGTAATCGTAGCAACTCCTGACATGATGGGTGAAGTTGGTAAACTTGGTCGTGTATTAGGACCTAAAGGCTTAATGCCAAACCCTAAAACTGGTACAGTTACATTTGATGTAACAAGAGCGATCAATGAAATTAAAGCAGGTAAAGTTGAATACCGTGTAGACAAGTCTGGTAACATTCATGTTCCTATCGGTAAATCATCTTTCGAAAACGAAAAGCTTGTTGAAAACTTCAACACTATTTTTGATACAATGTTGAAAGCTAAACCTGCAGCTGCAAAAGGAACTTACATGAAGAACGTTACAGTTTCTTCAACAATGGGACCTGGTGTAAAAGTAGATCCTTCTACTGTAGCAGCGAAGTAATTTATTACCAATTGACAATCTAGAGTATATTTTATATAATCTATTTTGTTGTTTAAAATAAAACATTTGTACTGTAGACAGCAGGTGCTTAAAAGCTTAATTTCCTGCCGAGGTAGAGCGAATAGATTAAGCTGATTGTTCAGCTTTTGAATGCTGCCTCCATGTCTTGCTCGATATGGAGGCTTTAACTTGCCTGGTATAAATGTAGATAATCTACAGGAGGTGTAAAGATGAGCAGTGTAATCGAACTAAAGAAACAATTAGTTGACGAAATTACTGATAAGTTAAAGTCAAGTGTATCAACTGTCGTTGTTGATTATCGCGGTCTTTCAGTTGCAGAAGTAACTGAACTTCGTAAACAACTTCGTGAAGCAGGCGTTGAATTCAAAGTTTACAAGAACTCAATGGTACGCCGTGCAGCTGATGCAGCTGAGCTTTCTAACTTAAATGAAGCATTAACTGGTCCTAACGCAATTGCGTTCAGTACTGAAGATGTTGTAGCACCAGCGAAAATCTTGAATGACTTTGCGAAAAAGCACGAGGCACTTGAACTTAAAGCAGGTGTAATCGAAGGCAACGTTGCAACAGCTGAAGAGATTAAAGCTCTTGCTGATCTACCATCACGCGAAGGCTTGCTTTCTATGCTACTCAGCGTACTACAAGCTCCAATTCGCAATCTTGCTCTTGCTGCAAAAGCAGTTGCAGATCAAAAAGAAGAACAAGGCGCGTAAGCTAGAAATGCTGAAGCGACCGTTTAGCAGCGTATGGGCTGGAGCGCTTTGACTTATTGTAGGGAGAAGAGTGAAGGACACTAGCTGCTGGGAGCTGAAGCTGGACAATCTGAAGCGTTAAACTAATAAAAGGTAACGAAAACTAAGGAGGAAAACTAATCATGACTAAAGAACAAATCATTGAAGCAGTTAAATCTATGACTGTTTTAGAACTTAACGATCTTGTAAAAGCAATTGAAGAAGAATTCGGCGTAACTGCTGCTGCTCCTGTAGCAATGGTAGGCGGAGCTGGAGCTGCTGCTGTTGAAGAGCAAACTGAATTTGATGTAATCCTAGCTAGCGCTGGCGATCAAAAAATCAAAGTTATTAAAGTTGTTCGTGAAATCACTGGTCTTGGTCTTAAAGAAGCAAAAGATCTTGTTGACAACACTCCAAAAGCAATTAAAGAAGGCGTTGCTAAAGAAGAAGCTGAAGCAATCAAAGCTAAGCTTGATGAAGTTGGAGCTAACGTTGAAGTTAAGTAATTCTACTATAAAAAAGCTCGCTGCATAAGCGGGCTTTTTTTGGCTATTTTAAAGCGAAGACGACTTGGTTTGCAAAGTATGGGGGAATAGATGGCCATTTGTAGCTAGTCGTTTGAGCAGATAGTTCTTAAGGTTCAAAGGGTTATACTTTAATGATGAGCTATTCCTCTTATTTCTTCATATAATGATCTCCGGAGGTGAGTCTATTGTCCGAACACTACTATTCTCGAACTCAAAACGTGGAAAGTCATCCGAAATATTGGGATTATCAACTACGAAACCATACTTTTCATTTTAAGACTGATAATGGTGTTTTTTCAAAACGAGAAGTAGATTTTGGCTCACGTTTACTCATAGAGTCTTTTATGATGCCAGACGTTGAAGGACATATTCTTGATGTAGGCTGTGGGTATGGACCAATTGGTTTATCGATTGCGAAGGAATTCAATGACCGCTTTGTTCATATGGTAGATGTAAATGGGCGGGCCATCGAGTTAGCTAAGGAAAATGCCTCTATAAATCAAATTACAAATGTTGATATTTACGAAAGCGACCGCTTATTAAATATTAAAGGTGATCATTTCGCAGTCATCTTAACAAATCCACCAATTAGAGCAGGAAAACAAACCGTTCATGATATTTTTGAACAAAGCTTTGAACATCTAGTTCCTAATGGCGAACTTTGGATTGTTATCCAAAAGAAACAGGGAGCTCCGTCTGCGTTTGAAAAATTAAAAACCTTATTTTCCGAAGTCGAGACCGTCGACAAAACCAAAGGTTATTTTATTATTAAGGCAAAAAAATAGTTGACTCGACTTTGTCGTTGTGTTAGCATTATAAAATGCCATCATAATAATTTCCGATTTATTCCTAAAAATACTTATTTTCTTAGTATAAAAACGGCATAAGAAGGAAATGATGACAAAATAATAATCAAAATGTGAAAATGTGGTTTTTAGTAAAAAAACCCTTTTTCTTTTTGTCTAATTGGTAGAGTTTTTAGCTTCTATTATTAGACGTAATAGATTTATTAAAAAACGCTTGATTTGAGGGGTGAATCAGTTGACAGGTCAACTAGTTCAGTATGGACGACACCGCCAACGTAGAAGTTACGCACGAATCAGTGAAGTTTTAGAATTACCAAATCTCATTGAAATCCAAACCTCTTCTTATCAATGGTTCTTGGATGAGGGATTACGTGAAATGTTTCAAGATATTTCACCAATTGAAGATTTTACTGGTAACCTATCACTGGAATTTATTGATTACAGCCTTGGCGATCCAAAGTATTCTGTAGAAGAATCTAAAGAACGGGACGTTACATATTCTGCTCCATTACGTGTAAAAGTACGTCTTGTAAACAAAGAAACTGGTGAAGTAAAAGACCAAGATGTATTTATGGGTGATTTCCCGCTGATGACAGAAACAGGTACATTTGTCATTAATGGGGCAGAACGCGTTATAGTATCACAGTTAGTGCGTTCACCGAGCGTTTACTTTAGTGGAAAACTTGATAAAAATGGCAAGAAAGGTTTTACTGCGACAGTAATTCCGAACCGCGGCGCTTGGCTGGAGTATGAAACAGATGCCAAAGATGTAGTTTATGTAAGAATAGATCGTACTCGGAAACTGCCCGTTACGGTTCTTTTGCGTGCATTAGGCTTTGGTTCCGATCAAGAAATCATTGAATTGATTGGTGATAACGAGTACATCCGCAATACGCTTGAGAAGGATAATACTGAGGGTGTTGACAAAGCACTATTAGAAATTTATGAGCGTCTTCGTCCGGGCGAACCGCCGACAGTTGATAACGCTAAGAGTTTGTTAGTGTCTCGTTTCTTCGATCCGAAGCGTTATGATCTAGCGAATGTGGGTCGTTATAAAATTAATAAAAAGCTTCATATTAAAAATCGTTTATTCAACCAACGTTTAGCAGAATCACTCGCTGATCCTGAAACTGGTGAAATCATCGCTGAAAAAGGAACACTCCTCGATAGGAGAAACCTTGATAGAATTATCCCTGCTCTTGAAAAGAATATTAATTTTCGAGGCCACAACCCTGTTGGTGGTGTAGTAAGCGAAGAAATCATTCTTCAAGGCATTAAAATCTATGCTCCTGGCGATGAAAATGAAAAAGTAATTAATGTACTGGGTAATGCCTATGTGGCAGAACCAATTAAAAATATTACACCAGCAGATATCATTGCATCAATTAGCTACTTCTTTAACTTATTACATGGAGTAGGCGATACAGATGATATCGACCACTTGGGTAACAGACGTCTTCGTTCTGTTGGTGAACTATTGCAGAACCAGTTCCGGATTGGATTATCCCGTATGGAACGTGTTGTCCGCGAGAGAATGTCTATCCAAGATACTGCAACCATTACACCGCAGCAATTGATTAACATTCGTCCGGTTATTGCTTCAATCAAAGAGTTCTTCGGAAGCTCACAATTATCGCAGTTCATGGATCAAACCAACCCGCTTGCAGAATTAACTCACAAGCGCCGTCTATCAGCATTAGGACCTGGTGGTTTAACACGTGAACGTGCAGGGATGGAAGTACGTGACGTACACTACTCTCACTACGGACGTATGTGTCCAATTGAAACGCCTGAAGGACCAAACATCGGTTTGATCAACTCGCTCTCATCTTATGCAAAGGTAAACCGTTTTGGTTTTATTGAAACTCCATACCGTCGTGTTGATCCAGATACCGGTAAGGTGACAAGCCGAATCGATTACTTGACAGCGGATGAAGAAGATAACTATGTAGTAGCACAAGCGAATTCTCGTCTTGGTGATGACGGTGCCTTCCTTGATGAAGAGGTAGTAGCTCGTTTCCGTGGTGAAAACACGGTTGTAAAACGCGAACGCATCGACTACATGGATGTATCGCCAAAACAAGTAGTATCAGCGGCAACCGCATGTATCCCGTTCCTTGAAAATGATGACTCAAACCGTGCTTTGATGGGTGCGAACATGCAACGTCAAGCAGTGCCTTTAATGCAGCCTGAAGCGCCAAGAGTTGGTACTGGTATGGAATATGTATCAGGTAAAGACTCCGGAGCAGCTGTTATCTGTAAGCAGGATGGTATTGTTGAACATGTTGAAGCCCGAGAAGTTTGGGTTCGTGAAGTTAAAGAACTAGATGGCCAAGAAGTAAAAGGCGATCTTAAAAAATATCGTTTATTGAAATTTATCCGTTCTAACCAAGGTACTTGCTATAACCAACGTCCAATTGTGGCTGTTGGTGATCGCGTGAAAAAAGGTGAGATTTTAGCGGACGGTCCATCCATGGAATTAGGAGAGTTAGCACTTGGACGGAATGTTCTCGTTGCCTTCATGACATGGGATGGTTATAACTATGAAGATGCCATTATCATGAGTGAACGTCTTGTAAAAGATGATGTCTATACTTCAATTCATATTGAAGAATATGAATCAGAATCTCGTGACACAAAGCTTGGACCTGAGGAAATTACCCGTGATATTCCAAACGTAGGGGAAGATGCTCTTCGTAACTTGGATGAACGTGGTATTATCCGTACTGGAGCCGAAGTAAAAGATGGTGACCTTCTTGTTGGTAAAGTAACGCCAAAGGGTGTAACCGAATTAACAGCTGAAGAACGTCTCCTTCACGCTATTTTTGGTGAAAAAGCACGTGAGGTTCGCGATACGTCATTAAGAGTTCCACATGGCGGCGGCGGTATTGTTCATGATGTCAAAGTCTTTAATCGTGAAGATGGCGATGAACTGCCACCAGGTGTAAACCAGCTTGTCCGTGTTTATATCGTTCAAAAACGAAAAATTCACCAAGGTGATAAAATGGCGGGTCGTCACGGTAATAAAGGGGTTATCTCACGGATTTTACCGGAAGAGGATATGCCTTACCTACCAGATGGCACACCTGTAGATATCATGTTAAACCCATTAGGGGTACCATCTCGTATGAACATCGGTCAGGTGCTTGAGCTTCATTTGGGAATGGCAGCAAGATACTTAGGTATCCATGTTGCAACACCAGTTTTTGATGGTGCTCGAGAAGAAGATGTTTGGGGTACGATCGAAGAAGCAGGAATGGCTCGTGATGCCAAAACCGTTCTGTATGATGGCCGTTCTGGAGAGCCGTTTGATAATCGTGTATCAGTTGGAGTCATGTATATGATTAAACTGGCGCACATGGTCGACGATAAACTCCATGCGCGTTCAACAGGACCTTACTCACTTGTTACCCAGCAGCCATTGGGTGGTAAAGCTCAATTTGGTGGTCAGCGTTTCGGTGAGATGGAGGTTTGGGCACTTGAAGCATACGGTGCTGCCTATACACTTCAAGAAATCCTAACCGTTAAATCGGATGACGTTGTTGGTCGTGTGAAAACATATGAGGCCATTGTAAAAGGTGAAAATGTTCCGGAGCCAGGTGTTCCTGAATCATTCAAAGTATTAATTAAAGAACTTCAAAGCTTAGGTATGGATGTAAAAATCCTTTCTGGTGATGAAGAAGAAATCGAAATGCGAGATACAGAAGATGATGACGACTTACAACAAGTTGACACATTAAACATCGCACCAGATGCACCAAGTTTCGAATCTGAAAAAGTAGGTTCAAAAGAGTAATTTCTCGAGCTGAAGCGCACACAACATGTGTGTGCGCTTCCGCTTATATGATTGTCTAGCTGCAGCGCACAGCCCCTCGAGGTCGTAAGCCAAAATCAGCCAAAAGGCAAAAAACGCCTTCCGGCTGATTCCGTCTTACGCTGGTCGGGGCTAAGACGTGCGCTTCCGCTTTTCTAATAAGGGTAGAACCTGGATATCGAAAGGGAGGTAGGCCCCTTGCTTGACGTTAATAATTTTGAGTATATGAAAATTGGTCTTGCTTCACCGGATAAGATCCGTTCATGGTCATTCGGAGAAGTGAAAAAGCCAGAAACCATTAACTATCGTACGTTAAAACCTGAGAAAGACGGCTTATTCTGTGAGCGAATCTTTGGTCCGACGAAGGACTGGGAATGTCATTGTGGAAAATATAAGCGTGTCCGTTACAAGGGCGTAGTTTGTGACCGTTGTGGTGTTGAAGTAACACGAGCAAAAGTACGTCGTGAACGTATGGGTCATATTGAATTAGCTGCACCTGTCTCACATATTTGGTACTTTAAAGGAATTCCAAGCCGAATGGGTCTTGTATTAGACATGTCCCCTCGTGCACTAGAAGAAGTTATCTACTTTGCTTCATATGTTGTGACAGAATCAGGTGATACTCCACTTGATAAAAAACACCTTTTATCTGAAAAAGAATATCGTGCCTATCGTGAAAAGTACGGAAACAAATTCCAAGCTGCCATGGGCGCAGAAGCGATCAAAAAGCTTCTCTCTGATATTGATTTAAATAAAGAAGTAGACATCCTAAAGGAAGAACTGAAGACAGCACAAGGCCAGCGCCGTACTCGTGCGATTAAGCGTCTTGAAGTGTTGGAGGCTTTCCGTAATTCTGGTAATGAACCATCATGGATGATTCTTGATGTACTTCCAGTTATTCCGCCGGAACTTCGTCCGATGGTACAATTGGATGGCGGACGTTTTGCAACATCTGACTTAAACGATCTTTATCGCCGTGTTATCAACCGTAATAACCGTTTAAAGCGTTTATTAGATCTTGGTGCTCCAAGCATTATCGTTCAAAACGAAAAGCGTATGCTTCAAGAAGCTGTCGATGCCTTAATCGATAACGGCCGTCGCGGCAGACCTGTTACGGGTCCTGGTAACCGTCCGTTAAAATCTCTATCTCATATGCTTAAAGGTAAACAAGGACGTTTCCGTCAAAACTTGCTTGGTAAACGTGTTGACTATTCAGGCCGTTCCGTTATCGTTGTTGGACCAAACCTAAAAATGTATCAATGTGGTCTTCCGAAGGAAATGGCTCTTGAGCTGTTTAAGCCATTTGTGATGAAAGAGCTAGTTGAAAAAGGTTTAGCACACAACATTAAATCAGCTAAACGTAAAATCGAACGTGTATCTCCAGATGTTTGGGATGTACTTGAAGATGTTATTAAGGAGCATCCAGTTCTATTGAACCGTGCCCCTACACTTCATAGATTGGGTATTCAGGCATTTGAACCAACACTTGTTGAAGGACGGGCGATTCGCCTTCATCCACTTGTATGTACAGCATACAACGCGGACTTCGACGGTGACCAAATGGCTGTTCACGTACCATTATCATCTGAAGCCCAAGCAGAGGCTCGTCTGTTGATGCTGGCGGCTCAAAATATCTTGAACCCTAAAGATGGTAAGCCAGTTGTTACTCCTTCTCAGGACATGGTATTAGGTAACTATTACTTAACCTTAGAGCGTGAAGGCACGATTGGTGAAGGTATGGTCTTTAAAGACACTAGTGAAGCAATCCTTGCCTACCAAAACGGCTATGTACACTTCCATACACGTGTAGCTGTTCATGCTGGTTCATTGGGCAATGAAACATTTACAGAAGAACAAAATAATAAGTTATTAATGACAACAGTTGGTAAACTTATTTTTAATGAAATTCTTCCGAAGTCATTCCCATATATCAATGAACCAACAAGACATAATTTAGAAGTCGAAACACCTGCCAAGTATTTTATTGAAAAAGGTGAAGACGTAAAAGCTAGAATTAAAGAAATGCCTTTGATTGATCCATTTAAAAAGAAAATTCTTGGAAATATCATTGCTGAGGTCTTTAAACGATTCAAAATTACCGAAACATCTAAAATGCTTGACCGTATGAAGGATCTAGGCTTTAAGCATTCAACTAAAGCTGGTTTAACCGTTGGTGTGGCTGATATTGTCGTACTTCCTGAAAAACCGCAAATTCTTCATGAAGCGCAAGAAAAAGTAGATAATGTAATGAAGCAATTCAGACGTGGTCTTATTACTGAAGATGAGCGTTATGATCGTGTTATTGCGATCTGGAGTGCTGCGAAAGATACCATTCAAGGTAAATTGATGCAGTCCTTGAATAAAACGAACCCAATCTTTATGATGAGTGATTCCGGTGCCCGTGGTAACGCCTCTAACTTTACACAGCTTGCTGGTATGCGTGGTCTGATGGCCAACCCGGCTGGACGTATCATTGAATTACCAATTAAATCAAGTTTCCGTGAAGGACTAACCGTATTAGAGTACTTTATCTCGACTCACGGTGCCCGTAAAGGTCTTGCCGATACAGCCCTTAAAACAGCTGACTCAGGTTACTTAACTCGTCGTTTAGTTGACGTAGCCCAGGATGTCATTGTTCGTGAGGACGATTGCGGAACGGACCGTGGCTTCCTAATCAGTGCTTTAAAAGATGGTACAGAAATCATCGAAGGTTTGGATGAACGTTTAATTGGCCGTTATGCTCGTATGGCTATAAAACACCCTGAAACAAAAGAAGTGCTTGTTCCTGAAAACGGCCTAATTACTGAGGACTTAGCAGAAATTATCGTTAATGCAGGAATTGAAGAAGTAAAAATTAGATCTGCCTTTACGTGTAATACTCGTCATGGTGTTTGTAAGAAGTGTTATGGCCGCAACTTGGCAACTGGTCAAGAGGTTGAAGTGGGTGAAGCAGTTGGTATTATCGCTGCTCAATCAATCGGTGAGCCAGGAACACAGTTAACCATGCGTACATTCCATACCGGTGGGGTTGCCGGAGATGATATTACCCAAGGTTTACCGCGTATCCAAGAGATTTTTGAAGCGCGTAACCCTAAAGGTCAGGCGGTTATCTCTGAAATTGATGGTGTTGTTGTAGGTATTAATGAAGGCCGTGACCGCCAGCATGAAATCGTGGTTCAAGGTGAAGTTGAATCTCGTACCTATAATGCTCCATATACAGCCCGCTTAAAGGTAGCAATCAATGATCGTGTTGAACGTGGTCAAGAACTAACAGAAGGTTCGATTGATCCGAAAGAATTAATCAAAGTAAAAGACGTTACTTCTGTTCAAGAATACCTATTGCGTGAGGTACAAAAGGTTTACCGTATGCAAGGGGTTGAAATTGGCGATAAACACGTTGAAGTAATGGTTCGTCAAATGCTGCGTAAAATCCGCGTTAGCGATGCAGGGGAAACAGATGTACTTCCAGGTACGCTTCTTGATATTCATCAGTTTACTGATGCAAACGAGAAAGCTTTACTTGAAGGTAAGTTGCCTGCAACTGGACGTCCAGTCTTACTTGGTATCACCAAAGCATCACTTGAAACAGATTCATTCTTGTCAGCAGCATCATTCCAAGAAACAACAAGAGTTCTTACTGATGCGGCAATCAAAGGAAAACGCGATGAGTTACTCGGCTTGAAAGAAAATGTAATCATCGGTAAACTTGTTCCTGCTGGGACAGGAATGCAGCGTTATCGTAAGGCAGAGCCAGTCCTGCGCGATACCACCTCTGAAGAAACTGTTGCAATTGACTAATTAAGCTGTGGTACCTGCAAAATGCAGGTACCACATTTATGAAAAATATTACCAACGAGTACTTTGAATAAAATTTACGAAACATTTGTTGACATCTTTTTGGTAAGATGATATTATATCAAAGGTGCTCCTATTCAACGGATACTTTGGAGGATATACTCTATGTCTTATGAAAAAGTATTAAAAGCACACAAGATTGTTATAGGTACAAAACAAGCAGTGAAAGCACTGAAAGAAGGAACTGTACAAGAGATTCTCGTTGCGAACGACGCTGAACCAAAGTTAACAGCAAAAGTCGTTGAAGAAGCTCTCTTGATGAAGATCCCTATCCAGTATGTAGACTCGATGAAAAACCTCGGTAAAGCATCTGGTATAGAAGTCGGTGCAGCAACTGTCGCTATTATCCGTTAAAAACTGTTTTTGTAGATAGAGTAATCTGCAAAAACTTTGTTTTTGCAAAAAAATGAACCACCTGGATGTGTGGACTTACAAATAACGAAGGGAGGAAAAATCATGCCTACTATTAACCAATTAGTGCGCAAACCTCGTCAATCTAAAGAGGAAAAGTCAAAATCACCAGCACTTAACAAAGGTTATAACAGCTTTAAGAAATCTCAAACAAATGTATCTTCACCACAAAAACGCGGAGTATGTACTCGTGTTGGTACAATGACTCCAAAGAAACCAAACTCAGCGTTACGTAAATATGCACGTGTACGTTTGACAAATGGTATCGAGGTGACAGCTTACATTCCTGGTATCGGCCATAACCTTCAAGAGCACAGTGTTGTTCTTATCCGTGGAGGACGTGTAAAGGACTTACCGGGGGTACGTTATCACATCGTACGTGGAGCGCTTGATACAGCTGGAGTAAACAACCGTATGCAAGGCCGTTCTAAATATGGTACTAAGAGACCAAAAGCAGCTAAGAAATAAATCATACTAAATAGAAGCTTCTTTGAAAGGAGGAAACAAAATGCCACGTAAAGGTCCTGTAGCAAAAAGAGACGTGTTACCTGATCCACTTTATAATTCTAAATTAGTTACTCGTCTAATCAACAAAATGATGATCGATGGTAAAAGAGGTAAATCTCAAGAAATTCTTTATTCTGCGTTCGATACAATTCGTGAACGTACTGGCAAAGAGCCGATGGAGACTTTCGAAGCAGCAATGAAAAATATCATGCCTGTTCTTGAAGTAAGAGCTCGTCGTGTAGGTGGTGCAAACTACCAAGTACCAGTTGAGGTGCGCCCTGATCGTCGTACAACTTTAGGTCTTCGTTGGTTAGTGAACTATGCGCGTCTTCGCGGAGAAAAAACGATGGAAGAGCGTTTAGCTAACGAAATCATGGATGCAGCTAATAACTCTGGTGCATCTGTTAAGAAGCGTGAAGATACACATAAAATGGCAGAAGCAAACAAAGCGTTTGCTCACTATCGTTGGTAATTTAACCTTCAATATAAAAACTTTCATAATAGGAAGGAGAAAGACCCAATGGCAAGAGAGTTCTCCTTAGAAAATACTCGTAATATCGGTATCATGGCACACATTGATGCCGGTAAAACGACTACCACTGAGCGTGTCCTTTACTACACTGGTCGTATTCATAAGATTGGTGAAACACATGAAGGTGCTTCTCAGATGGACTGGATGGAGCAAGAACAAGAACGCGGTATTACTATCACATCTGCAGCAACAACTGCATCGTGGAAAGGCCACCGCGTAAATATCATTGACACCCCAGGACACGTAGACTTCACAGTTGAAGTTGAACGTTCCCTTCGTGTATTAGATGGTGCGGTAGCAGTACTAGATGCACAATCTGGTGTTGAGCCACAAACTGAAACAGTATGGCGTCAAGCAACAACTTACGGTGTACCACGTGTCGTATTCGTAAACAAAATGGACAAAATCGGAGCTGACTTCCTATATTCTGTAGGAACAATTCACGACCGTTTGCAAGCGAATGCTCATGCGATTCAGTTACCTATCGGTGCTGAAGATCAGTTTGAAGCAATCATTGACCTTGTAGAAATGAATGCTGTATTCTACGGAAACGACCTAGGAACTGATATCGAAGTTCGTGAGATTCCAGAAGAATACCGCGCTCAAGCTGAAGAATATCGTGAAAAGCTTGTTGAAGCAGTTGCAGAATTAGATGAAGAGTTAATGGAAAAATACCTTGGTGGAGAAGAAATCACTAAAGAAGAGCTAAAAGCAGCTATTCGTAAAGGTACTGTTAACGTAGAATTCTACCCTGTAATCTGTGGATCAGCATTCAAAAACAAAGGTGTTCAATTAATGTTGGATGCAGTTATCGATTATCTTCCATCTCCACTAGATGTACCTGCAATTAAAGGTCATGCGGTTGATGATGAAGAAGAAATCCTTGAGCGTCACTCTAGTGATGAAGAGCCATTCTCAGCTCTTGCATTCAAAGTTATGACTGACCCTTATGTTGGTAAATTAACGTTCTTCCGCGTTTACTCAGGAACTTTAGAGGCTGGTTCTTATGTTCAGAACTCAACTAAAGGAAAGCGTGAGCGTATCGGACGTATCCTGCAAATGCATGCAAACAGCCGTCAAGAAATCTCTAAGGTTTTCGCGGGTGATATTGCAGCAGCTGTAGGTCTAAAAGATACAACTACTGGTGATACTCTATGTGATGAGAAAAACCTTGTTATCTTAGAGTCTATGCAATTCCCAGAGCCTGTAATTCAACTTTCAGTTGAACCAAAATCAAAAGCAGACCAAGATAAAATGACAACTGCTTTACAAAAACTTCAAGAAGAAGATCCAACTTTCCGCGCACATACAGACCAGGAAACTGGACAAGTCATCATTGCTGGTATGGGTGAACTTCACCTTGACATCATCGTTGACCGTATGCGTCGTGAATTTAAAGTTGAAGCTAACGTAGGTGCTCCACAGGTTGCTTACCGTGAAACATTCCGTGCTTCTGCACAAGTTGAAGGTAAGTTTGCCCGCCAATCTGGTGGTCGTGGACAATACGGTCACGTTTGGATTGAATTCGGACCTAATGATGAAGGTAAAGGATTTGAATTCGTAAACGGTATCGTCGGTGGTGTTGTTCCACGTGAATACATCCCTGCTGTACAAGCTGGTCTTGAAGATGCACTAGACCGCGGTGTTCTTGCTGGTTATCCATTAGTTGATATTAAAGCAAGATTATTCGATGGATCTTACCATGATGTTGACTCCTCTGAAATGGCGTTTAAAATTGCTGCCTCAATGGCGCTTAAAAATGCTGCTTCTAAGTGTCAGCCAGTTATCCTTGAACCTGTTATGAGAGTAGAAGTTGTAATCCCTGAAGATTACCTAGGTGATATCATGGGTCAAATCACTGCTCGCCGTGGCCGTGTTGAAGGTATGGAAGCTCGTGGTAATGCACAAGTAGTTCGTTCAATGGTTCCACTTTCTGAAATGTTTGGTTATGCAACTGCACTTCGTTCAAGTACTCAAGGTCGTGGAGTTTTCTCTATGCACTTTGATCACTATGAAGAAGTTCCAAAATCAATTTCTGAAGAAATCATCAAAAAAAATAAAGGTGAATAATTGATTTTCACCTTTATATAAAGTATAACTACTTATGTAAGAACGGAAACTGTTGATTAGCTAATCCTATTTAACAGTTTCCACTTAAAATATACTTAAAACCTTATAATCCAAAGGAGGATTTTCCAAATGGCAAAAGCTAAATTCGACCGTTCAAAGCCACACGTTAACATTGGTACAATCGGACACGTTGACCATGGTAAAACTACTTTAACAGCTGCAATCACTTCTGTTCTTGCTAAATCAGGTAAAGCAGAAGCTCGTGCATACGATCAAATCGATGGTGCTCCAGAAGAAAGAGAACGTGGTATCACAATCTCTACTGCACACGTTGAATATGAAACTGACAACCGTCACTACGCACACGTTGACTGCCCAGGACACGCTGACTATGTTAAAAACATGATCACTGGTGCTGCTCAAATGGACGGCGGTATCCTAGTTGTATCTGCAACTGACGGCCCAATGCCACAAACTCGTGAGCACATCCTTCTTTCTCGTCAGGTAGGCGTACCTTACCTTGTTGTATTCATGAACAAGTGTGATATGGTTGATGACGAAGAATTACTTGAGTTAGTAGAAATGGAAATCCGTGACCTATTAACTGAATATGAATTCCCTGGTGATGACACTCCAGTTATCAAAGGTTCAGCTCTTAAAGCCCTTGAAGGCGATGCTGCTTGGGAAGAAAAAGTTCTTGAATTAATGGCTGCTGTTGATGAGTTCATTCCAACTCCAACTCGTGACACTGACAAGCCTTTCATGATGCCAGTTGAGGACGTTTTCTCAATCACTGGTCGTGGAACAGTTGCTACAGGACGTGTTGAGCGTGGTGTAGTTAAAGTTGGTGACGTAGTTGAAATCGTTGGTTTCACTGAAGAGCCAAAATCAACAACTGTTACAGGTGTTGAAATGTTCCGTAAGCTTCTTGATTTCGCTGAAGCTGGTGACAACATTGGTGCCCTTCTTCGTGGTGTAGCTCGTGAAGAAATCGAGCGTGGACAAGTTTTGGCTAAACCAAAATCAATCACTCCACACACAAAATTTAAAGCACAAGTTTACGTATTGTCAAAAGAAGAAGGTGGACGCCATACTCCATTCTTCACAAACTATCGTCCACAATTCTATTTCCGTACTTCTGATATTACAGGTATCTGTAATCTTCCAGAAGGTACTGAAATGGTTATGCCTGGCGACCATATTGAAATGACTGTTGAACTTATCGCTCCAGTTGCGATCGAAGAAGGAACTAAGTTCTCTATTCGTGAAGGCGGACGTACAGTTGGTTCAGGTTCAATCACAACAATCCAAGAGTAATTACTCTATAAAAAGCAGATGGATGACGATCCATCTGCTTTTTTTCGTTTAGTTGATTTTTATTAAGTATTATTTCATGACTCTATCTATTGAACATGTTCGGGAGTACAGAAAGGAATGTGTCTATTAGGGCCTTTCTAATGGACAACTTTTTGTTAATCAATGGAATGCTGTCAAATTAGGAAGCAGCTAAAGGACAAATTGCAATAGGAATTTAAAATATTGTTCAATAGAGCATGTCTAAAGGACGAATTCGAGAGGTTGTACCTGGTTTCTGTCCAATAGGCCGCTTCTAATGTACAATTTATCTTTATTCAATGGAATTTTGTCTAATAGAGTATCTGCTATTGGACAAATAGCAAAAGGAATCTAAAATATTGTTCAATAGAACACGTCTATAAGACAATTCAAGAGGCTGTACAAGAATTTTGTCTAATAGTCCGCTCCTAAAGGACAATTTTTTATTATTCAATGGAGTTTTGTCTAATAGGGCAGCATCTTATGGACAAATAGCAAAGGGAATCTAAAAATTTTGCTCAATAGACTCTGTCTATAAGACAAATTCAGAAGGTCAGAGTCTATTTTCCAATTAAAAACAGTCTAAAAGACAAATTCCAGAGATCGTGAAAGGCTCCCGTCCAATAAAGCCCTTCAGTGTCACACTTATCAGCCCTAAAACGTTCAATAAAAATTCCCCCATATCTAATTCAATGAAGTACCACCTCGTTAAACCTTAACAATAAAATTCGTGTTTCTTCTATATATATTTAAGTTAGATAATTTCGAAATTAAGCAAGTATAAATAAATGTATTAGGAGATTTTTGGAGATTAAGAATAAGTGTTGAAAAACACTTAAACAGCCGCTATAATAGGAAAAGTGTTCAAGACAGAAACATAAAGAAAAAATTTCATAATAATTGTTGCGTTTGCTTTATGTTTTATGTATAATAGACAATGTTGGTCTTTGACTGCGATGATGTGGAAGGTTGCTGACACACCCGGCCGCTTTGCCATGGCGAGTGTGTGGGAAATTTTCACTGAGAATGTCTATTTTGAAAATAGGCGAATAAAGGAGGGAAAATAATGGCAAAACAAAAAATTCGTATCCGTCTTAAAGCGTATGATCATAGAATCCTTGATCAATCTGCAGAGAAAATCGTTGAAACAGCAAAACGTTCAGGTGCGGCAGTTTCTGGTCCGATTCCGTTACCAACTGAAAAATCTGTTTACACAATTCTTCGTGCGGTTCATAAGTACAAAGATTCTCGTGAGCAATTCGAAATGCGGACACATAAGCGTCTAATCGACATCGTTAACCCAACTCCACAAACAGTTGATGCGTTAATGCGTTTAGATTTACCATCTGGTGTTGATATCGAAATTAAACTTTAATCAAATAAACATTTAAAATAATAGGAGGTGTGACTTACATGACCAAAGGAATCTTAGGAAGAAAAATTGGTATGACTCAAGTATTTGCAGAAAACGGACACTTAATTCCTGTAACTGTTGTTGAGGTAGCTCCAAACGTTGTTCTTCAAAAGAAATCAGTTGATAGCGACGGATATGTTGCTGTTCAAGTAGGTTTTGAAGACAAACGTGAGAAGTTATCTAACAAGCCTGAAAAAGGACATGTTGCGAAAGCAAATACTGCTCCTAAGCGCTTCATTCGCGAATTCCGCGGAGACGACTTAGCAGCATTGGAAGTTGGTCAGGAAGTCAAAGTTGATATTTTCGCAGCAGGAGATATCGTAGATGTAACAGGAATTTCAAAAGGTAAAGGTTTCCAAGGCTCAATTAAACGCCACGGACAATCACGCGGCCCTATGGCTCACGGTTCTCGTTATCACCGTCGCCCGGGTTCAATGGGACCTGTTGCTCCAAACCGTGTATTCAAAGGTAAAGCATTACCAGGACGCATGGGCGGAGAACAAGTTACTGTTCAAAACCTTGAAATCGTAAAAGTTGACACAGAGCGCAACTTACTATTAATCAAAGGTAACGTACCTGGTGCTAAAAAAGCATTATTAAAAATCAAAGGTGCGGTTAAAGCATAATTCACTTTGTAAGAAAGGAGGAACAAAGGAATGCCTAAAGTAGCATTATTAAACCAAAGCGGTTCTCAAGTTGGAGAAATCGAACTTAATGATTCAGTTTTTGGTATTGAGCCTAACCAACACGTATTATTCGAAGCAATTGTTATGCAAAGAGCTTCACTACGTCAAGGAACTCATAAAACAAAAGTTCGTTCAGAAGTAGCAGGCGGTGGCCGTAAGCCATGGCGTCAAAAAGGAACAGGCCGTGCTCGTCAAGGGTCTATCCGTTCACCACAATGGCGCGGAGGTGGTACTGTATTTGGTCCAACACCACGCAGCTATAGCTACAAATTACCGAAAAAAGTTCGCCGTTTAGCGATCAAATCTGCACTTTCATCTAAAGTGTTAGATGAAAATATCTTGGTACTTGAAAGCTTAGCTTTTGATGCACCAAAAACAAAAGAATTCAAATCAGTATTAGGTGGCCTTTCTGTTGAGAAGAAAGCTCTAATCGTTACTGCTGATCTTGATGAAAACGTAGCATTATCTGCTCGTAACATCCCTGGTGTAACAGTAGTAACTGCTGATGGAATCAACGTATTAGACGTTGTTAATCATGATAAGTTAATCATGACTAAAGCAGCGGTTGAAAAAGTAGAGGAGGTGCTTGCATAATGGATGCACGCGATATCATTAAGCGCCCCGTTATCACTGAACGGTCTACTGACCTAATGTCTGAAAAGAAATATACGTTTGAAGTTGATGTTAGAGCTAATAAAACACAAGTTAAAGATGCTATTGAAGAAATCTTTGGCGTAGATGTTGATAAAGTAAACATCATGAACTATAAAGGTAAATTCAAGCGTATGGGAAAATTCGGCGGTTACACTAACAAGCGTCGTAAAGCAATTGTTAAATTAACTGCTGATAGCAAAGAAATCGAAATCTTTGAAGCATAAGAAGCTATCAAGAAGAGGAGGGAAATAATATGGCGATTAAAAAGTACAAACCTACCTCCAATGGTCGTCGTGGAATGACAGTTTCTGATTTCGCTGAAATCACAACTAGCACTCCAGAGAAATCTCTATTAGCTCCGTTAAAGAGCAAAGGCGGCCGTAATAACCAAGGTAAGTTAACTGTTCGTCATCAAGGTGGCGGCCATAAGCGTCAATATCGTTTAATTGACTTTAAACGTAACAAAGATGGCATTCCAGGACGCGTTGCTACAATCGAGTACGATCCAAATCGTTCTGCGAATATTGCCTTAATTAATTATTTAGATGGAGAGAAGCGTTATATCTTAGCTCCAAAAAACCTAGAAGTTGGTATGGAAGTAGTGTCTGGTCCTGAGGCTGACATTAAAGTGGGTAACGCACTTCCACTAGCTAACATTCCTGTTGGTACTGTAGTACACAACATCGAATTAAAACCAGGTAAAGGCGGACAGTTAGTTCGTTCTGCAGGAACATCTGCTCAAGTACTTGGTAAAGAAGGTAAATACGTATTAGTACGTTTAACTTCTGGTGAAACTCGTATGATCCTTGCTGAGTGCCGTGCTTCAATCGGTCAAGTAGGAAACGAACAGCACGAACTTATTAACATTGGTAAAGCAGGTCGTTCTCGCTGGTTAGGCAAGCGCCCAACAGTACGTGGATCTGTAATGAACCCTAACGATCACCCACATGGTGGTGGTGAAGGACGTTCACCAATCGGACGTAAGTCACCAATGTCTCCATGGGGTAAACCAACTCTTGGATACAAGACTCGTAAGAAGAAAAACAAGTCAGATAAGTTTATCGTACGTCGTCGTAAAAAATAACGGGACTAAACTACGGTTCACGAGTAGAACCGTAGAACAGTCACGAAGGGAGGTTCCTTCATGGGTCGCAGCTTGAAAAAAGGACCATTTGTTGATGATCATTTAATGGTTAAGGTCGAAAAGTTGAATGAAACTGAGAGCAAACAAGTTATTAAAACTTGGTCACGCCGTTCTACGATCTTCCCACAATTTATCGGCCACACAATCGCAGTTTATGATGGTCGCAAACATGTGCCTGTATATGTTACTGAAGACATGGTAGGACACAAGCTTGGAGAATTCGCTCCAACACGTGCTTACAAAGGCCATGGTAATGATGACAAGAAAACAAGACGTTAAGAGAGGAGGGCATCCAAATGCAAGCTAAAGCTGTTGCAAGAACAGTTCGTATTGCTCCTCGTAAAGCACGTTTAGTCGTTGATTTAATCCGAGGTAAGCAAGTTGGTGAAGCGGTGGCGATTTTAAATCTCACTCCTAAGGCTGCTTCTCCAATCGTGGAAAAAGTATTAAAATCTGCTATGGCAAACGCTGAGCACAACTATGAAATGGACGTTAACAATCTAGTTGTAGCACAAGCATTCGTCGACGAAGGACCAACTTTAAAACGTTTCCGTCCTCGTGCTATGGGCCGTGCAAGCCAAATTAACAAACGCACAAGCCACATTACAATCGTATTAACAGAAAAGAAGGAGGGATAAGCTGTGGGTCAAAAAGTAAATCCAGTCGGTTTGCGTATCGGAATCATCCGTGATTGGGAATCAAAGTGGTACGCAGGTAAAGACTTCGCTGATCTTTTACACGAAGACCTTAAAGTTCGTGAGTATATCACGAAGCGTTTAAAAGATGCTTCTGTTTCTAAAGTAGAAATCGAACGTGCGGCTAACCGTGTGAATGTAACTGTTCATACTGCGAAACCTGGTATGGTTATCGGTAAAGGCGGTACTGAAGTTGAAGCACTTCGTAAAGCTCTAAATCAATTAACTGGCAAACGCGTTCACATCAACATCCTTGAAATCAAGAGAGCTGACGTTGATGCTAAACTAGTTGCTGAAAATATTGCTCGTCAATTAGAAAACCGTGTATCTTTCCGTCGTGCACAAAAGCAAGCTATCCAACGTGCTATGCGTGCAGGTGCAAAAGGTATTAAAACAATGGTATCTGGTCGTTTAGGCGGAGCTGATATTGCTCGTTCTGAACACTATAGCGAAGGTACTGTACCACTTCACACACTTCGTGCAGATATCGACTATGCTACAGCTGAAGCTGATACTACTTATGGTAAGCTAGGCGTTAAAGTATGGATCTATAAGGGAGAAGTCCTTCCTACTAAGAAGAAAAATGCGGAAGGAGGCAAATAATTATGTTATTGCCAAAACGCGTAAAATATCGCCGTCAACACCGTGGAAAGATGCGCGGTCAAGCTAAAGGCGGTACTGAAGTAACATTCGGTGAATACGGCCTACAAGCTTTAGAAGCTTCTTGGATTACAAACCGTCAGATCGAAGCAGCTCGTATTGCGATGACTCGTTACATGAAACGTGGCGGTAAAGTTTGGATTAAAATTTTCCCTCACAAGCCTTACACTGCTAAGCCACTAGAAGTTCGGATGGGTTCCGGTAAAGGTGCTCCTGAAGGATGGGTAGCTGTTGTTAAGCCTGGAAAAATCATGTTTGAAATCGCAGGTGTATCTGAAGAGATCGCTCGTGAAGCACTTCGTCTTGCAATGCACAAACTTCCAGTTAAATGTAAGTTTGTAAAACGTGAAGAAATTGGTGGTGAATCAAGTGAAAGCTAATGAACTACGTGAACTTACCACTGCTGAAATTGAACAAAAAGTTAAATCTCTAAAAGAAGAACTTTTCAACCTTCGCTTTCAATTGGCGACAGGACAACTTGAAAACACAGCTCGTATTCGTGAAGTACGCAAATCAATTGCGCGCATGAAGACAGTTGTTCGTGAAAGAGAAATCAGCGTTAACAAGTAATTATCCGAGAGGAGGTTCACACAATGAGTGAACGTAACCAGCGCAAAGTTTACACTGGACGCGTTGTTTCTGACAAAATGGATAAAACCGTTACTGTTCTAGTAGAAACACATAAAAAGCATCCTTTATACGGTAAACGCGTGAAATACTCTAAAAAGTTTAAAGCTCATGATGAGCAAAACGAAGCAAAGATCGGCGATGTAGTACGCATCATGGAAACTCGCCCACTTTCAGCTACTAAACGTTTCCGTTTAGTTGAAATCGTAGAAAAAGCAGTTATTATTTAATTGTTCGGATAAGCTTCATTCCGAAGGGAGGTTACACACATGATTCAACAAGAATCACGTTTAAAAGTTGCTGACAACTCTGGTGCTCGTGAAGTACTTACGATTAAAGTTCTAGGTGGTTCTGGTCGCAAAACTGCTGGTATTGGTGATGTGATCGTTTGTACAGTAAAACAAGCAACACCAGGTGGCGTTGTTAAAAAAGGTGACGTTGTTAAGGCAGTTATTGTTCGTACAAAGAGCGGTGCGCGTCGTCCCGATGGTTCTTACATCCGTTTCGATGAAAACGCATGTGTCATTATTAAAGATGATAAAAGCCCACGTGGAACTCGTATCTTCGGACCAGTTGCCCGCGAACTTCGCGACAACAACTTTATGAAAATCGTTTCTCTAGCTCCAGAAGTATTATAATTTTAAAATTAATTGCCTTTAAGGAGGTGCGCACAGATGCATGTAAAAAAAGGTGATAAAGTAAGAGTCATCTCTGGTAAGGATAAAGGCAAAACAGGTGTAATCCTAGCTGCTTATCCAAAAGATAACCGTGTAGTGGTTGAAGGTGTAAACATTGTGAAAAAACACTCTAAGCCATCTCAAGTGAATCCACAAGGCGGTATTATTAACTTTGAGGCTCCTATCCATGTATCAAACGTAATGCCTATCGATCCTAAAACAGGTAACCCAACTCGTGTAGGTTACACAACGGTTGATGGCAAAAAAGTACGCGTAGCAAAATCCGGTGAAGTATTAGATAAATAGTTTATAAAAGAAGGGAGGTACAATGAATGAACCGCCTAAAAGAAAAATTTGTTAAAGAAGTAACACCTGCTCTAATGAGCAAGTTCAACTATAAATCAGTTATGGAAGTTCCAAAACTTGAGAAAATCGTAATCAACATGGGTGTAGGTGACGCAGTTGCAAATGCTAAAGCACTTGACAATGCTGTTGAGGAATTAGCTACTATTACTGGTCAAAAACCAGTTGTAACTCGTGCGAAGAAATCTATCGCTGGTTTCCGTCTTCGTGAAGGTATGCCAATCGGTGCAAAGGTTACACTTCGCGGTGAGCGCATGTACGAATTCTTGGATAAATTAGTTTCCGTTTCTTTACCTCGTGTACGTGACTTCCGTGGTATTTCTAAGAAAGCATTTGATGGTCGCGGTAACTACACTTTAGGTATTAAAGAACAATTAATCTTCCCTGAAATTGATTACGATAAAGTAAGCAAAGTTCGTGGTATGGATATCGTTATCGTAACGACAGCAAACACTGATGAAGAATCACGTGAACTTTTAACTCAATTTGGAATGCCATTCCAAAAGTAATCGTTAAATAAGGGAGGCGAAAACGTGGCTAAAAAGTCAATGATTGCGAAACAACAACGCACGCCTAAATTCAAAGTACAAGAGTACACTCGCTGCGAACGTTGCGGACGTCCACACTCTGTATACCGTAAATTTAAGCTTTGCCGTATTTGTTTCCGTGAATTAGCATACAAAGGACAAATTCCTGGTGTTAAAAAAGCTAGCTGGTAAAACTAGAAGTTGGGAAGGAGGTAAAAATAATGGTCATGACAGATCCAATTGCTGATATGCTTACTCGCATTCGTAATGCGAACATGGTACGTCACGAAAAATTAGAAGTGCCTGCTTCTAATTTAAAGAAAGAAATCGCTGAAATTTTAAAGCGCGAAGGCTTCGTACGTGACGTCGAGTTTATCGAAGACAACAAACAAGGTATTATCCGTATCTTCTTAAAGTACGGTGCAAATAACGAACGTGTTATTACTGGTCTTAAGCGCATAAGCAAGCCTGGACTTCGAGTTTACGCTAAATCAAATGAGGTACCACGTGTACTTAACGGACTTGGTATTGCATTAGTTTCAACATCAACTGGTGTTGTTACTGATAAAGAAGCTCGTGCTAAACAAATCGGCGGCGAAGTACTAGCTTACGTTTGGTAATTAAGTTTTTGAATGAATGGAGGTGCACTAAATGTCTCGCGTAGGAAAAAAACCAATCGAAATTCCAGCAGGAGTTACGGTTACTTTAAACAACAATACTGTGACTGTTAAAGGACCTAAAGGCGAACTTACTCGTACTTTTAATCCTGATATGTCAATTAACGTAGAAGAAAACACTGTAACAATTACTCGTCCATCTGACGTGAAAGAACACCGCGCATTACATGGTACTACTCGTGCCGTGATCGCTAATATGGTTGAAGGTGTTTCTACTGGCTTCACAAGAGGCTTAGAGTTAATCGGGGTTGGTTACCGTGCTCAAAAGCAAGGTAACAAGCTTGTATTAAACGTTGGTTACTCACATCCAGTTGAAATTGAACCTGAAGCTGGCCTTGAAATCGAGGTACCTGCCAATACTAAAATTATTATTAAAGGTACTGACAAAGAACGTGTTGGTGCATTAGCAGCCAATATCCGTCAAGTTCGTCCTCCAGAGCCGTATAAAGGCAAAGGAATTCGTTACGAAGGTGAATTCGTTCGTCGTAAAGAGGGTAAAACCGGTAAGTAATGCCGCATAAGTAAACGAAAGGAGTGACGTAAATGATTACGAAGCAAGATAAGAACGCTACTCGCAAGAAAAGACACGCTCGTGTTCGTGCGAAACTTAGCGGTACTTCTGCTCGTCCGCGTCTAAATGTGTACCGTTCAAATAAACACATTTATGCTCAATTAATCGATGACATGAATGGAGTCACTTTAGCAAGTGCTTCTACAATAGAAAAAGATTTCGCTCTTGAATCTACAAGTAATCTTGAAGCTGCAAAAGCGGTCGGTGAATTAGTCGCTAAACGTGCGGTTGAAAAAGGTATCACTGCTGTTGTCTTTGACCGTGGGGGATACCTATATCACGGACGTGTGCAAGCACTAGCTGATGCAGCCCGCGAGAACGGCTTACAATTTTAATAGACAAAGGAGGGACACAAAAAGATGCGTCGTATTGATCCAAACAAACTTGAACTAGAAGAACGCGTAGTAACCGTTAACCGTGTTGCGAAAGTTGTTAAAGGTGGACGTCGTTTCCGTTTCACTGCTCTTGTAGTAGTTGGGGATAAAAACGGTCATGTAGGTTTTGGCACTGGTAAAGCTCAAGAAGTACCAGATGCAATCCGTAAAGCCATCGAAGATGCAAAGAAAAATTTAATCGAAGTACCTATGGTTGGAACTACAATTCCTCACCAAGTAATTGGACGTTTTGGTGCTGGCGAAATCCTCTTAAAACCTGCTTCTGAAGGTACTGGAGTTATCGCTGGTGGACCAGTTCGTGCTGTCCTAGAATTAGGCGGTGTTGCTGACATCCTTTCTAAATCACTAGGAACTAACACTCCGATTAACATGGTTCGTGCAACAATTGATGGTTTAACACAATTAAAACGTGCTGAGGACGTAGCTAAATTACGTGGTAAATCAGTAGAAGAACTGTTAGGATAAGGGGGGAATTCAAATGGCGAAACTTTTAATTACCCTCAACCGCAGCGTAATTGGTCGCCCTGAGGACCAACGTGAAACAGTTAAAGCGCTAGGTTTACGTAAATTAAATCAAACAGTTGAGCATCAAGATAACGCTGCTATCCGCGGTATGATCAACAAAGTTGCTCACCTTGTAACAGTTAAAGAACAATAATTTATTGTTTTCTTTCATAAGGAGGTGCCAATATGAAACTTCATGAATTAAAGCCTGCCGAAGGTTCTCGTCAAGAACGCAAGCGTTTAGGCCGTGGAATCGGTTCTGGTCAAGGTAAAACAGCAGGTAAAGGTCATAAAGGTCAAAACGCTCGTTCTGGCGGCGGTGTACGCTTAGGTTTTGAAGGTGGTCAAACACCTTTATTCCGTCGTTTACCAAAACGTGGTTTTACCAATATCAGCCGCAAAGAATATGCTGTTGTCAATCTTGATGCTTTAAATCGCTTTGAAGACGGTACAGAAGTTACTCCAGAACTTCTTATCGAAACAGGCGTTGTAAGTAACGAAAAAGCAGGAATTAAGATTCTTGCTAAAGGGAACGTAGAGAAAAAGTTGACTGTTAAAGCTCACAAATTCTCCTCTGCTGCTAAGGAAGCTATCGAAGCTGCTGGTGGAACTACTGAGGTGATCTAATGTTCCAGACAATCTCCAATTTTATGCGCGTGGGTGAGATAAGACGTAAAATAATATTCACCCTTTTAATGTTAGTCGTTTTTCGACTAGGTACATTTATTCCTGTACCGAATGTAAATGCTGATGTACTTGCTAATCAAGATAAGCTAAGTGTTTTCGGTATCCTTAATACCTTTGGAGGTGGAGCATTAAAACAATTCTCCATCTTTGCAATGGGTATTATGCCGTATATCACCGCTTCGATTATCATACAGCTTTTACAAATGGACGTAGTTCCAAAATTTACAGAATGGTCCAAGCAAGGTGAATCGGGCCGTCGTAAGATTGCTCAATTTACCCGATACTTTACTGTTGTGCTTGGATTTATCCAAGCATTAGGTATGTCCTACGGATTTAATAATCTAGCCAGCGGACAATTGATTGAGAATCCAGGTATCGGTACGTATCTACTAATTGCGGTTACCTTAACTGCCGGAACATCATTTTTAATGTGGCTTGGTGAGCAAATTACTGAAAAAGGTGTTGGAAATGGTATTTCCATTATCATCTTTGCAGGGATTGCTGCTGGGATCCCATCAACTGTTAATCAAATTTATGTTCAACAGTTTGAGAATGCCGGTGAAGCATTATTTTTACGTATTGTAACGGTTGTTTTAATCGTGATTGCGATTATTGCGATAGTTGTAGGAGTTATCTTTATTCAACAAGCAAATCGTAAAATACCAATTCAATATGCAAAGCGTATGGTTGCAGGTCGTAATCCTGTAGGTGGACAGTCTACTCATATGCCGTTGAAGGTTAACGCTGCAGGTGTTATCCCGGTTATCTTTGCGGTATCTTTCATTGTAACGCCAAGAACCATTGCATCATTCTTTCCAACTAATGATGTGACATTGTGGATTACAAGGAATCTTGATTATACTCATCCTATTGGGATGACGTTATATGCCATTTTAATTATCGCGTTCACATATTTCTATGCTTTTATCCAAGTTAACCCTGAACAAGCAGCGGAAAACTTACAAAAGCAGAGCGGCTATATTCCTGGTATCCGTCCAGGAAAGAGTACGCAGGAATACTTAACTCGCGTCTTATACCGTTTAACTTTTGTTGGTGCCCTTTTCCTAACCGTTATTGCGATTCTTCCTACTATTTTTATAAAATTAGCGAATTTACCGCAGTCGGCTCAAATTGGTGGAACAAGTTTGTTAATCGTAATCGGTGTTGCACTTGATACGTACAAACAACTTGAGGCGCAGCTAGTTAAACGTCATTATAAAGGCTTTATAAAATAGGTTTTTAGGGACCTTCGGCCCCTAAAAACCCACTTAAAGCACGAGGGGGAACACGTGTGAATTTAGTATTAATGGGGCTTCCAGGTGCCGGAAAGGGCACACAAGCTGAAAGAATCGTCGAACAATACGGCATCCCTCATATCTCAACAGGAGATATGTTCCGTGCAGCGATGAAAGAAGGAACAGAACTAGGTTTACAAGCTAAATCATTCATGGATAAAGGCGAGCTTGTTCCAGATGAGGTAACAATCGGCATTGTTCGTGAACGACTTAGTAAAGAAGATTGTCAAAAGGGTTTCCTTTTAGATGGATTTCCTAGAACTGTACCTCAAGCTGAAGCTTTGGAAAATCTACTAACTGATTTAGATAAAAAGATTGATTATTGTTTAAATATCAATGTTGATAAAAGTATTTTAATGGATCGTTTGACTGGACGTCGGATTTGTAAAGAATGTGGTTCAACTTACCATCTAATCTTTAATCCTCCTGCAAAAGAGGGTGTCTGCGACAAATGTGGCGGAGAACTGTACCAAAGAGCCGATGATAATGCTGAAACTGTTCAAAATCGCTTAGATGTTAATATCAAACAACAAGAACCACTACTTACTTTTTATGAAACTAAAGGCTATCTTCGCAACATTGATGGCCAGCAGGATATAAGAAAAGTATTTGCTGATATCCAACAAATACTTGAGGAATTACGTTAATGGTCATTGGTACCAATGTGCGAGCGACTCTCGACAACTCTTCCATTAGATCTAAAAGTATGTGCTAGAAAATTGCTTTTCTATAGTACTGAGTATGTAGAACCGAGAGTTGGGCAAGACTTACAGAGGAATTACTTATTCTTGCAAATGTAGAAAAAATTGCGGACAGAAGACGAACAATATGGTAATATTATAAGGTTGCTAATGTTGAACGAATGATAGTTTTGCAATATATTTTCGAACACTATTTTTGATTAAAGAAGGGAGACGAGACGATGGCCAAAGATGATGTTATTGAAATTGAAGGTAAAGTACTTGAAACTTTGCCAAATGCGATGTTTAAGGTAGAATTAGAAAATGGTCATACAGTGCTGGCTCATGTTTCCGGTAAAATTCGTATGCATTTCATTCGGATTCTTCCAGGTGACAAAGTAACAGTTGAGCTTTCTCCATATGACTTAACACGCGGAAGAATTACCTACCGCTTCAAATAAACTGCTTGCTTGCACTCCGTACTATTAAGGAGGTTAGGATAATGAAAGTAAGACCATCTGTCAAACCGATCTGCGAAAAGTGCAAAGTTATCCGTAGACGCGGAAAAGTTATGGTTATCTGTGAAAACCCTAAACATAAACAAAAACAAGGTTAATTTTAAGGAGGTGCGCTCATTATGGCACGTATTGCTGGTGTAGATATTCCACGTGAAAAGCGTGTAGTTATCTCTTTGACTTACATTTATGGTATTGGTAAAGCTACTGCACAAAAAGTATTAGCTGAAGCTGGTGTTTCAGAAAATACTCGTGTACGTGATCTAACTGAAGACGAATTAAACAAAATCCGTGACATCATCGACAGATTAAAAGTCGAAGGTGATCTTCGCCGTGAAATTTCTCTTAACATTAAGCGTTTAATGGAAATCGGCTGCTACCGCGGATTACGTCATCGTCGTGGTTTACCGGTTCGTGGACAAAATACGAAAAACAACGCTCGTACACGCAAAGGTCCTCGTAAGACTGTTGCGAACAAGAAGAAGTAATCGGCAAAGGAGGTTAATTTAAATGGCTCGTAAAACTAATACACGTAAACGTCGTGTTAAAAAGAATATTGAATCTGGTATTGCTCATATCCGTTCAACATTTAACAATACTATTGTAACTATTACTGATGTTCATGGTAATGCAATTTCATGGTCAAGTGCAGGTGCGCTTGGATTTAGAGGTTCTCGTAAATCTACTCCATTCGCAGCGCAAATGGCAGCTGAAACAGCAGCTAAAACTTCCATCGAACATGGTATGAAAACTTTAGAAGTTACCGTTAAAGGACCTGGTGCTGGCCGTGAAGCTGCGATCCGTGCTCTTCAAGCTGCTGGTCTAGAAGTAACTGCTATTAAAGACGTTACACCTGTTCCTCATAATGGATGCCGTCCGCCAAAACGTCGTCGTGTTTAATTTTTCTGTATAGAATTCTTATCATATGTCTATAATGGGATATGATATTAATTATTTGCACTATTACAGAATATTTTATTCCAGTTGTTGTGCACAAAACGGGAACGTATACATGGGGGAATTTCAGTTAGGAATACCTAATGAAGTTTCGACGTTTTGAAGGAGGGTTATTTGATGATCGAAATAGAAAAACCAAAAATCGAAACGATTGAGATCAACGATGATGCCAAGTACGGTAAGTTCGTCGTAGAGCCACTTGAGCGTGGATATGGTACCACTTTGGGTAACTCCTTACGTCGTATCCTATTATCTTCACTCCCAGGTGCCGCTGTTACATCGATTCAAATCGATGGGGTACTTCATGAGTTCTCAACAATTGAAGGCGTCGTAGAGGATGTAACATCCATCATTTTAAACATTAAAAAATTGGCTTTAAAAATTTACTCTGATGAAGAGAAAACACTTGAAATTGATGTGCAAGGTGAAGGACCTGTTAAAGCTAGCAGCATTACCCATGACAGCGATGTTGAGATTTTAAATCCAGACCTTCATATTGCTACAATGGCTACAAATGGACATCTTCGTATGCGTTTAACCGCTAGACGTGGACGTGGATATACACCGGCTGAACAGAACAAGAGAGAAGATCAACCGATTGGTGTTATTCCGATTGATTCTATTTATACGCCAATTTCACGTGTGTCTTATCAAGTAGAAAATACGCGTGTAGGTCAATTATCAAATTTTGATAAGCTAACGCTTGATGTTTGGACAGATGGAAGCACTGGGCCAAAAGAAGCGATTGCTCTTGGTTCGAAAATTTTGACCGAGCATTTGAATATTTTCGTGGGTTTAACCGACGAAGCTCAAAATGCTGAAATTATGATTGAAAAAGAAGAAGATCAAAAGGAAAAAGTTCTAGAAATGACTATTGAAGAACTAGATCTTTCTGTTCGTTCTTACAACTGCTTAAAGCGTGCTGGAATCAACACTGTTCAGGAACTAGCTAATAAAACTGAAGAAGATATGATGAAAGTTCGTAACTTAGGCCGCAAATCACTCGAAGAAGTGAAGGCAAAACTAGAAGAGCTTGGATTAGGCTTACGTAAAGACGACTAGTCAATCGTAGCTGATATCTGTTTTATGACTTCAACAAAGGAGGGAACCCTTCATGGCATACAGAAAGTTAGGACGCACAAGCGCACAGCGTAAAGCTATGCTACGTGATTTAACTACAGATTTAATTATCAACGAGCGCATCGAAACAACAGAAACTCGTGCGAAAGAACTTCGCTCAACTGTTGAGAAAATGATTACATTAGGTAAGCGCGGAGATCTACATGCTCGCCGCCAAGCTGCTTCTTACGTTCGTAATGAAGTTGCTAATGCTGAAAATGGTCAAGATGCAGTTCAAAAACTTTTCGCTGATATCGCTCCACGTTACCAAGAGCGTCAAGGTGGATACACTCGTATTATGAAACTTGGACCTCGCCGCGGTGACGGTGCGCCAATGGTTATTATCGAGTTAGTTTAATACACTTAAACAGACAACAAGGGCGCTGGACAGTTTACAAACAAACTTGTTCTTTGCCCTTTTTCTGTAAAAGAAATTTTTATAATTGTTCGACACAAGCCAAACGAGTGTTATGATGAGCGTGACTCTTATCTTAAGAGCCATCAGGAGGTACTTTATACTCTTCGGAATGAAAACCTATTTATTGTTTTCTTCTTCACGTCTCGTCTAGCTCATGCACCTCCTCCCATTTCTTTTTAGAAATCCCTTTACTTGCAGATGAATACGTGCTGCTTAGGGACGAGGTGCAGGCTTTTTTTGTTATATTCAAGATAAAATGATTTTAGCAGCATCTGAGCGGAGAATAGTTTAGCTAGGAGAATGGCGCGATGAAAAAGTCAATTGTATCTCTTAAGGGTGTATCCTTCCAATATGATACACAGGAAAGGTATGCCTTAAAAAATGTAAGCTTTGATATTTATGAAGGGGAATGGCTTGCGATTGTCGGACATAATGGGTCTGGTAAATCAACAATGGCGAAATTATTAAATGGTCTTCAATTTCCTCAAGAAGGCGAAATCACCATTGGTAGCATAAAGCTGAATGAAGAGACAATTTGGGATGTTCGTAAAAAGATTGGCATGGTCTTTCAAAATCCTGACAACCAATTCGTAGGGACAACTGTCCAGGATGATGTGGCTTTTGGTTTAGAAAATAATGGGGTACCTCGAGAAGATATGGTGCATCGCGTAGAAGATTCATTAAAAAGAGTAAAAATGGATCAATTTCTATATCAAGAGCCGCACCATCTATCTGGTGGACAGAAGCAGCGTGTAGCGATTGCAGGTGTATTAGCCTTAAGACCTTCCATTATTATCCTCGATGAGGCCACCTCAATGCTAGACCCAAGAGGCCGCGAAGAGGTTTTAGAGACTGTACGTCTGCTTAAACAAGAAAAGTCTCTTACTGTCATTTCCATTACCCATGACCTCGATGAGGCCGCCAAAGCTGATCGAATTATTGTCATGAACCGAGGAGAAGTATTTCGTGAGGGAACACCGGAAGAGATTTTTGCCATGGATGAACAATTGATCCAGTTAGGATTGGACATCCCTTTCTCTGTAAAGATGAGCAAAGCTTTCCGTCAAAATGGAATGACACTATCAAAGCACTATTTAACGGAAGAAGAGTTGGTGACAGAGTTATGGACATCTCGCTTCAGCAAGTAGAATATCGATATCAGGCAAATACCCCTTTTGAACGGCTGGCGATTGAAGATGTCTCGATTGATATTCCAGCTGGCACTTACATGGCAATCATTGGTCATACGGGCTCAGGTAAGTCAACGGTCTTACAGCATTTGAATGCATTGTTGCAGCCTTCCAAGGGGACTGTGAAGATTGGTAGTCATGAAATTAAATCTGGACAGAAAAATAAACATTTAAAGCCTGTCCGACAAAAGGTTGGAATCGTCTTTCAATTTCCGGAACATCAATTATTTGAGGAAACTGTGGAAAAGGACATTATATTTGGCCCAATGAATTTTGGCGTTCCTGAAACAGAGGCTAAGAAACGAGCGCGGCTGGCATTACAACAAGTTGGTCTTGCAGAGGAAATTTTGGCAAAGTCGCCATTTGATCTTTCAGGCGGGCAAATGCGTCGTGTGGCCATTGCTGGAGTGCTGGCAATGGAGCCTGATGTGATTGTCTTAGACGAGCCAACTGCAGGGCTAGATCCGAGAGGCCGTAAAGAAATTATGGATATGTTTTATGAACTTCATAAAGAAAGAAAGCTTTCTACTATATTAGTAACCCATAGTATGGAAGATGCAGCAAGGTATGCGGATCAAATCGTTATCATGCAGCAGGGGAGAGTGACAAAAAAAGGGACACCGGAAGAAATCTTCTCAGCTCCAGCCGAATTAGTACAAATGGGCCTCGATGTTCCGGAAGTAGTTCGCTTTCAGTTGAAACTAGAAAAACAAACAGGCATAAAGTTAGACAAAATTTATCTCACTATTGATGAGTTATCATCAAAGGTTGCCGAGGTTTTAACCAGGGGTGTTCGCTCATGATGGAAAAAATGATTTTTGGCCGTTATGTCCCTGCTGATTCGACCATTCACAAAATGGATCCTCGTTCAAAACTATTAATTATCTTTTTATTTGTTTGTATCATCTTTTTTGCTAATAACTGGATTACTTATGTACTTATTGGAATTTATACTTTTTATATGCTTGGTATGTCGAAAATTCCTGTCCGCTTTTTATATGGCGGTCTCAAACCGGTCATATGGCTTGTCTTATTTACGTTAGTACTGCAGTTGTTTTTTACAAAACAGGGTGACCTTCTCTTTAAATGGGGGCCGGTGGAGATTTATGAAGAGGGGGTAAGACAGGGAATTTTTATTTCATTAAGATTCTTTTTCTTAATTCTCATGACTTCTCTATTAACACTAACAACTAGTCCGATAGAAATTACCGATGGGATGGAGACTCTTTTAAATCCGTTGAAGAAGGTCCGGTTTCCGGTCCATGAGATGGCGTTAATGATGTCTATTTCCTTACGGTTTATTCCAACGCTGATGCAGGAAACCGATAAGATTATGAAAGCGCAAATTGCCCGTGGAGTGGAGTTTGACAGCGGTCCAATAAAGGAGCGGGTAAAGGCAGTTATTCCACTTTTGATTCCTTTGTTTGTCAGTGCCTTTAAACGGGCGGAGGAGCTAGCCATTGCGATGGAGGCACGTGGCTATCGCGGCGGTGAGGGAAGGACAAAGTACCGTCAACTTAGCTGGAGGCCAGTAGATACGCTCCAAATCCTTTTATTAGCTGTATTAACTATTTTACTTATCATATTACGGTCATAATGGAGCGAAATAATGCAAAGGTATAAGTCGATTATTTCTTATGATGGTTCAGGGTTCTTTGGTTACCAAGTACAGCCCAATAAACGAACCGTTCAATTTGAACTAGAAACTGCCTTAGCCAAGATGCATAAAGGAGAACATATTAAAGTTTTTGCATCAGGTAGAACAGATGCGGGGGTTCATGCAAAGGGACAAGTCATTCATTTTGATTCTCCACTTCCGATTTCGGAGGAAAAATGGGAAATAGCTCTTAATTCGCTGCTGCCGCAGGATATATCTGTTCTTTCAGTTATAAAAGCAGATTCCTCCTTTCATGCCCGTTTTGATACGGTTGGAAAAGAATATCGCTATGTTCTGCAGCTTTCAAAAATGAGGGATCCTTTTCAACGGAATTTCTCTGTTCATTACCCTTATGACTTAAATATAGCGGCCATGAAGGAAGCTAGCTGCTTTTTCATAGGAACTCATGATTTTACTAGTTTTTGTTCAGCAAAGACAGAAGTTGAAGATAGAATTCGGACCATTGAAACCATTGATTTTTTACAAGACAACGATTTTCTGACGCTGCGTTTTGTGGGCAATGGATTTTTATATAATATGGTTCGTATCCTGACAGGAACGTTATTGGAAGTAGGTTTAGGAAAACGAAAGCCAGAAGAAATGCCGGATATCCTGGTTAAAGTAGACCGCCGTTTTGCTGGTAAAACTGCTCCGGCTCAGGGATTATATCTGTGGAAAGTATTTTATTAACATGGTACTTTGAGCAGTGGCTGGCTTCAGTGCCCAGCGACTAGTGTACTTCGCGCTCCGCCCTACGATAAGTCAACATCGAATCGCTATTGCTCTTCGTGTTTCCTTTATCTCAGTTGGAGCGCTCCAGTCCATATGTCGCTAAACAGGCACTTCCGCCTTTCTTATAAAGCAACCTAACCTGGTGTAACATTTTCTTGACATTTTGACCTGTAGTATTTATTATATTAGATGTGCGTGTTTTTAATCCCACGATAAAGCCCCGGAAAGTCTTCATCGTGATTGAAAATATATGATTTTGAAAATGACTGCACGAGGATATCAGATGTTTATTCCCGGAACAGAATCGAACGCTGATAGCTTTAAAAGTGCGAAAATAATAATCTTTAATGGATTTAATAGGAGGGAAACTCATGCGTTCAACGTTTATGGCAAATGCCAACAATATCGAGCGTAAATGGTATGTGATTGATGCAGAAGGCAAAACTCTTGGTCGTCTTGCTTCTGAAGTAGCTTCAATCTTACGCGGTAAAAACAAACCAACTTTTACACCACATGTTGACACTGGTGATAACGTAATTATTCTTAACGCTTCTAAAGTAGAACTAACTGGTAAGAAATTAACTGACAAAATTTACTACCGTCACACAATGCACCCAGGTGGTTTAAAAACTAGAACTGCTCTAGAAATGCGTACTAACTATGCAGAGAAAATGATCGAGCTTGCAGTTAAAGGCATGCTTCCAAAGAATTCTCTAGGACGCGCAATGTTCAAAAAGTTACACGTGTATGCTGGCAGTGAGCATCCACACCAAGCACAACAACCAGAAGTTTACGAACTTCGCGGTTAATTTAGAGGGAGGGACAAATTATGGCACAAGTTCAATATATCGGTACTGGTCGTCGTAAGAGCTCTGTCGCACGTGTGCGCTTAGTTCCAGGCACTGGTAAAATTGTAGTTAATGGTCGTGAAATCGAAGATTATATCCCATTTGAAGCATTACGTGTTGTTGTAAGACAACCTCTAGTTGCAACTGAAACAGTTGGCAGCTATGATGTTCTTGTAAACGTAAGCGGCGGTGGATACACTGGTCAAGCTGGCGCAATCCGCCACGGTATTGCTCGTGCATTACTTCAAGCTGACCCAGAATTCCGTCCATCATTAAAGCGCGCAGGTTTATTAACTCGTGATGCACGTATGAAAGAGCGTAAGAAATACGGTCTTAAAGGTGCTCGTCGTGCGCCTCAGTTCTCAAAACGTTAATATTGCGTTTCAAAGACTCTCAGTCATTTTGGCTGGGGGTCTTTTTTTATGCTTAAAATAAATAATTGGTCGTACAACAGTTTTAAAAGAGGAAAGGAAGAATTAGGCACTATTTGTATAATTTTTGTGCTTTAGGTAATTATACCAATGTTCTTATAAAAATTAGAATGTCTTAAGGAGGTATAAAGACTCTAAGTGGAATAATTCATCATCAAAAATCAATTTATTATTTCATAATGCCAGGAGGATATTTCCGTAATGCGATTTTTAAAGTCATTAGGTTTAGTTTTGCTAGCGAGTATGGTTATAGTTGGCTGTCAGTCAAATAACAAGAATAATGCAAAAAACAAAGGGGAAACCAAGGAATCCAACCAGGCAAAACAGGAAGATGAGATAGGATTCCCAAATTGGGGATATGATTTTCAACATACCCGACATGTGCCCTATAAAGAGATTACAAAAGATAATGTAAAAAAAATGGGGATTGCATGGCAGCAGGATATATTAGATTGGAATAAGGATGTTCCAAATTTACAAGAAGATTTCCCTGTTGTCCACGACGGGGTCATGTATGTGACTAGTGCGAAAAATCATGTGTTTGCGATCGATGCTGCAAGTGGAAAGAAGCTCTGGGCATGGACACCGCCCAAAGACGTACTTGATCATATTAATGGTTTGCCATGGCAGTCCAATGTGGCAAGCAGGGGTGTTGCAGTGGCCAATGGAAATGTATTTGTCTTGATGATAGATAATCGGCTGGCCAAACTTGATGCAAAGAACGGAAAACTGTTAAAAATGGTCAACTTTTGGGAGCATGAACCTTCTATCAAGTTAGAAAACAGATATTATGAATCTTCAGCTCCGATGTATTATGATGGCAACGTTTACGTCGGAAGCAGCGGCGGTGATAATGGTACAAGAGGTTTTGTTTGGGCGTTTAAAGCAGATACCCTGGAACCGCTATGGAAAGAGCCGTTTTGGACCGTTCCTGAAAGAGGAACGGGCTGGGCGAAAGGTAAATATACGGGCGGAGGTTCCGTATGGACACCGATGTCGTTTGATCCAGATACTGATATGATGTATTTTGCAGTAGGGAATCCCGCTCCGGACTTTTACGATGCAGATAGAAAAGGAAAAAATCCATATACCGATTCTATCGTTGCTTTAGATAGTAAAACAGGGAAGTTTAAGTGGGCAGCTGGTCAAGTTGACCACGATATATGGGATTATGACGCTGCCGCAACACCGATGATCCTCAATGCAAAGGTCGGTGGGAAAAAGCAAAAGGTTGTGGTTGAAGGCGGTAAGAATGGAAAGTGGTATGCTTGGGACGCAAAAACAGGGAAAACCATTTATGATGGGGTACCTTTTGTGAAAATTCAACATTCGGACATACCAAGCGATGAGAGTAAAGCTGTACTTCAATGGCCAGGAACACCAGGTGGAGAAAGCTATGCTCCACAGACTTATGACCCTGCAACCAACTATGTGCTTATTCCAGGTATTAATAGTCCTAATTTAATGGTGGCAGCTAAGGATGCAGAAGAGATTGCAAAAGATAATAATACCTTCCCGGGAACAAAGATACTTCCTTTGCCAAAGGATGTTGATGTTTCTGGTACCATTACAGCAATTGATATGAATACAGGAAAAAAAGTATATCAAAATAAAACGGACGATCCGATGTATGGCGGATTCACAAGTACTGCTGCCGGTCTTGCTTTTTACGGGGAATTGGGTGGAAATGTAAATGCTCTTGATATTAAAACAGGTAAAGTATTATGGAGTATGCAAAGTGGAGGAAAACAAATCAAAATGGCACCTTCTATATATACAGTTGACGGCCATGAATATGTTGCAGTTATTACTGGTGGTACGAAGGTTGTTGTTTATGGTCTCGGGGGCAAGTTAAAACCTGGAGCTATAAATAAAAATGCAAAATTACAAGGAGAAGCAGACGTAGTTATTGATCCGGAAAAGGTTTACAAAAGAAGTTGTATTTCCTGTCACGGGGATAATCTTCAAGGCGCAACAGCTCCAAATCTTCAACATATAGGTAAAACTATGTCCAAAGAGGACATATTGAATAAAATTCTAAATGGTGGCGACCGCATGCCAGCAGGCATGGCTAAAGGTGCAGAGGCTGAAGCACTAGCGGATTGGCTATCCAAAAAGAAATGATTTTTACTAGATTGTTTCTTAAAAGGATGAATATAGATTGGCGAAACATGAGATATTCACGAAAAATAAGGATGGTGTAAAATGAGGAAATTACTGAATTATACCGTGCGATTCATTGGTGCCGCCTTATGTATTTCCTTAGTCTTTGGATTTGCCTGCCCAACTTTGACTAATGCTCAATCAAGTATAGGGTTAGGTTCATCCGAGGATAACGGAATCAGGTTAACCATCAATGACTATTCGATCATAAACCATGGCCAAGACATTCAGCTGCATTATACGATAAACGCAAATTCAAATATACAAGTTAGTTCGAATACTAAAAGTTTGATTGAAAACCCGTATATTTGGATTGGGAATACCTTAGTCCGTGAGGAATCAGAATCGTTTAAGAAAGTAAGTAATAATGAGTATAGAGGGACGATAATAGCACAGATGCACCATTACCGAACCGATAATTATAAAATGTCATTTCATACACATGGAATATTGAACCAAAAGGGTCAATGGACAGTTGATTTTATCTTAAAGAGTAGTCAGTTCTAAGGTAGATGATGAAAAACTAAAGGTATCCCGTACCATTCTTAAATCGTTCGATAGGACCAAGACAACCTGAGTTTATGGACTCAGGTTGTTTTTTTTTCAGGTAAATTTGCAGCATTCTGCAAAATACGAGTTTACTTTGGGACAACTTCAGGATGAAATTTTAGTTATTTTGGTGTTTCAGCCGACATAAGATAGTTTTGAAATGTAAAACACGACACTCCTTTAATAATAATTATGATTGAAAGTGTCTTGAAAGGGGGGAATCACATGTGGTTAAAGCCTGAGTACGAAATAATCAACACATCTTGCGAGGTGACGATGTATTCCTACATCGCCAAGTAGCGCAGAATGCTTGCCTCTTGTTCATGATTTTGACAAAAAAACGGAGGGTGTGCCAATGAATCGTTACTTAAAATCAGTGATGGGCTTGATGATCGGGGGTGCTACAGCAGGAGGATGGCTGCTTGTTGATCTCCTGCTTCCTGATCCAATAGGGGACTATTGGCTATTTATCCTGATGGCTGTGGTGAATATGGCGATAGGTTGGCAGGTGGGCAGGTTATTTGGAAAATCGAAGAATATTGAAAAAAACAATGCCCTCATTGAAGGGAAAGGACTGAATCCAAATTCGAATTAGAGTATTAGGAGCAGCGGCTGGAGGAGGTTTTCCGCAGTGGAACTGTGCCTGTCCCAACTGTCGGGCAGTCCGCTCAGGAAACAATTCACTCCGGCCGTTATTACAATCTTCGCTTGCGGTAACTGCCAATGAAAAGGACTGGTACCTCATCAATGCAGGCCCTGATATTCTCAGGCAAATTGAATCTTTTGCTTCACTAAATGCAGGTCCAGGCATAAGAGAGACCCCTATTGCAGGTGTTTTTTTAACCGATGCGGAGCTCGATCATACGATTGGACTATTGTCCCTGCGGGAGGGCTCCAATATGACGATTTTTGGAACCAAGATGGTACGAAGCTGTTTGTACTCCGCTTTTCCGGTGTTTCCAATTCTAAAAGATTATTGTTCATGGGAATGGCATTCTCTTAATCCAGGCATTCGGCATAGGGTGAAACCATTACATCAAGGAGCAGAAGGAACCATCATCGTTGAGCCGGTTCCCGTTTCGAAAAAACCGCCGCTATATGCCAAGTCGACCCAGGAGCTGGACTGTCAGGAAGATATATGGGAGGTTGGACTGGTTCTCCATAATGAGGATTCGGGCCGGTGTCTTGCTTTTTTTCCTACATTAGAAAAGATCACTCCGGCTATAGAAGCTTGCTTAAAAAAAGCCGATATCCTGATGGTAGATGGAACCTTTTGGTCGGAAGATGAATTAACCGGGATGGGGGCAGCCGCTCGTGACGCAAGAAGCATGGGCCACTTACCGATTAGCGGACCAACAGGCACTTTGGAATTATTAGCCTCTTTCTCGGCAGAGAGAAAAATTCTAATCCACATTAACAACAGCAACCCTATTTTGAAAAAGGATTCAGTGGAGAGGTATACATTGGAGCGGCTTGGTATAGAAGTTGCTTATGATGGTATGGAATTGGAGGTGTGACTTTTGCTGGAGCAAACAGGGTTCATTAGCCGTGATAAAAAAAGGGAAGAACTGTGGCCGGCGAATGACTTCACGGAGCGGCTAAGGAATGTAGGGCGTTCTTCCTATCATGACAAACATCCATTTCATATCGTGATGCACCAAGGAAACTTAAGCAAAGAACAGATCCGCGGCTGGGTGGCCAACCGATACTACTACCAGAAATCAGTCCCAATTAAAGATGCAGCTATCCTGTCCAATCTGCCGTCAAGGGAATTGAGGCGAGAGTGGATTGGCCGTATTCTTGATCATGACGGAAGGCCTGGAGAGGATGGCGGTATTGAAGCATGGCTGCGGCTGGGAGAAGCGGTAGGATTGTCTCGGGAAGAAGTCATACGAGAGGAACATGTTGTCCCGGGCGTCCGTTTTGCTGTGGATGCCTATGTGAACTTTGCCCGGACAAAACCATGGATTGAAGCTGTTGCTTCAAGCTTGACGGAACTGTTTTCGCCTGACCTTATCTCAAAAAGGATAAAAGTTTTTGAGCAGCTGTATCCTTGGATTGACCGTTCAGGGCTTGATTATTTTCAAAGCCGCTTGACCCAGGCACCCAGTGATTCGGATGTGGCACTCAGACTTGTATTAACCCAATGTCAAACACCGGAAGCACAGCAGCGGGCTGTCAATGCCTTGCGGTTCAAATGTGATGTGTTATGGGCACAGCTTGATGCGATCGAAAAGGCCTATCCCTCTAAACCGTGAGCTGGGAATAATAAATGATTGGTGGTGGAGTCTATTTTTGTAGCTGGCAGTCTTCCAAAACTCGCTGCAAAGGCGCGATTAAAATTTGATAAGGTGAGAGAAAAACATCTCCTTTTGCTACCAGAAAAGGTTGTAGTCCTAAACGAAACTGCCGCATCGATCCTTCGTTTATGCGACGGGAGCCAGACCGTGAACACCATCACTGAATCCATCAGGACCTCTCTAATGGCAGGCTCAGAAACAAGGAATTCGGGTGCCTTGCCTGATTTTAAAACAATGGAGGCAGACATTTCCGAATTTTTACAGGAGATGGCGGATCAGGGATGGGTGGTGATTCAGCATGAAGATGCAGAGCCATAGTGTGGTTCATCCCCCTTATTCGCTGCTTGCTGAATTAACCCATCGCTGTCCTTTGCATTGTCCGTATTGTTCAAACCCTATTGAACTGGAAAAGGAAGCCATGGAACTTTCAACAGAGGAATGGAGCCGGGTCTTGTCCGAGGCCGCCGAATTGGGAGTAGTAGAAGTTCATTTTTCTGGAGGCGAACCGCTTTTGCGGGATGACCTGGAAGCCCTTATCAGCCACGCTGCTGGCCTAGAAATGTATGTCAATCTCATCACAAGCGGCATAGGCTTAACAGTGGAAAAAGCGATTCGGCTTAAGGAAGCCGGTTTAGCAAATGTGCAGGTGAGCTTTCAAGCAGCAGAAGCGAAGCTTTCCGATCGGATAGGCGGATACAAAGCCTTTGAGAAAAAACGGGAAGCGGTCACTGCTGTAAAACAGGCAGACTTGCATTTGTCATTGAATGTGGTATTACACCGAATGAATCTTGATCAGGTGGGGGAGATAGTTCAGCTTGCGGAAGAACTGGGAGCCGAGCGGTTGGAGCTGGCGAACACCCAGTATTATAACTGGGCACTGCTGAATCGGGAGAAATTGCTGCCAAGCAGGGACCAGATTGAGCGTGCAAGTGCTATCTATGAAGCTGCTAAAGCAAGACTGAAGCGGAAAATGGAAATGATTTGGGTGATTCCTGATTATTATGCATCTGCACCCAAGCCTTGCATGGGGGGATGGGGAGCTATTGGTCTAACAGTAGCCCCGAATGGAATTGCCCTTCCGTGTCCAACCGCCGGGATAATAAAAGAATTATCTTTTGAAAATGTCCGTAAGTCTTCGATAGAATCTATTTGGTTTGAATCAGAATCTTTTAACCGTTTCCGGGGGGAAGAATCGATGCCCAAAGCTTGTCTCTCCTGTGATTTGAGGCATCAGGATGGAGGAGGATGCCGCTGTCAGGCTTTTGCCTTAACGGGAGATGCTTATGCGGTGGACCCAGTCTGCCAATGGGCACCAGAACATCATTTAATTGAAAAAGCTATACAGGATGCCAACAGCAAACCGATTGAATCATCATCCCCCATAATCTATCGGAGACATTCTCAGGAAAGATCTGCAATAGAACGGTTATTAAAAAAATAGGCGTTGCCATAGTGGTGCTGCAGGGGACACGTACATACCCTCCAGCACCATTTTTTTTCGACTTGTTCAATCAATAGTGAAAAGGCGTTAGCCTGCCATGGGGCTTTCGTGTGACATTAAGCCAATACAGAATTATAAATATTTCGTTTTAAAATTTGAATAAGATCCTTCCAGTTACCTGCCATATCGCCTCCTTCCCTTACCGGTTCTTAAGTTTGCCTCTTAATTTACCATGTATCCCATGTAAACATGTCATTCCACGGTTAACTTTGTTTGTCTATGTCTATGAATAAAGGAAATTAAGAATTGGCACCCTTACATTAGAAACCTTATAACCTAAATCTTACCTATAAAAATGAAAAGGTAGTGATCAATATGAAGTTTACAGGAATTGATCAAATTCACCCGGTTGCCAAGTGGCTCATGCTGGTAAATTTTATTCGCAGTATTGGACAAGGCATGATGGTAGTGGAATTGGCTTTGTATCTCGATGCTCTGAGGTGGAGCACGGCAGCGATTGGCAGTGTACTTGCTGCAGGAGGATTGCTCGGTGTTTTCCTTGCACCCTTTATAGGTGTTTATTCTGACAGGCTTGGCAGAAAACCGTTTGTCCTTATTTCTGAACTAGTTACCGCCGGTTGTGCACTGGTCGGGGTATTAACGATAAACCCAATTTTATTGTTTATTTCGATTACACTTTCCGGATTTGGAAAAGCAGACGCGGGTTCACCTAGTCCATGTGCCCCTGCAGAGCAGGCATGGCTGGCATCCTTTGTCCCAACATCAGAACGCGGCAGAGTATACAGTTTGAATAATGCACTCAGTTTCTTCGGAATGGGGGCAGGAGCAGTGCTTGCGGGGGCTGCCTCCTTTTTGACAACTGGAATATCTCCATATCGCCTTTTATTCTGCTATATTCTCGTTGCATCGTTGATCACAGCCTCCATCATTTTAACCATTCAAGGAGAAGAAGCAGAAAACTTCCAAAGAAACAATAAAGAGGGACGAAGGAATGAAGAAAAGAAAATCTTACATGAAGAAAATACAGCGGTATTGAAGCTTGCAGCGATTAACATACTTAATGGAATAGCAATCGGGCTGACCGGGCCGATGATGTCCTATTGGTTTTCGGTTAAATTTGGGGCAAGCCATGCTCAAATTGGCAGCACTTTGGCTGTTACTTTCTTCACGACCGGAGTTACCTCCATTTTTCAAGCAAAAATTTCTCAAAAACATGGGACAATCCGGTCTATTGTTTTCATCCGTTTTATTGGAAGTCTGCTTTTGATTTTGATGCCCTTACTATCATCATACGCACTCGTATCTGTCATTTATATGCTTCGAACGGCTTTAAATCGAGGTACGCAGGGGGCACAGCAGGCGCTGAGTGTGAGTTTAACACGCAACCAGAGAAGCGGCTTTGCATCAAGCATCAATCTTTTTTCAATGAGGCTGCCCACCTCCATTGGACCGTATATTACCGGCTATCTTTTTGGATTGGGTTCCCTGTCCCTGCCTTTTTACATAGCCTCAGGTCTACAACTAAGTTTTGCTTATTTATACGGCAGACTTTTTTCTTCTTACGATATTCGCATGAAATCGCATGCTTCATCGGGTTGAGCGTCTTAGGGTTAAAATCCCTCAGTTCTCAAAACGTTAATCTTTTTCGGAAATACAAGACTCCCAATCATTTGGTCGGGGGTTTTTTTTGTTTTAAATAAGCTCTTAACTAGATTATTTACAACGCATCCATTTTTACTACTGTTTTTTCATCACAGTTACATTTATAGTCTCCTCCCAGTTTACTTCCACTAACAAGCAAATTCCTTTAGGTCCTCAAAGTAAAATAGGCTTTTACATTAGTAACAACGCCCCAGAAAAACCATATTTTGTTGAAGAGAGTACATTCGTATCAGAAATTTACTTTTACACAAAATGATATATTTTTTTATACTCTCTATTTAGGTTTCTTTTGCGCAAGGTGTTAAATACAAAGGGGAGGAATTAAAGTGCAAAATTTTCATAATGAGTTACAAGGATTGGCAATGGATCCTTATCAAGCTGGTGAGGTAGTTTCATTCGCTCCACAATTCCAGGATGAGCGCATGTGGGGTCGCTGTGGCGGTTTCCGTTGCGGTGGATTTCGTTGTGGCGGTTTCCGCTGCGGTGGCTGTTTCGGCTGTGGTGGCTGCGGAGGCTGTGGAGGGTGCTTTGGCTTTGGTTGCGTCGGCATTGGTTTTAGTTGTTTTGGCTTTGGTATCGGTTTTATTTAATCTTGTCTATTCGAAATTACAAGAAGAGAAGTTATTTTACGAAGAAAGTGCTCCTGCGACTTGTGCCGCGGGGGCACTTCTTTTCTATGTTTATCATATTGGACAAAAAATCATACATAAACTGATAATGCATAAGTTGTAATGACAAGGAATAAGGAGGCACCGAATGACAAAACTTACCTCGTCCTCACGATTGAAAGCCAAAAGGGATACGTTTTTTCTCCCGGATCAAAAGGGGGGTGTCTATTTTAGAAATAACGTAAGTTCCTTCCGAATTGAAGGCAAAACCATCTATCCGTGGATTGAGAAATTGCTGCCAATGTTCAATGGGGAGCAAACAATGGCAGATTTGACGCAGGGGTTAACGGGACCATACCGTGACAGGGTATATGAAATCGGAGAAACGTTGTACAAGAATGGTTTTGTTCGAGATGTAAGCAAAGATATCCCCCATCAATTAAATCGTCAAGTTCTTGAAAAGTATGCTTCACAAATCGAATTCATCGAAAATTTCACCGAATCAGGTGCATACCATTTTCAAAAGTATCGTCAGGCAAATGTCCTGGCTGTGGGTTCCGGTCCGTTTCTTGTATCGTTGGTTTCTGCATTAATAGATTCGGGGCTGCCCAAACTAAATGTCATGGTCAAAGATGCAGTTTCCACCAATAGGCTGCGCCTTAATTTACTTGTACAGAATGCAAGGAAAATAGATTCCGATATCGAGCTGGTGGAAGTCCCTTATCCTAAAGAAGCGGGAAAAAATGTTTGGAAAGATGCCGTTCAGCCCTATGATTGGATTCTGTATGTCTCTCAGGATGGGAATATAAATGAATTAAGGAATCTGAATCAAATTTGTAAAGAAGATAAGAAGGCATTTCTTCCTGCCATCTATTTAGAAGGAGTTGGGTTCTCTGGCCCATTAACCCATCCAGAATCAGAGGAATGCTTCGAGTCTGCATGGCGCAGAATCCATCAATCCTCCGTACAAGCAGATAGGCAGCCTCTAGCCTTCTCCACTACTTCAGGAGCGATCTTGGCCAATGTCTCTACATTTGAATTTTTCAAGAGGGTTACAGGGATAGCAGATTCAAATCAAAGTAATCAAATTTACATGCTTGATCTTGAAACGTTGGAAGGAGACTGGCTTTCATTCATCCCACATCCATCAATAAATGCTATAAAGCGAACACCAGAACTGGTTGAAGATCTTGATTTAAAACTTAAACAAGAATCAGACAGGGATGATCAGCAAGGATTGCTTTTGGAGTATTTTAGCCGTTTAACTTCAAAAGAAATAGGTATTTTCCATACCTGGGAGGAACGGGATTTGGTTCAGCTTCCTCTGGCCCAATGTTATGTTCAGGCCGTTGACCCAGTGTCAGAGGGACCGGCAAACCTGCTGCCGGAAGTGATCTGTTCGGGGCTGACACATGAAGAAGCAAGAAGGAATGCCGGTCTAAAGGGCATTGAAATGTATGTTTCCCAAATAATTAATTCTTATGGTTCTGGCTTCCCTATCCAGACAGATAAAGTGGGTGTTCATCTTCCAGAAGGTTTTCTTGGCATCGGTTCAGGGGAAACAACCGCGGAAGCTGTTTGTCGAGGGCTGCAAGCCTTTCTGGATGAAGAATTGGAAAAAAGAAAGCCTGACCATCTGAATAAGGTTTTTCGTGTATCAATTGGAGCCATAGAAGATAAAAGATGCAGATTTTATTTAAATGCCCTGACCACCTTGAACGGTGCACCAACCATCGGTTTAAAAGAAGATGTATTAGGCTTCCCAACTGTATGTGTAAGATCAAATGGCTGTTGGTACACAGGGACTGGTTTAAACTCAACATTGGCACTACAAAATACATTGCAGCAAGCCTTGTTGAACGCTCAAAACCGGATAAATTCTATTGTTAGGCAAGAGCAGGAATCTATGATTTATCTGGAAAAAGAGGGAACCAAGCTGGAAATCCCCTCTTGCGATGACATGACACAATTAGAGCTCTTACAATCTTCCATACATGTCTTGAATAGAAACGCCAAAAAGCTAGTTGTCTATGACCTCTCAGTGGAGCCTTTTTTAAAACAAGGGCTGGCAGGGGTATATGGTGTGCAGGTACGAGAGGGGGATTCCTAATGACTGCCCATATTCTCATTACTGGAGACGGCTTATTAGCGGATTATGTCTCAGATCAATTGTCACCCAACTATCTAATAAGACGTCAAGCCATACTCGAAGAGATTCCCGAAGAAACAGAATTGGCTCTAGTGCTTAGCGATGCTTGGCATCCATCCATTCACCAAAAAGCGGAAGAGAGATTTAGGTCCTCTGGTATCCCTTGGCTTCGGGGTTTTGTTTCGTTCGGTGAGGGGATCATTGGGCCATTAGTTCGGCCCGACAAACCGGGATGTTCTCTCTGTGCTGATAAACGACGCTTGATAGCCGGTCCTGATCGCCTTGAAATGTGGGAGATTAACAGAAAATTAACTAGTGGAGCAGGTGTCCAGCGTGATGCATGGGCTTCAAGGACGGGACTATCGCAAATGGCAAATTTCATCAGTAACGAAGTGAGGAAAGTTCTTAAAGGAGAGCCCTCTCCTTTAGAAGAAAGGATGATTATTACAAACCTAAGAACGTTAACGATCTCCAGTCACGTTTTCTTGCCTGATCCATTGTGCCCGATTTGCAGTCTGTTACCTGAAGACACAGCAGAATTAGCTCATATTAAGTTGGAGTCCAGCCCTAAATTAAATGGTACCGGTTATCGCTGCCGTTCGATGGATGAATTAAAAACAGTGTTGGTCGAGGACTATCTGGATGAACGTACAGGCATCATGAATGGAAAAATGGAGGATCTCAGGCTGCCATTTGCTGATGTTTTGATTAACATGCCGTTGTTTGGGGCTGATGAGGGAGTAGCTGGCCGTTCTAACTCTTATGAAATAAGTGAGTTAACGGCCATTTTGGAGGGATTGGAACGGTATTGTGGAATTGAGCCCCAGGGAAAAGCTAAGAAAGTTCGAGATAGTTATCGCCATTTAAAGGAATTTGCTTTAGATCCGGCTAGAGTCGGTTTACATGATCAGGAACAATATGCAAAGGTGAATTTTCCATTTAAACCGTTTCATCCTGATGCCCTGATGAATTGGGTCTGGGGATATTCGTTTTTACAAGAACGCCCTATTCTGGTTCCGGAGTTACTCGCTTATTACAGTTTGGGTTTTAATGAGGAGGGCTTTATTTATGAGACCTCCAACGGATGTGCATTAGGAGGAAGTATGGAGGAAGCCATATTCCATGGCATTATGGAGATTGTTGAGAGGGATTCCTTCTTGATAACCTGGTATGCACAGCTGACTATCCCGCCTCTTGATCTCCATTCAGCAAACGATAAAGAATTAGATTTGATGGTTGATAGGATACGGGAGGTTCAAGGGTATGACGTTTATATTTACAATTCGACCATGGAACATGGAATTCCCAGTGTATGGGCAGTGGCAAAAAACAGAAAATCAACTGGTGTAAACCTTATTTGTGCAGCAGGAGCTAATCCTGATCCAGTAAGAGCGGTAAAAAGCTCGATTTACGAGCTGGCTGGAATGATGGTGAGGCATGACAAAATATTGGAGGAAAACCGGCAAAAATATGAGGAGATGCTAAAAGATCCATTTGCGGTCCGTAATATGGCGGATCATGGCCTGCTTTACGGTCTGCCGGAAGCAGAGGAACGGTTGAACTTTTTATTACAGGATAATCGTCCATTACGAACGTTTGCGGATGAGTTCAAACAGCCTCCGGAGAATACCGATTTGAAGGATGATCTTCAGGCTGTTCTAGATCGGTTCCGACAATTAGACCTCGAGGTCATTGTGGTAGACCAAACAACTCCAATAACTAAAAAGAACGGATTATTTTGTGTTAAGGTCTTGATTCCTGGTATGCTGCCGATGACATTTGGACATCACCTTACCCGTGTCCGGGGGCTGGAGAGGGTCCTTCAAGTGCCGATGAAACTTGGATTTACCAAACAGCCGTTATCGTATGAACAGCTTAACCCATATCCTCACCCATTCCCATAATAAAGAATAGGAGGTGTAAAAGTGAATCTTGAAACATTTCTGCATCATCTCCACTTTGATACGGAAAAGAGCGCTCCTCCCGATTGGCAAGTGGATTGGGAGGATGCACCACTTCCCTATAAACTCTACCGCGGCCTGCCAGAGATCTCACTATCCGGTGATATACCGTTAACCCTTAAGGGAAGAGAAGCTCATGCAGAACCTGTACTAGAAGAACTTGGTTATTTCTTATGGTATGTATATGGACTTACTCAATACGCTCAAACTGCCTTCATCGAGGACACTGGTGAAAAATCCGCTGTAAGCTATGCCCAGTTATTACGAAGATTTGTTCCCTCTGGAGGGGCATTGTACCCCAATGAATTATACGTGTATATAAAGCTTAAGGACGTACCGACGGGAATTTACCATTACGATGTGGCACATCACCGCCTCCTTTTGCTGCGAGAAGGAAATCACGATGTTTACTTATCTAGAAGTCTTGGAAATAGCTGCGAACTGTCCGATTGTTTCTGTACAGTTTTTGTTTCGACTGTTTTTTGGAAAAACTTCTACAAATATAATAATTTTTCCTATAGGCTCCAAGGGTTAGACGCTGGTGTGTTAATCGGGCAAGCGTTAGAAACTGCTAACCTAATGGGATTTTCTTCACGTGTATGCTACCAATTTCTTGATCGGTCTGTTAATCATTTACTTGGACTAACCGAACAGGATGAAAGCGTATATGCCGTTATCCCACTATCCATAAATCAATCTATCGATTGTGTTTACAATAATAGTGAAGGATTTGTTTCTGACACTGAATTGTCCAAGGAAGTTCCATTGCTTACACACGAGACTTATAATCGATCAAAGAGAGTGATCGATTATCCGATGCTTAGAAAAATGAATGGGGCATCGTTGTTGGAAACAACGAATTCATTCGGTCAGATCAGAAACGATGAGCGTGTGAAAGCTGATTTAGGTATGGAGGCAATCATGCTGCCATTTACCGAGCCCTTTTCATACGATTTTGCATCAATTTGCAAGGAGAGGCATTCGCCTGATATGAATTTTATGATGAGGAAAGTCAGTCAAACGCAATTATCTACTTTGTTAAAAGAAACATTATCCTTATCATATCAGAATGACCTTCATGACACATATAAGAATACCGAGCCTCATGTCACATTGTATGGCAGTTTTTATAATGTGGAGGAAATTCCAAATGGTGCTTACGCTTATGACAAAAGTGCCCATGCACTACGAAGAATAACCCTGGGGGATTTTCGAGAGTTTTTACAGGATGGGTTAACCATGCCCACTGTAAATCTGTTTCAAGTTCCTCTAGTACTGCATCTTGTAGGAGACAAGGCCCACCTAAAAAGGGAATTGGGATATAGGGGATACCGCATTCAACAAATGGAAGTGGGGATACTCTTGCAAAGACTGCTTTTAGTAGCGAATGCATTAGGAATGGGGGGGCACCCGCTATTAGGGTTTGATGGAAATCAGTGTGATGAACTTTACGGAATCCATTCAAAGGGGAAAACAAGTCTAATCCAAGTCCCGGTTGGTCCTTATCGTCCTCGTGCCTGGTTAAAAGGGGGGGTGAATAGCTAGGAGATGCAATTTTGTTAACTGTTTGGGCTTTTAAGTTTATAAAGTTTAACTGAATACCGAGAAAGACGCTTAACCATATTGGTTAGGGGTCTTTTTTTACCTAAAAGTTTTATTATATTCTTCAAATTGGGCTGTCCATGGAACCGAGAGGCCAAATCCATTAAATAATTTGGCATTTAGGTTATATCTTCACATGGACTATAGTTTATACATAAAATAGTGTACACAGTAGGGTGAATAGGAGGGAATTATAATGCCTTCTGTTATTAATTTAGGTGTTTTCAATGTAAATTCGCCTCAAGCAAGTTCGGCTATTTTTGTTGGCCAAGGTGTTGTGAATGGAATGGACGCGAACAGGAAGTATAATTTAAACATGGGGGGAGTCTACGGCTTTAATAATGCAAATGCTGGGAATGTAAATAATATCGCCGATAGCTTTGAAATGATAGATGGGGTTATCTTTGACCAAGACCTTAAGCCCAATATTGGAGGTCCGGGAAATATATAAGCAAAAAGAGAAAAAACAATAAACCCTCTGATTAATCAAGGGTTTTTTTGTTCTCCTCTTTTTTTAGTTCGAAGTTTGCTTGTTTCTCTTGTTCATGATTGGTTAATGAGGCAGTCATATGGGCAAGGTTGTTTCGATCACCATGAATATTCCCTAATCCTTGGTTGTGTTTTTTATTATTTTTAAAGTCTTCGATAAAATTGTTTCCAATACTGAAGCATGAGGCCCCTTCGATTGTTCCGATCTTAATCGTGCCAATATGAAACGTCGGAGATAAAATAGGGGAAGCCATGAATTATTCACTCCCCTCTGTTCGCTTATTTTTTACCCATAAATTGTGAATGGCTGCATTTTTATCCCCAGACAATACTCCAACTACTTCGTTTACTGTCTGATTGGAACGAAACTGTTTAATTGTATTATTTTCACCCATAAAATATCCGGATGACTGACCAATATTGGTGATCGAAATATTCCCCAATGTTAAATGGATCATTAGATTTGCTCTCCTTTCAACCAGCCTCCATTACTACAATAGTCTATTCAGTTTATGGGCGGATGACACAGTCTTTTAAGTAAGGGCACCAGACTCATTTCACTTACATAAAGTAAAAATAACCTAAATAGAAAAAAAGAGGTGTCAATAGATGCTAAAATCATTAAATTTAAATTTTTCAGGTGGTATTCATGTTCAAACAATGCAAAGACAATCTGGTATTTTTATTGGAGAGAGAAATGTTGCGATTGGTTGGAGCTCACATGGTAAAGAAAATAGTGTAATTGGGACTATTAGCGGCCAATCCAATCTCCTGCTACACAATATTTCGATCCTAAATGATCCTGATTTTGTCGATACACCAATCGATGATCGCGACATCCATATTTCTATTGAAAATCCAGATGACGAAAATACAACAACCAATCTTACTCTTGAAAGTCTTAACATCAATCGAATGGAACAAAACAGTTCAGTCTTCCTTGGAAAGGGTCATGTAACGGGGATGGATGCCAATCAAAAAATAAATAATTCACAAGGTGCCGTAACTGGGAATTACAATCAGCAGGTAAGTAATTTAAATATAAATCATGACGAAGATATGATAGATGCCATTATAGATGATCGGGATATTAAAATAGCAACATGGGAAAAGAGTTCAGAAATCGATTAACCGGTATACAGTTTTTTGAGAAGTCTCTTACGAATCATAATGAAAACGAAATCCTTTTGAAGTTTTGATTAAAGTTTCTTGATTAGAGGAGGTTTTATCAGACATTTCCTCTGATTTGGAACCTTTCGGGTTGATCTGCTGATTAAGTGCTTCTGCTAAATCATTTGTCGTACTAATATTGTTTCCTATAATTAATTTACCGCTTAACTCGTCAATATCAATTTTATCTAAGTGAAAGACGATATTTTCCAAATGGTCTATTTGTACGGTATCAAAATGAATATTTCGTGCATTTCTTTGATTTTGCTGCTGTTCCAGTAACTCGATGATTTGATCTAACTTTGCTATAAGGTGAGAGGCTGGTATAGGCTCTTCCACCTGTTCTTTTTCCTTCTGTTTTTTCTTAGAAAAAATCCAGAACATAAGTTCCCTCCTTAACGTGGGTGGCTGGATGGGAAATTTAAAAAACTGAAAATGCTATATATCACTTGTAAGAATTTTACTATTCAGAAAGTCACCTTTCTTGGGACTCTTTATTAATATATGGCTGCATTGTTAAATGAATATCAATATTTGGGTGAAACCTTTTATGCTGTTTCCATTCCTTTTTGCTGCCGCTCCCCCTATAACTAATATTAATCAATAACTCCCGATTCCGTAATGGTTACATTTGCATGAACGTTTACTTGTAAATCCTTATAATTTGCTTCCCACTTATTAAAATCGAAATGTCTAGTTTTGCTTTTAATAAAATGTCCAAATCCTACAGGGTCAAGATTTTTTGCTTGAAATCTTTTGGTTAACCTAACACATTCGGATTCAATATTATTTTCTAAGTTTTCCTCTATTTTTTTTATTTTCTGGGGTGTTATACGTAAACCCGAGTATTCATTTAAGATGGCCTTAACATTAATGTTGACCGTAACTTTGTAAGGTTTTCTTGAAGAAAGACGCATTTTGTAATTCGAACGAATACTTTCAATGGCAGCAGCATCTTTACCAAGATTCACTTTTAACGTTCCTTGACTGTATTTATCTACTAACAGCTTAAAGTAAAACATTTTTTCAGCCGGAATGGTATCGATGACATGCCCATATCGAAAAAAGCTGAGACCGCTAATTTCAATGTCCTCCTTGCCCCACTTTTTTAAGCGGGGAAGATAAGGGGTCTTTCCTTTCTGGTTAAAATCAAATAAAAAACGCTGAAGGTCTGTTTTGGGCACGTCTTTTGATTGCATATTATGGCGGATAAGATGGGATAGATAAATCGCATTGCCTCTTTCTCCATAATTTCCATTAATCACAGACTTTGAATCTCCTTCAGTTACAGCTAAGTATAATCTTGCCCCTATGCTTGGATCACGTTGAAAGGAGTCAATTAAGTCCAAAATTCCCTTTTCATTTGCAAGCCGTTCACCAAATAGGACCACTTTAAGACTCCCTGCTACAAGTGGATCAGAAGATTGGCGTTGTACATCTCTGATAAAATCCCGGCTTAAATTAGAGGAAGCTGAAAAGGTCTTGTTACTAACTGATTTATTAGATAAATAGATCGGAACTAATGCAGTCCCGCGAATTTTCCCGCCTATATAATCATAGGCAGCTCCTGTCTCTAGATTGACATCATCGACGATCTCCTTCTGGACACAACCTGTAAGGAATGTTAATAGGATAAGAACAGCACAAAGAACTTTCATTTCTTTTTCACCCTCTTTACAATCATCACAAGAACAAAGAGAAAAGGGATATAGACATAATTTAGGAAAAAGGAAACTATTCCTGTGTAGTCAAGTACGGTATTTATCTGCTCTCGTGTTTTTAAAAAATTTATCAAAATTAACACCACTACTGATAAAAGAAGGACACCATGCTTTTGTTTTAGGCGGGTAACCCGTTTTAAAATCCGGCTTCCACACCAAAGGGCAAGACAAATATTAGGCAGGATGATAATATTCCAATTGGCGATCCCAATGTATTCAAACCTCTCCACAAATGGCATCTCGACCACTTTCCAAATAGTTAAGGTAGCCCAGATATTTTTTTGGAGCTGACCTTCAGAAAAATAGGAAAAGGTGGTAATGGTGATGACCGTATAGAGAATCGTGGTATATAGGACACCCAGGTGAGCCCATTTCTTAGACTTCTCGGGATCTTTGATATAAGGATAAAAAAATAAAAGTGTTTCATAACCAAGATAGGTAAGTGACATATGATAGGCTGCCTTAATCAAATCGCTGATCGAGTGATCAAAGATTGGAAGTAAGTTTCTGAAATCGGAATAGGGGAAGGCAAAGAAAAAGGTGAAAATTAAGTAAAAAGGAAGAACCACCCCGAAAAAAGCTACCCCTGTGACGGTACGAAAGCCGCCAAATATGATATAGACAGCCAGCAGACAGAAAACGAAGGAATACCAAAATGTACTCATATCCTGAAACATCCAGACTTGAACTACTTCAATAAATGACCGGAGCAGGATGAGCGCGACGCATAAAAAGTAGAGAACAAAAGGAAGTGAAATAATCCGGCCCAATTTATCGCCAAAAACATAGGAATGGGCAGATATAAAATCGCCTTTTACTGTCCCAAGAATCTTATACATCATATATAAAATGACATGAATGCTTAGTCCGGCTAAAATGACCGAAATCCAGGCATCATATCCAGCCGTTAACGCAATAATACGCTGAAACCCTAAAACACCAATGCCTAACTGCATGGTATGGATTAGAAAAAAGACCAAAAAAGGCGATATTTTTGCTTTTTCAGGTACTAAATGTTCCATAGACCCTCCTCCGCTTTACTCGTCAATGTCACTTCTTCCAGGATAACGAACAGGATTTTTTGTTCTGAGTGCTTCTGGTCGTAAGGATTGTTTGTTAAATGGCAGTCTGATAAGAGAATCCTTAAGGTCTGTCCTTCTAGGTGGATATAAAGGTTCCAAAAAAGGCCTGTTTAAAGACGTCAGCCGGATTAAATGGGTCATTAAAAAACAAAAACACAAGACAATACCCAGCAGTCCCCAGAGCTCGGCAAAAAACAAAAATGGAAATCGGAGCAGTCGAATGGCATTGCCCATTTTATAAACGGGGGTTGTAAACGAGGCCAATGCTGCAAGAGCTACAATGATAAGCAGAACATTACTCGTTAATCCAGCCTCAACGGATGCCGTTCCAATTACAATACCCCCTACGATACCGATTGTTTGCCCTACCTTTGTGGGCAGACGGGCTCCTGCTTCTCTTAGGAGTTCAATGGTCAGCTCTAAGAAAAATGCTTCTAAAATAGGCGGAAGCGGTATATCTCTCCGGGAAGTAACCAAAGTGTTCATCAAGTCTGTCGGTATTAATTCATAATGATAAGACAATGTCGCGACATAAACAGGTGTGACCAATATCGAAAATGCAACAGCAAAGAGCCGAATTAACCGGAAAAATGAAGCCAGCACCCAATTTAAAAAATAATCCTCAAAGGAACTGAAAAATTCAACCAGTGTAGTAGGTGTAATCAAAGCATGCGGCGAACCATCAACGAATATGGCAATTTTTCCTTCAGCTAAAATAGACGTAACCCGGTCTGGCCGCTCCGTATCCAAAAGCTGTGGAAATGGGGAATTTCGATTATCGCATATCAACTGAACAATATAAGAGCTATCCGTAATCGCATCGAATTCTACATTTTTAAGTCGTTCCATAACGGTTTGGACGTTGGCAGGATCTACGATGCCGTCCATATATAAAATCGATAGTTTTGTTTTGGAAAGTGACCCAAGTGTCAGCTCTTCGACGATTAATTCCTTGACGGGAAGCCGCTTGCGAATAAGGTTTACATTTTGATCTATTGACTCAACAAAGGCCTCTTTCGGACCAATGACACTGAACTCCACTTCGGGTGTTGAAATGCTTCGGACGAGTTCCTTTTGTGCAGCTAAAAATACATAATGATGGCGGTCAGAATCCAACGTCAAAAGGACATAACCAGTGAACAACTTTTGTTCAATCTCAGTTGGATCAGTGCTAATTTGTACATCTGCGAGAGCAATAATTTTCTTTACATCCTCAATTTTTTCAAAGGGTTTCTCCAATAAATAGGGAAGAGCGTTCTCCTGTAAAATGCTCTCATCAATAAGAGTTGAAATGAACCAAATAGAAAACTGTTTATTCGTCGGTACGTTGATGTAAGAGACCTTTTTAAAATCTTTTGACCTCTTGAGGAATTTCTCCAATTCCTCTCTTTCCTGTTGTTGATTATATTTTGAGAACCAGCCCATGTTTACTAATCACCCCAATTTAGCCTGATATTATCGTTTCCCTATATTGGAAGGATTATGAATAACCACGGTTTAGTGCTTGCCATAATGAAAAATGTGCTATTAAAAATTGGAAATCACGACTTTGCATTTCTTAGACCTAAGGGATAAAGAATAGTCCTAAGAGGTGAAAAGTAGTGACTGTTATAACAACCTTTAAAGAAAAAAGACGTGAAAAGCAGATTAAATATGAACGTTCCGTGCTGCGGGATTTATCGATTAATACATTGAAAGAAAGAGTTAAACACTATTTCGGTTCCACGAGCCTTGCGACAAGCTTTGTGATGAATACAGGAATAGAGGAAGCCTGTTATGATGTCGCCTTAGAAGCATTTCTCTTGGGAGCAAAATTCAGTAAGTTTGGCTATTATGGTGAAGACGTAGATGAAGTACGCAAACGATGTTTTAAAGAAGAAAAACATCTGATTGATACGCTCTATAATTTTCTACTCTACTGGGGAAATGGACAAGAAGGCACGATGAGTGAATCCCTTTACTATCTATGCGAACAATATATCATTGTCTGGTGGAAAGAGGGGTATGAAAAAGGGCAGAGACGTCATAAGTTGAGATTACATTAAACGAGGTAAAACAAAAGCATCCTGCTGTAGGACCTACTGAACGAAGCTTCATGAAGGAAAAGGTGCTGCTCAGTAGACTGCTTTAAGGATGCTTTTTACGGTTCTAAAACTTCCCCTTGTCCCATATAGTTAACTGAACAGGGACGAGCGGGAAGGAGGATATGGGTGGCTAAACGCAGAATAAAGATTATTAGCTTTATTACAGGATTAATTGTGTTATTTTTTATACTACAGCATGATTTTAGTGAAAATAATTCATGGAAAACCTGGAACCTTCCTTTATCAGGAAAAATAATCTTGTTGGATGCAGGCCATGGCGGGCCGGACGGCGGAGCAGGAACGGGCCAAACCCTTGAAAAGGATATCGCTTTAGAAATCACCAAAAATGTTCGTGATTATCTACAAGGGCAGGGAGCTCTTGTGATCATGACAAGGGAAAAGGATGAGGATTTAGCTGATCCTGATACAAGGGGCTATAGCCGCAGGAAGGTAGAGGACCTTAAAAAAAGATTAAAAATGATAAATAATACCGACATTGACTTGTTTGTCAGTATTCACTTAAATGCCATTCCTTCTTCAAGATGGAGCGGCGCCCAGACCTTTTATGCTCCGCATCATAAGGAAAACGCTCGAGCAGCAAAATTCATTCAGGAAGAGCTCCGCAGGAATCTTGAAAACACTGAGCGTAAGGCAAAGCCCATCAATCAAGTATATATCTTGAAAAATGCAAAAAAACCAGGTGTCCTGGTTGAAGTAGGGTTCCTCTCCAATCCAAGGGAAAAGGAACTGTTAAAAAAGGAATCTTATCAAGAAAAGGTGTCCGCATCTATTAATAACGGCATTCTGCGCTACTTTACGAATGAAAAAGAATTAAAAGAAACAGATTAAGGGGGATGGAAGCATCTTCCGTTTTTTTATGGTTAAATAGTTAAAAACGTGTGATTGAATTAACTGTTTCTTGTTTAGGTTATGGTATACTGAAAACGGAAAAGAATTCATAGGTGAGGTGCATGTTATGTTAACAGAGAAAAAAGTCCTTGAAGTTCTGGGCGGCCTCAAAGAGCCCTTTTTACATAAAACATTAGCTGAATTAAATGCAATCGAAGAAATTAAAATTAAAGAAGAAAAGAATCATATTAGTGTGAAGGTACTTATTGCTAAAACGGGTACGAGTGAACAACTGCAGCTTCAAACACAAATTGTCAATGTGTTAAAGGAAGCAGGAGCGGCTACCGTGGGGATCCGATTTGCTGAATTGCCTGAAGAAGTATTGGCACAACATCGTAATGCTGAACCTGAGAACAATCAAACTCTCCTTAATTCTAAGGATACCACTTTCATTGCGATTGCCAGTGGAAAAGGGGGCGTTGGTAAATCAACGGTTTCCGTTAACCTGGCTGTTGCGCTAGCTCGTTTAGGCAAAAAAGTAGGACTGATTGACGCCGATATCTACGGATTTAGTGTGCCGGATATGATGGGCATTACGAATCGTCCTGTTGTGCGCGGCGAAAAAATCATTCCAGTTGAACGGTTTGGGGTACAAGTTATTTCAATGGGCTTTTTTGTAGAGGACAATGCCCCTATTATTTGGCGTGGACCGATGTTAGGAAAGATGCTGAATAGTTTCTTCAGTGAAGTAGAATGGGGAGAACTTGATTATTTATTATTAGATCTGCCTCCTGGTACAGGGGACGTTGCTTTAGACGTTCACACGATGCTGCCATCTTGTAAGGAAATTATCGTCACAACTCCACATCCGACTGCAGCTTTTGTAGCAGCACGTGCAGGTGCTATGGCACTGAAAACAGAGCATGAAGTCCTTGGTGTTATCGAAAATATGGCCTATTTTGAAAGTAAGCTAACCGGTGAAAAGGAATATGTGTTTGGCCGTGGCGGCGGTGATAAACTGGCTGAAGAATTAAATACGGTCCTGCTGGGACGTTTGCCGTTGAACCAGCCTGATTGGAATGATGAAGATTTTGCCCCATCGGTTTATCAAGAAGATCATCAAATCGGAAAAATTTACTTAGAAATTGCTGAAAAAGTAGCCGGTCTTTTAAAAAAATAGGCTGTTGGATTTCAGTTGCATAGATTGAATGGGAATCTCAAGGTAAGTAAAAAAAGAAGCCTCAACCTTAATGGGAAGAGGCTTTTTCGTATGGTATTATTTTTTTGATGCTTCCTCTGCAGCTTTTAACAGCAATTCCTGTATTTTAGCTTTATAAAGCGGACTATCAATGGTTTCTGTAATGACCTTTTGAAGGTGTTCCCGGTATTCTTTACTTTTTAACGCATCAGCCATTTGTTTTTGAATATCTGGTTCTTTAAAAACTTGAATCATCATAGTCCGATACTCAGGGTCATTCATTAATTCCTTTAATAAAGCTTTATTTTCATTTTTCATACTTTTAGCTACACCTTGAGCAAACTTCGGATCGCTAAACGTTTTTTTCCAAAAATCAGTCGCTTTATCAGTTGTAAGAGTTGTTTGAATGGTGTCGGCAACAACTTTTTGGTCCATGACAAGCTTTTCTTTCATTGCTTCGGATGTCATCACATCTTGAATTGCCTTCTTACCATCATCGGTTTTAAGAATATCAACAACCATTTTTTTAGTCTGATCATAGTCAGGTTGTACCCCGTTACTTAAATCATTGCTAGAAGAACAGCTAGTCAGGAACAACATGATGGGCAGGAGGAGCACCATACTTTTTCCTCTCATTATTAAAGCTCCTTTCACAAATACATCCTTAATTTTAGGATGAGAAATTAGGACGAGATTATTCGTCCTAAAAAATGAAATTATGGATTTTTCACATTTTGATTGGTACAATCAGTAGGGTAATTATTTTTTGTATGCTGGAGGTTTGATTAGTGACAAGCCGTAATTTGGTAAGACTATTTATGTCCACATTGTTAGTTGGCGGGGTCACGACAGCTATTGTGGGTTTTATCATTCGTTGGGAAGAATTTCAGCCCTATTTTATTGATTTTAAAATCATCGATATTTTATCCACGTTAATTTGGCTGATTGCAATGGGATTTCTGTTTAGTCTCATAAGCCAAATGGGTTTCTTTTCTTATTTAACGATTCACCGCTTTGGGTTAGGGATTTTTAAGTCAGCATCTTTATGGAATTCCGTTCAAGTCGTACTCGTTCTGTTCGGTTTATTTGATTTAGTCTACTTGCGATATGATAACTTTGCTAAACCGGGGGACAGTATCCTTCCTTATTTCGGACCGGCCCTGCTCTTACTAGCTATTGCTTTAGTCGTAGCCTGGTATAAGGTAAAACAAACCAATCGAGGTGCTTTTATCCCTGCATTATTTTTTATGATTGTTGCCACCCTGGTTGAATGGGTTCCAGTGCTTCGCGAGAACGAGAAGAATTGGTTCTATCTCATGATGATTTCTTTACTAGCATGTAATGCCTATCAAATTTTAATCCTTCATAAATTAAACGCTCAATCTGTTCAAGAGAGGCAAAAGCGAACAGAGCAAACCATTCCTAAAACAAAAAACACAAACAAAAATAAAAAAATGACTAAAAAACCGTCCATGTAATATGGGCGGTTTTATCAGTTAAATCAAGTTAATTGATTTCCTTAGAATGGACTTCACCGTTAGCAATCATCTCCGAAATGGATACAAGTTTTAGTCCTTTCTGTCGAATATCAGATAAAATCAGCGGCAGTGCTTTCGCCGTTTGTTTTGCCGAATCTGAGGCATGAAGTAGGACAATATCCCCATCTCCTGCTCTGCTTACATTTTCCACTATTTTTTCAACTCCCGGGTTTTGCCAATCCTTAGAGTCTACTTTCCAGTGAACGACGGTATAACCATAACGCTTTGCAATTTTTAATGTACGCTCATCAAAATGACCTGTCGGTGCCCGTAGAAGCTTGACATTTTTTACGTTTAATTTCGTGAAGACTTCTTGGGCTTTGGAAATATCCTTAGCAATTTTGGCATCCTCCACATCAACGTAATCCACATAATCATAGCCTAGAACTCCAATTTCGTAGCCATCTTTAACGATACGGCTGACAATATCAGGGTGACGTTCGGCCCAGGAACCTGCTAGGAAGAAAGTTGCGGATTTAACATTCTCTTTTTTCAGCACATCTAAAATAGGCTCCGCTTTTTCATCCCCCCACCCAATATTAAACGTAAGGGCTAAATCTTTTTCACCGCGATAAATAGCATTTGTACTTTCTTTTGTGGAAAACACAGGTATCTGGACTAAATTTTCCAGGTAGAGAAACCATGCTGTGAAAAAAGCGGCAATGAGAATCAGTGAAACATTTTTTAACGATTTTCCATTTAATACAAAAAAGAAATTCATTCTTCCCACCTCGTCCAATACTATCCTTGTCTCAAACTATGCTTTGTTTTTTGATAATATGATTAAACTTTTTAATTATAAAATTTCTAAATTTGGAAAAGACTACTATAACTAGATATTTCGCTGGAGGTTTTTCAATGTTTGGGCTTCTAATAAGTGAGAAAGAAGTAAAAGAAATGGAATACCTTATTAAGAGAGAAATGGATGAAATATTATTTGACTTAAAAGATGATCGAATTGATCATATTGTGAAAAGATCAATGGAGGAAAGATACAAGATTCTTTTTACTTTATTTAAGCGGGTTGCCTCTCCTCAAGAATGCTTTAAATATATACGAAGAGGAACAAAGGATCGAAAAAAGGGCTAAAATTAAAAAAATGTGAAAAACACGTTGACATATAATTATTATCTTGTTATATTAATAAACGTCGCTGCTGGCGGTGGAAAATATTCTTTAAAAAAAGATATTGACTTTGCTGGCTGTGGATGATATATTATAAAAGTCGCTTTTAGCGAGATGATAATTTGTTCTTTGAAAACTAAACAAACAAAAACGTCAACAAACAATAATATTAGTTTCTACTTTGAAACTAAGCCAACGTAACAAAATGAGCTAATCAACTTTCATGGAGAGTTTGATCCTGGCTCAGGACGAACGCTGGCGGCATGCCTAATACATGCAAGTCGAGCGAATCAATGGGAGCTTGCTCCTGT
>NZ_JBALNF010000037.1:0-57873 GCF_036962465.1 Neobacillus vireti
TTGTCTGAAGTTGCTTCGTTTTCGGGTTCGACTTCAGACACGATCATGTCTTTTTTGCTTTTCCTTGTCCGATGTTGAACCGATATTTAAACTGCCTCTATTTATGGTAAGGTTCACAGCGCACCTGTTTAACCTGCAGCTTTTTGCAAAAATACAGAATATAAAGCACTTCATGTATTTCCAAATACCAAAGACTAGAATACCATAAAATCGGTATTTTTCATTAAAAAGACCTGTTGCAGTTCCCCTCATATCTCTTAAAATGGTTTGAAATTCTTCAAATGAAATTTCACCACGTTCATAGCGCAGACGTACTATTTCAGCAGCATCAATATTTGATGATTTTTCACTTATAAAAATAGGATATAACAAGACTACAATTGATGGATATAAACCTTTGATAGAACAACAAAAAAGTATGCAAAATATTCACAATCTCGCATACCTTTTCCATATACTTATTTATATTTGTACTTCAAGACTGAACTCCCTAAAATTCAGTACAGTTTTATTTCGAATACCTATTTAATTAAAATTTATTTAGGTGAAAACTGCCTCTATATTATGTAGGTTTAGCAAGCCCCTTTAGGCTTCACCTTTACCTACCCCTAGTGACATGACACCCATAATTGATTTTAAATTGACCGTCTTTTCGTTGAATTCCATTTTAATTTCTGAATCAAAATTACTTGCTGTTTTAACCATTATGGTTGCCGGCCGTGCATGAATACCTGTTTCATCTTTAACTAAAATGTCTTTTCTACCATACCCAATTCTCCCTAATCCTTTAGAGCTTTTGTCCATTAGAGTGAATAACTTCTTGATACCAATAAAAACTATCTTTTTTAATTCTTCGTAGATCCATAATGTCATCATCAGTTCTATTAACGTAGACAAATCCATATCGTTTTCTAAATCCACTGGTTGTGCTTAATAAATCCATGTACGACCATGGGCAATAACCAAATAATTGGACACCATCGCCGATGGCTAAACGGCACTGTTCAAGGTGTATTTTCAGATAATCTATTCGGTACTGATCATGTACTTTTTCATCCTCTGTTAACCTGTCAACGGCACCAATGCCATTTTCTGTAATAATAATTGGAATTTGATAACGATCATTTAATTCATTCAACAGTGTACGAAGTCCAATTGCATCGATTTCCCAATCCCAATCTGTTTTTTCTAAATATGGGTTCGAACTTCCCTGGTAAATACCCGGAACCACTTCAAACTCGGTCTCACCTTTTTTACCATTCATATTGATACTCATATCTTTATTCTCCATTGTTTCCGGAGCAAATTTTACAACCCTGCTTTGATAATAATTAATTCCTAAAAAGTCAGGCTTTGCCGATTGGAGCAGTTCCATATCTCCATCCTCGATGGTTGGCGTTACACCATTTTCCTCCATGTATCTCCAAACATTATCCCGATACTTGCCGTACATATATAAATCGGTAAACAAATAGGTTCGGAAATCATCGGCTTCATGGGCTGCTTGGACATCTTCAGGTCTGCAAGTCTCTGGATAATTTGGGGAAAGCCCAATGGCTGGTCCAATCTTCGCATTAGGGATCATTTCCCGGCACAAGTGAATGGCCTTTGCATGTGCAAGTGTCATAATATGATTCATTTCATATTTTTGCTTTTCCAAAGGCAATTCTTTATTAAATTCCATCAAATATGGCAGAAGAAACATATTGCTTTGTTCGTTAATCGTAAACCAGTATTTGACCTCTTCACCAAATTGCTCAAACAAAACCTTACAAAAGTAGGCAAAATCATCAATAATATTTCTGGAGGACCAACCTCCGTATTCTTCTTGAAGGCAAACAGGTAAATCAAAATGGTAGATGGTTACTAAAGGTTCAATCCCATTCTCCCGCAATTCATTTACAAGCCTTTTATAAAAATTAACTCCCTTTTTGTTCACCTCTCCACGGCCATTTGGCAAAATACGAGGCCATGAGATTGAAAAGCGATAGGCCTTCATTCCTAGCTCTTTCATGAGTGCTACATCCTCTTTGAACTTATGATAATGATCTGATGTAACACTTGTATCGGCATAATTAGGATTGATATTCTTATCGACAATGGATAAAGATTTGCCATCCTCTAAATGGGCACCTTCAAACTGGTAAGCTGCCGTCGCGGCTGCCCAGAAAAAATCGTCCGGAAATGCTATAGAATCTTTATATTTCATGATCCTTTCCTCCTAAAGGAAAATGCCAGACTATACCTGGCATTTTCCATAGTAATTATCTTTCTTCAAGCTTTCTCAAACGTTGATCATACACTTCAAATAAACGGACAATATGATTAGCTGTATTCCACTCACTCATTATCGTCATTAATGTGTCTTGAGCATGGGCAAACAAGAGGGAGAATACAACCTTCTCACCACGTGCTTCTCCCTGTATAGTTTGTGTCTGGGCAGAGTGAGCAGCAGTGATCTTCTTTTTTGCTTCTGCAAGCTTCTCTTTGGCCATTTCAAAATCACAAGCTGCAACATAATCTAGTGCTTCCTTTATAATCAATCTTGCATCTCCGGCATTCATGATTATTATCATAGATACTTCAGTCATATCATTGTCTCTTAAGCTGTTGTCGTTCATTATATAAACCTCCACTTTTATTTCTATTCTTCCTGTTCCTTTTTAAACAATTGTAGGTCATAAACCTTAAAGAACGGGAACCAAATCAACCATGATACTACTATTATTACAACTAATAATAGCAATCCTCTTAAGTCTGAGTTAACCAGAAATGTAGAAATCCCAACAGGCAAATACCATAGCTGTAACAGTTTTGCAGGAATTGTAACCCATCCTAAACTCAAAACAATATAAGTTATAGCCGGAATAATCAGTCCATTTAACCACATTGGAATCATCAATATTGGGTTAAATGCTACTGGAGCACCAAAAATGACAGGTTCGTTAATATTGAATATCGCCGGAGTAATCGTTACCTTACTAATTGCTTTTAATTGATTAGACTTTGCAAAAAATAACATCATTAGCACCAATGGCAGTGTCGTTCCCATACCGCCAACCCATACCCATCCCATAAGGGATTCAAATGTATGAATATTATGAGGCTGTAGCCCCTGTTCCAAAGCTTTGCTATTTGCTTGAATACCCTCTAACCAAACGGGATACATAATTGGGTACAATACCCAAGCGCTTATTCCAAATGAATAGAGGAAAATACCAATGAATGTGATTAACACAAACCCAACAAAGCTTTGGGCAATTAATGAAAGCGGTTGGAAAAGTTTTAAAATTAAATTATACAAATCGATATGCATTTGGAAAGCAAACAGCCATCCTACAAGCAATAAGAGAGTTACCGGTATAATCGTATCAAACCAAACAATGATAAAATCAGGTAAAGAACTGGAATTTTTAAAAAAGGATACCTTGGTGAATAGAAACATTACCGCACCCACGAGAAGACCTACGATAAGTGCAACAAACATGCCGTTCCCACCAAATCGCTCAAGTGTAAAAGTAATCCCGCCATCCGTTGTGAGTTTAGGCATAAGTAACATTAAAAACAAGGAAACACCTGTTAAACCCGAGATTATTTTTCTGTCATTCTTTTTCTTTTTTTCCATAATGAAATACGGGGTTAAAAGTGCAACAAAAATACTAATAAGTCCAAATGAAAAGGTCGTGATTGGTGAAAAATCAGGCATTTTTGAAAAGTAATTATTTAAGATTGAAATCAATGTAATCAGCGATCCAACCAAAATCAACGGCAAAATCGCCATGAGGGCATCCTGGATGGATGAAACCCATACATTTCTTGTTATTTTATTCATTTTTGGTGTAAAGTTTTGGTTCATCCAATTAATAAACGTATTCATGGAATAACCTCCATTCTATTTATTTTTCGTCAAGCAGTTCCAAGATAAGGTCTAGACCTTTATTTCCGTCCAAAAGGCCATAAATAGTTTGAGGGATGACCACAGCCGGAATGTTATAAGGTTTAACCTTTGCTTTTAAATCCTCTTCCATATATTGCAGATGCGGACCAATTAACAGAGCATTAATTTCATTCAAATATTCGTCCACTTCAGACTCGCTTCTTGCCATTACATTTAGTTCAACATTTCTTTTTTTTGCCGCCTTTCGGATGTTTTGAGCCATAAATCCACTTGAAGCACCGCCACCACAAATTAATAAAATATTTTTTTCAGTCATTATAAATTCCTCCTATGAAGTAAGTTTGAATTAATCTTCCTGATGTTATTGTCCTACTTTAGTATCTTTCCTCTCAAGTTGAAAAAGTTCCTAGGGATAGGAACTTTTTCAACTATAATTTTATTATCTGTTTTTTTATACTATAAAGTGGAAAACTAACGATAAATAAGCTTTGGGGGTTCTGAATCATGAAAAGGGAGAGAGAAGAAGCGGTTATTCAATTTTTATTAAATAAGAATGATTGGGTAAAGGCAGATATTTTGGCGAAGCAATTCTCTGTGTCCAGCCGAAGCATTCGTAAATATGTAAATGAAATAAATGAAACCACCTCTCCATCCGTTTTGATTATGTCCTCTAATCTTGGCTATAGATTAAATGAGAATGTTTACTATGAGATGTTACAGCAGAAGGAGCAGAAAGAAACACCTGACGGACTGAAACCGCTTGAACGGCTTTATTATCTATTAAAGCAATCAATAACCTATTCCGAGGGTATGGATATATTTGACCTGAGTGAAGATATTTATGTAAGTACCTCTACTATTGAGGGTGATTTAAAAAAGGCTAAAGGTCTATTGGCGCAATTCAACTTATCCTTCAAACGTAACGGAGATTTAATTATTTTAAATGGTTTGGAAAAAGATAAACGGAAGCTGATGAGCCATATTTTTTATGAAGAAACGAAGGATCAATTTTTGCATGTAGACAGTATTCAATCAGCTTTTGGTTATAATTTAGAAGACTTCAAAGAGGAACTTATCAAAGTACTGGCCTCCAATGACCTTTTTGTTAATGAGTACACAATCGGGAACATTTTGCTCCATATAGTGATTGCAACGAAACGTATAAGCCAGCATCGCACAATATCTGAAGAAAACATTAAGACATTGACCAAAACAAAGGAGTATAAGGCAGCATCCGATATAGCCACATTAATTAAAGCCAAATTTGGTGTAACTTTTGACGGAGCGGAGCTTTATTACTTAACGATTCTTTTGATTAGTAAAACTACGATCCTGAGTTATGACAGCCTTAATAAAGATAATCTCAATGAATATATTGAGCAACGTTATATAAATTTAGTAAATGAAATCATTCAAAAAGTAAAGGATTATTATTTGGTAGATATTTATGATGATGAATTTTTAATTAAATTCACGCTGCATATTCGAAATTTAATCAATAGAGCGAGGCATAATTATTTGTCAAAAAACCCATTAACTAAACAAATTAAATCGTCCTATCCATTGATATACGACCTGGCAGTTTTTATTTCGAATCAGATACAAAAAAAAGAAAACATCCAAATAAATGAGGACGAAATTGCTTATATTGCTTTTCATATCGGCTCCTTTCTAGAACGTCAAAAAACGCTGAAAAATAAAATTACCTGCACTGTTATTTGTCCAGAGTATTACAATATGCATATACCGCTGTTAAAAAGACTTGATCATTCTTTCGGAGACCAAATTGAAATTAGCATAGTTATTACCGATGTCGATATTGAAATGGAACAAATAAACACTGACCTAATTATAACTACCATTCAGATTCCAAAATTGATCGGCTATGAATTAGTTAGTATTAATCCATTTATTTTAGATGAGGACATTCAAAAAATACAGAACAGTATAACGAAAATTAATAAAAAACGAAGCCGTATAAAGCTGAAAAATCATTTAATCAGCCTATTTGATCCTCACCTGTTTCAACAAAATATTTACCTAAATGATGAGTTTGAGATGATAAGGTTCATTGGTGATAAGATGGTTCAATTAGGCTTTATCGAAATAGGCACTATTGACGATATAATTGAAAGGGAAACCATGTCTTCAACTTCGTTTAATAATAATGTTGCGGTGCCTCATTCGATGCATATGAACGCATTAAAGTCTGCTATTTCAATTGTACTAAATGACAAACCTGTGAATTGGGGAAACAATTCCGTCCAAATTATCGCGCTAATTGCCTTAAATAAGGGCGAACGAAGCATTTTTCGAGATATCTATGATAGTTTTATTAAAATATTATCAGAGCCGGAAAATGTTTATCTGCTATTAAAATCTAAAAATTATGATGAGTTTATTAATAGCCTTTTATCATTAATGGATGAATGAGCAGAACGCCCTTAGCCTAGGGATTTTAATAGGACATCCAAAAATAAAATGAAATAAATAAGATTTAAATTAACTGAAAAAGGAGCCTCGTTTTACTAAACAAAAACTGGCTCCTTATTTACACTTAATTCACTTTCAATCTCCAATTCCAAAAAAAGAATAAATTTCGATATTTAAATCTTTTACTATTGGTACAATTTAGAGGAATTTTTGTAAAAAAACTGCCTCTATTTATAGTAAGGTTCACCGCTTTTTATCAAAATGAGGTTTTATAATTCGGGTATTTTTATATTCAACAGAAATTGAGAACTCTCATTAAGGGCGCCTTCAAACCCTCACTTCAATTAATAAGAATGATAATCCCTATTACAACACTTAATAAAGAAAGTAAATAGGTCCAGTCTTTTGTTACTACTTTAGTGGTTTGATAGTAAGTTCTATCCCTTGCACCCGTAAATCCTCGTACTTCCATTGCAACAGCAATTCGTTCTGATTTTCGTATCCCTTGACTAAACAGGGGTAATGAGTACCTCATAAACGCCTTCCAGCTATTTTTTTGCTTGTAGCCTCTCACTTTATGAGCCATTTTCATTTGGTTGAATTCAGATTGGAATAACGGAATAAATCGAAATCCTGCGAGTAGCCCATACGCCCATTTAGGTGAAAGTTTACATTGATGTATTAAACTCATAATAAACAAAGTTAAGTCTGTGGTGGAGGTGAATAATAATCCATACGTTACAAACCCCAGCATCCTTAAAGAGATCGTTAAGCCATTATTCACACTTTCCACTGTCAGATGGAACCAAGCCCATTTCCAAATAGTGTCTTCACCTTCCCCAAATGCCGCCATCATCCAAAAGACAAGAATAAAAAATCCTAAGTATGGAAACAGTCTTTTTAAAAGGTATGTGATTTTCCATCCTCCTAAAAAAATACCAATCAAAACGGCAAGTACCCATATCTCAAACGTCACTTTTGGATGGGTTACGGTCATTAACAAGAACATAACCAAAAAATGAGAGAATAATTTTATAGAAGGATTTAGCGAAGCAAGGAAGGAATCGTTTGATTTCATACCATGACCCGCTCCCCTCTTGCATGCATCAGCTGGTAATGAAGCGGCGGAATAATCTCCGTTTCACGTAAAAGGACTTGATCAGAAAATAACCCGAATGGAGTTCCTTTGTAGGAAATGCTGCCATTATTGAAGAGAATCACTTGATGGGAGCAGGCATCTACTAAATCCATATCGTGAGTAACCATGACAATAGTGGTTCCCATCTCCTGTCTCTCTTTTAAGCGCTTAATCAATTCGCCTGCTGTTTTTTCATCTTGACCGAACGTTGGTTCATCCAGCAATAATAAAGGCTGATCAAACAATAGCATGGTTGCCACACTTAACCGCCGCTTTTGTCCTAAACTTAGTGTAAAAGGGTGAGCATTACGATGTGATTCCAATCCAAACTCCTCAAGCAGCTGATTCGTTTTGGCATGAATCTGCTCTTCCGGCCAATTTCTTTGCCGGCCGCCAAACGCAATTTCCTCAAATACAGTATCCGTTATAAATTGAAGCTCTGGATTTTGAAAAACAAAGCCTGCTTTTTCATATAATCCTCTATCATGCCATTGTTTGAGTTCCTTATTTTTAAAATGAACTTTTCCATTTTTTATTGGCTCTAAACGTATCAGACTTTTTAAGAAAGTGCTTTTTCCACTTCCATTCGCTCCAACTATAGAAACCCACTCACCTTTATGGATATCTATATTAATGTCCTCCACAATGATCTTTTTTCCATAGCCAATTTCTACGTTTTCTGTTCGGAGTAAAGAATCCTCATTCATTCTATCTTGAGGCTTAGTTTTAAGCCTTTTTGACAATTTTATTGATAGAGGATGTGAGGCATTTTCCACAACATCCATCCACTTGTACGGGAATAGTTTTGGCCGCCAAATACCTGCTTCTACCATTTCATGATGATAATTAAGCAGAATCTCTTTTGGCCTTCCATCCACTATAATACTTCCGCTCTCATTTATCATAATGACCCGATCCATCCAGTCGATACAGCCATCTAGAACGTGTTCGACAAATACCATCGTTTGATTATTCATTTGCGATATTTGTTTTAATAAATCAAATATCTCCATCCTGCCGGATGGATCTAGCTGGGCTGTTGGTTCATCAAAAAACAGTACTTCGGGTTCCAATGCTAATAAACAGGCCAATGCTAACCTTTGTTTCATACCCCCAGATAGTGTTTCAATCGGTGTTCTCCGGTCAACTTCTAATCCTACTTTTTCCATCAAATCTGAAATAATAGGATCCATTTCGCTTCGAGGAATCGCGCGATTTTCAAGGCTAAAAGCAATTTCTTCATCCACACGAAGCATACAAAACTGAGAATCAGGCTCCTGAAACATCACACCGGCATTGCTCCTGCGAAACACATCACCACTTACTTCTGCCTCCACATGCGCAGGAATGATACCTGCAAGAGTGGAAATCAAGGTCGATTTCCCGCTCCCGCTAGGTCCAAGTATTAATACTTTCTCTCCTTTATTGATGGACAGCGTCATATCACGAAGAATCTTTTCAGAACTCTGATAGAAACGGACAGAAAGATTTCTACATCCCAGAAATGTTTCCATGAATATCATCCTTATTTCGTTTTTCCTTCATCAATTCATAGGACTCTAAAACACCTGTTTTGGCTAGAGCATCCACTACCACCTTCGCTAACCAGCCTCCAAGTATGATTCCGCTGATGATATGAATTCCTAACGTCGTAAGAAATACTCCTGTCGTGTAAAATCCAAAACCATTCGCCAAAATGTTATAGACCATCCCCACAATCGCAGCCAGAGCACCAGACAGCATCAAGGTAAAAAGGTTGTAGTGCTTGTATCTAAACAGGGCGAATGCAATTTCGGATCCAATCCCTTGAAAGACTCCTACTAACAACGCCGTAAGACCAAAATGACTTCCCGTTAATAATTCCACTGCTGCTGCGGCAACCTCCGCAATAAAAGCAGCACCTGGTTTACGGATGATATATGCTACGATGGGACTGGCAATCACCCAAATCCCAAACATAAAACCGGCACCGACGGGTCCCACTAGAGCGGAAACCGGAATCCAAAGAGTTGACCATCCTAAATAAATAACACCACAAGCAACAGAAAGAATAACTGTAAGCACGATCTCCTTCATCTTCCAATTCATCTTTTTACCGCCTCCATTTGTACTGGCCATTCCTCAAGTTTATAAGCCATATCCCAAAACATATATTCAAGCTGACAGCTGATGAAGAAATGCTCCTTCATCTTTGCTTTTTCTTTCTCTGTTGCTTCCATTGCCCATTCATCTATCCGTGCACAAAATTTGGTTGCTATCGAATCGGTTCGGTCGCCATAAAAATGAATCCATTCATAAAATGGGTGGGAAGGGTCCGGAATGACCTCATCTAATAATCTCTTTCCTATTTCCCAATATGTCCATGGACATGGCAATAAGACCGCCAGAATTTCCCCTAATGTTCCCTCACGGGCAACGGTCATCATATGACGTATGTAATGATGGGCAGACGGTGATAATGGAAATCCTTGCAGTTCCCCATAGGAAATACCTGCTACCTGACAAAAGTTATGATGTGGGTGGGTTTCGCTGTGCAAGATAAAGGAGATTTGCTTATTAAATATCTCCATATCCTCACGACTCTCACATTTTGCAACGGCTATTCCATAGATTCTGATAAAGGAATTCAAATATTCATAGTCTTGTTTGACATAATGAATTAGCTGTTCCTTTCTTAAATCACCACTCGCAATTCCTCGTACAAAAGGATGTTCAAAAATTGCATCGAAAATCGGACTCGCTTCTTTCCTCAATTCTGCTGAAAAACTCATCAAAATTCCCCCTTATTGGTTTTAATGGGAAGACTTAAAATGGAGCGTTTTTCTTAAAAACGAAAAAACCGCTCCAAAAATGGAGCGGCAGAATAATTGTAAATATACCCGTGCACGGACTCCACTTTCCTACGCTAGTATGAACTAGATCAGGTTCAAAGGGTCCAGAGCAACTCTGTCTCAGCCAAAAATGGCTCCCCTAGTGGTCTTCCTATTAAAATTAATTTTTACTCTACACCCACTGTTTAATAAAGTCAATCAAATTAATATTTTATGATTCTTAAGTATTAAAAATAATCCAAACGATTTTAGGGGTAATGGCGCTGCTAATGGAAAATAAAAAAACCTCATTTACTTATGATACGGTTCACCATAACGTATATAAATGAGGTTTCCTCTAGATTAATTTCTAAAAAGGAGACATGGGCTATCAAAATGATCACAAAGTGATTTAGTACCGCCACCTTTTAAAAAGCTTTTCAATGTGTTGTGGTGTTGTTCTGCAGCATCCTCCTATCAACCTTGCCCCTGCTTGAAACCATTCTTCAGATTGCAGTTCGAAGCTGTTACATAATTCTTGACCATGCCATGTTTTTGTTTCTGGATTATAGGTTTCTCCGGAATTCGGATATACAAGAATAGCCTTTTTCGAATTCGCACTCAACTCCCTGATGGCATTAGTAACATAGGTTACTGGCGCACAATTTACACCAAATGCAACAATTTGGTTATCTTCTTCAAAAAACTGTGCACACACAGCAAGTTTTGTACCATCACTAATTTCTTTCTCATTTTTCAAAGAAAAGGATAGCCAAGCAAATGTCTCCGGAAATTCTCGCAATATGGAAGATAAAATTTTTGCTTCTTGTAAAGAAGGTATCGTTTCAAATGCTAATAAATCGGCACCCGCTTCAATCAATGCTTCAATTCTGGAACGGTGGAATTCTACTAATCTTTCATCTTTCACACCATAATTTCCAACATATTCTGAACCATCAGCTAGATAAGCCCCATATGGTCCAACAGATGCAGCCACCAATGGCTTAGGCCGATTATGTTGTGTATTTCCTTTCCAAAAATCATCTCTTGCCCTTCTTGCAAGCAGCACCGTTTGCTTAATTAATTCTAATGCTTCCATTTTATCTATTCCACGCATGGAAAAACCATCTATTGTTGCCTGATAGCTTGCTGTGATAGCACAGTCCGCTCCAGCGCGAAAATAATCAGAATGGACCCGATAAATCAATTCTGGATTTTCCAGTATAACACGTGCTGACCATAGAGGGTCATCCAAGTTACATCCATGTGATTCCAGTTCAGTAGCTAAGGCTCCATCAAGAAGCATAATGGAATGTTGGGATAAAATAGCATCAATTGGGTTGATTTTCTTGGACATAATTTGCGTCTCTTTTCTTTTGATTTTGTGTAAGATAATAGCTGCCGTAGCAGAGCAATATAAATGGAATGCCACAATATAGGGCTATTCGTTGAGTAGGATCAAATGCAATTCCAATACATGACGCAAGACATAATACAAATGATACAATTGGAACCAACGGATAAAGCGGCGTACGATAGACCAAGTTCTCTATTGAATTTCCCTCTTTTAAAAATTGCCTGCGAAATAGGAACTGTGAAGCACTGATACTCATCCAAACAACAACCACAGCCAGACCAGAAATGGATACAAGCACAATGTACACAGTATCTGGTGCCACAATGCTTGAGAACAAAGCTAAAACTCCACCTAACATACTGAAAATAACTCCATTGATTGGAACACCCTGTTTTGTCATTTTTGCAAATATCGGTGAGATGGTTTTCTTATTTGCAAGTGACCAAAGCATTCTCGATGAAGCATAAAGTCCTGAATTTGCAGCAGATAAAATAGCTGTTAGGATAACAAAGTTCATAATATCTGCAGAGTAAGGAACCCCAATTCGTTCAAGAACAGCAACAAACGGGCTTTCTAATACTCCTGCATCGTTCATTGGCAATAACGCAGATAACACTACGATTGTTCCTACAAAAAAGATAATCAATCTCCATAAAGTGGTGCTAATTGCCTTCGGGATTGTTTTTTCCGGATTTGCCGTTTCTCCAGCTGCAATACCGATTAATTCCGTTCCAGAAAAGGCAAAATTTACCGCAAGCATTGTCATGAAAATGGCGAAGGCGCCATTTGGAAACAAACCTGCCTTTACAAAATTAGAAAAATAGGGGGCTGGGTTTGAATGTGACATTGGAAGAAAGCCTACCATTGCCGCTACACCTAAAATAATAAAGATCACAATTGCAATTACCTTTATAGATGAGAACCAGAATTCGGCTTCAGCGAAGAACTTGACAGATAATACATTAAATATAAAAATCAAAATAGCAAAAAAAGCACTCCAGATCCAGACATTGATTGATGGGAACCATCTTTGCATAAGCATTCCCGCAGCTGTAAATTCAGAACCTAAGGCAACAGTCCACGTTAACCAATACAACCAGGCAACGGTATATCCTGTTCCTGGTCCGATGTATTTAGCTGCAAAGCTATGAAATGCACCGGTTTCAGGCATATGTACAGAAAGCTCACCCAAACATAGCATAACTAGGTAAACCACTAATGCACCAATCAGATAGGACAAAATCGTACCAAACGGCCCCGCTTGTTGAATCGTATAGCCCGAACTTAAAAATAATCCAGTTCCAATCACACCACCAAGTGATAGCATGACAATGTGACGCGTTTGCATTTTTCTTTGAAATTCTTTTCCATTTTTTTTCTCCATTTATACTCTCCTTTAATACTATAAAACTTTTGTTGTAATATAACTTATCCCTCTTCCTACTAATTGCCGCCCTAGCAATCTTTCAGATTTATTCAATTATAATGCCAAATCAAAAAAATACAAATATTGTTTGGAAGAAAATACTATATAACTTGCTTTACATTCCGGAGAATTATGTGATGGTATCTGAACTTCCATCAGAGTTATACGTATAAGACATCAATAAGAATTCTTTTCCTTAATTAAGTAACTAGCGAAAGTAAATAAGCGGAAATTTTTCGGTTAAATGCAAAATGGAGCTCGTTTCGGGGTAAATAAGGGGAGGGTTTCCGGTTATACAAAGCAAAATCTTCTATTTTTACATTTTTAGAGTCGATAGCCGGAATCTCTCCGACTATTTAAGCTATTTTTAATGATAATTACTAATTAAGCGGAATTTTTCCGTTTATTTAACTGATCGGGGCTTAACATGATTCCCCAATTGCTATATATTTCGTCCATACCATTCTTATCATTTCCTATTTAGGAACTTATTATGTTCTAGCCTCCCCAACTTTAAGGAGAGGCATTTGAATAAAAACCTCATTTACTTATGATACGGTTCATTCCGATTAATTCTAAACGACCGATAAATCTGTTCTACTAGAATCAGCCTCATTAATTGATGGGGGAAAGTCATCCTTGAAAAAGACAGCTGCTCATTTGACCGTTTAATCACCTCATCACTCAAACCAAGCGATCCTCCGATCACAAAAGCTATCTTACTTTTTCCATATGTAGCTAATTGATCTAAGTTTTTAGCCAGTTCCTCAGACGATTGCAATTTCCCTTGAATCGCTAATGCAATCACATATGTATCCTGGCTAATCTTAGCCAAAATCCGTTCGCCTTCTTTTTGCTTCACCTGCAGCATTTCGAGCTCACTTAATTCCTCGGGAGCCTTTTCATCGGCAACCTCCACCATTTCAACTTTTGCATAGGCAGTTAATCTTTTTAAATATTCCTCGATTCCCTGCCGTAAATATTTCTCTTTCAACTTACCAACCGTTATGATCGAGATATTCACAATCCACAACCCTTTTCAACTAAATTACAAACAGCTTACAAACAAGATATCCACAGAAGTTATCCACATATTCACATTTTTTATCCACATCTTGTATGGAATCATTTGTTCGCCACCATATATACAGCTTGTTTTTGGCAGTATTCACAACCTGCGTCTGAATTATCCACAGGTAATTGTGATAAAACTGGATATGTTTGATATTTATCCACAATATCATCTAAGGCAATGTCCACATGTTCCTCGCAGCTATAAATCATCTTTTCTCCTCGCTTTCACATATATCATTATCATTATCATTATTTTTACCCTTCTCATGGCTATCATACTTTTAACCCTATTTATCATACCATAGAAACAAAAACGGGAAAGTGAATGACTCACTTTCCCAAAATGGTGTTTACTCCAGTTTTTCGCCTGACAACGTTAAAGTAGTATTCTTTAACTTTCCTGCACGGTAAAACTTCACCTTTAACTTCTCGCCAATTTTCTTTTTCTGATATAAGTGTTTACGCAGGTCGATCACATCATTAATTTTTTCGCCATCCATTTCCACAATCACATCCAGCTCTTGTAAGCCAGCATCGGAAGCAGGTGAATTGGGCATTACCTGGCGAAGAGCGACACCGTAATTGACATCACGCGGTAATTTTAATGTTTGCTCTTGATAGTACGCAGGAATTTCACTAATGGACTTTAGGTCGACACCCATATATGGACGTTTAACAACTCCAAACTGTTCAAGGTCATCAATTATAGGTTTAGCGGAATTGATAGGAATGGAGAGACCAATTCCTTCAACAGCCTCTTGAGAAATTTTCATCGAATTAATCCCGATCACTTGACCTTCCATATTAATTAGCGCACCGCCACTGTTACCGGGGTTAATCGCAGCATCTGTTTGTAATACCTCGGACTGCCAATCGACGACACCGTCTTGGTTGATATCGACAGGAATGGTTCGTTTTAGACCAGAAATAATTCCTTGCGTTACAGAACCAGAGAATGTCGCCCCAAGTGGGTTTCCGATTGCAATGACCGGTTCTCCTAACTTCAGACTGTCAGAATTTCCGAATTCTGCTACTTTTTTAATCTTACTTGCACCAATTTCAAGCACAGCTAGATCTGTCCAAATATCACTGCCAAGCAGCTTAGCAGTAATTTTGGTTCCGTCATCCAGGCTTACTTCTAAGCTGGAAGCTCCCTCAACAACATGGTGGTTTGTGACAACATAAGCTTTACTTCCTGCTTTTTTATAGATAACTCCCGATCCCGTCCCCGCAGCCTGTTCTGATGAATCGCCGTTATCAGACCAAAAGCTAGAAGATTGGATATTATTAATACCGACGACTGCTGAACCTGTTTTTGCAACAGCCTTTGTCGTGTTGGTATTCACATCATAGGAAACCTTTTCAACTACATTCTGCTGATTATCATGATTACTCGTTTCTGCTGCCTGATTTTGGTCCGCTGTTAGTTTATAGGGCAATATTCCTTGCTTTGATAAAGTTGGGATGGCAAGAATTACTAGGATTGCCCCAATGATTGCTCCAACCAGACTTGCTAGTAATACACCGCCTCTTTTACTTCTCTGCTCCCGGTAGCGTCCTTGTGTATGATCGTCATAATAGCCCATTTACACCATTCCCTTCTTCGAAAAGTGCTAGTTATTATTTTGTATATACCACTTATAATTATAATCATTCTTCCTAAAATTACTAACCTATTTCCGCATTTGTTGTTTTTGCGAACTTTAAACTTATAAAAAAAATAGAGGCCTTTATGGCCTCCATTCAATCATTATACCGCTGTTAAAATCGTTGGGGTTTTTGGATCTGTATCATAAAGTTCAAATTGTTCACCAACCATCAGACCGCGGCTTTCTAATGTTTGTGCGACCGCCATTTTCGCCAGATCCTTCATATTATTATCAAGGCTCAAATGGGCGAGATAGACCCGTTTCGTCCGATCACCTACCACATCACTCATGGCGAGGGCCGCATCTTCATTAGAAACATGCCCCACATCACTTAAAATCCGGCGTTTAATATTCCAGGGATATCGGCCCATCCTCAGCATTTGGACATCATGATTCGATTCAAAGATGTACACATCCGCATTAGAGATTGTCCCTTTCATCCGATCACTTACATAGCCCGTATCGGTGATCAGCACTAGTTTTTTCCCTGATTGATGAAACACATAAAACATTGGCTCTGCTGCATCATGGGATACACCAAAAGACTCAATATCTGTTGAACCAAAACTTTTTACGGTTTCCATATTAAAAACAAACTTTTGCTCTGTAGGAATTACGCCAACTGAACTTTCCATGGCCCGCCATGTTTTTTCATTTGCATATACAGGCAAATGGTATTTGCGGGCGAGGACACCGATTCCTTTGATATGGTCACTATGCTCATGTGTGACAAAGATGCCGGAAAGCTTGCTGATATCACGATCAATCTGTCCAAAAAGGGACTCCATTTGTTTTCCGCTGAAGCCGGCATCAACTAAAAAGGAATGTTCATCAGACTCAACAAACAAGGCGTTTCCCGTACTGCCGCTTGCTAGGATACTATATCGTAACGACATACTTTTTCACTCCACTTTACTATTTTCCTCACTATTAAACTCAATAATTTGCCCTTCAAACGCATTGACAAACAAGCTCTCCTTATCATTGACCACAAAGTGCCATGTTGGGGCTAATACTTGCGATGCAGCCAGCTGGATGAGCGTTGAATAGCCAAGTTCAATCTTTGTTATTTTACTTTTTGGTTTTAAGGCACCCTTTTGATGCAAAGTCTCAATCGCCTTTAACGGTGGAAGAATTTCTTCTTTAGCCGTCAGCTTGTCAATTTCCTCTAAATAGGTTTGCTGATAAGAAGTAATCTGGTTTTCTTCATTTACATTAAATGTAATCATCCCATTAATATTTTCATAAAATGGGTAATTATCGTATTGTTGAAAATAGGTGATCGTATGTTTCTTATCATCCTTCTCCCAAAATTGGTAATGCTCACCGTATAGGAGTCCTGCTTTTATAAAAGAGGCAAGATCTGCGGGTTCAAATTTAGAACTTAGCTGAATTGGCTTATCAAGCATGACAGAGAGAGTAGAAGTCGGTTCCGTTGATAAGACCTTCTGTCCTTTTAATTTTTCCATATCCCCTTTTGTAAACGTCTTAGGCTTGGCACTTAGATATTGATCTTTAATCGGGGCCTTCGGAAGCTCCACATACTTAATCTCATCTGCCTTCAACTTATCTTCAAAGGAAGTTGGGGTTATCACTTCATAATTATTAGCATCACGCATTTTCATAAATTGAAATAAAAGATACACGTCTAATATTAAAAAGGTAATGATAAAAATCGTTTTAATTTTGCTCCAATCCATCTATGAACCTCCTCCCAGGCCACTCAGCGTCATTTGGCCCCAAGATTTGTTATACCGATAAAACCAAGTAGGTTCTAAGAGAATCAGTTTATTTTCATCCGAACTTCTAACCATTTGATAGCCAAGAACTAATTCTTCAAGAAGTTCCGGCTTAAAGTTCTTATTACTTTGTAAAACGGCTAAGATTTCATGTCCTGATGGAGGAGTAACAGTTTGCATTTCTGTTATTAAGGGAAGATCTAAAGTAATATTCGGGCGGACATATTTATTAATTTCGTCACGTCCCCACTCCTCGGTCATCTCGGATAATCCATTATCATTAAAGATAGGATAGCCATCCGAACTATACAAACGAAACGTAACTGAGCGTTTGGATTCACTTTTAGAAACATAACGAAACGAATCTGTCCAGCCTCCATGTTCATTGACAAAGTCAATACTTCTTTTGACCAAATCGTAGGAGCTATCTACAAAACTGTCTTCTGGTGTCGGATTAATGTATTGCAAAATGTTACTATCATAATTAACGGTCATTTTACTTGAATCATTGGTAAATTCCTCACCATGGGGAATAGAGCTTCTTTGAACGAAACTGGGATCGTCAAAAAGGGCATCTTTAAATTCATCCGAATTAAGCGTTACAGGCAAATACTTATAGGTAGTCATTTTTATTTTAGCCTCTGGCAGATAAATGCTGTGTTTATCAGTTGGCTTATAGGCAAAAAACTTTGGATAACGAGCCGCATTTTTATAGTAATCTCGATTAAACTCATTTATATTAGCAGAGGAAATATGACTTACATAAATCTGACCCGTTTCAGTAGAGGCAAAATAAACACTGCCATTCCCCTTATCCAAATCATTCACATTTATAATAATACGATTAAAATTGAAGGGAGGAATTTTCTTACCTTCAATATTTAAAACACTAAGATATAACTCAATCGGAACATCCCCAGGGAAGACGAGTTCAGCATTACCGCTGCCATGGATAAAACTGTCCATATTTCCGGCCTTTTCGGTATAGTTTTTCACGTCAGAAATGGTCCAGCTGCTTATTTCTTTCATTAACTTTTCCAATTCATCAGGATTGCTAGTTCCATAGTGCTGCCCTTTCACATGAAATAATACCTGATCGGGCCTTACTATTTTTGTCACATCTTGTTTTTTATCTACTGTTACTTCTGCCACTGTTTTACTTTTTTCCATCTTGTCATAGTTGGGCTGGTATGTCCAAAGATTCCAAGTGAGCAGCAGACTTACCAAGACTAAGACTGTTAAAATTCCTGATTTTATATTCTCATATCTCATGACCATTCATCCTCTTCAGAACGTTCATATGGCAGGGAAAAGGATATCTTTGTCCCTTTACCTTCCTCACTTGTTGCCCAAATCGATCCGCCATGAGCCTTGACCATTTCCTGAGCAATTGCCAGCCCTAAACCTGTTCCGCCCAATTTACGAGTTCTGGCTTTATCCACTCGGTAAAACTGATCAAAGATTTTTCCAATATTCTCTTTTGGAATTCCTACTCCTTGGTCCGATACGCTGACAATAATTTTATCCTCTTTTTCTTTTATCGAAAAAGTAACCTGTCCGCCTTCAGGTGAATACTTTAAGGCGTTAGAAATAATATTGTATAAGACCTGGGTCATTTTATCTTCATCTTCATCTACTTCCACAAAGATCGCCTGCTTCGGAAGCTTACGTTTAAAGGTTACATTCTGTTCCTTTGACATTTCAAACCGATCAATAATATTGTTGTAGAAGTCGACAAAGTTTACCCATTCCTTTGTTAACTTGTAATCAGTGCTATCCATTTTTGATAATTGTAGAAGGTCATTGACAAGACGGATCATTCTTTCCGTCTCAGTCCGCGTTACTTCTAAGAAATTAGGGGCAATTTCTGGATCTTGCCATGCACCATCTGCAAGCGCCTCTAAATAACTGCGCATTGTTGTGAGAGGTGTTCTTAATTCATGTGAAACATTGGCCACAAATTCTCTTCTTTCAGCGTCAATCTTTTCTTGATCCGTGATATCATGTAAAACGGCAATCAAACCATTAACAAAACCTGTCTCCTTTTGAATAATGGAGAAATTAGCTCTTAGTATATAGCGCTCTGCTTTTGTACTATAGTCTAAAATTAATGACTCATTTTCCTCTAGGAGGTCTTCAAATGTGTTCGTATCATCCAAGTCCAATAACTCTACAATCGGCTGAGATAAGACTGTTTCACGTGAAACATTCAGCATTTCTGCTGCAGGATCATTAATTAAAATGACTCGGCCTTTTCGGTCTGTCGCAATAACCCCATCTGTCATATATGATAGGACGGAGGACAGCTTTCTACGTTCCCCTTCCGTCATTGCCTGGGCTTCCTGCAATTTTTTCGTCAAGTGGTTAAAGGTAACAGCGAGCGTACCTATTTCATCTTGACCATACACCTTTACCTTCCGAGAGAAATTTCCTTTGGCCATAGCAAGCGCTTGTTTCTTCATATCAGCTATTGGCCGGGTAATCGTTTGGGCTAATAAAATTCCCAATACAGCCGTGATCGATAAGGCAATCGCTGTACCTGTAGCAAAAATATTATTAATGGTTTTCATTTGCTCAAACACATTTTCAATTTTTGCGACAAGGTAGATGGCCCCAATTACTTTTTTGCCAGATTTAATAGGCGTTGAGAGGACCCAGATTCGATGTCCGGTTTTCTGTTCAATCTTGATGGAGCTTTGATTTTCTTCCAAAACCATGGATTGTTTTACCTGAAGTACTGTGGTCCTTTGACCAACAAGTCCCTGGTTACTGGATTGGGAAGTACCAAGAATTTTTAAGGAACGATTTTCAATCACTTGGACCTCTGTAATATCACTATCCCCTTCATCAAAGTCCTTAAGAACCTTTTTCAAATCTTCCTCAAGTGTCGGATCTTCTGCCTTTCTATCCTTTTCCATTGCCTCGACCACATTATAAGCAAGTAAATCAACCCGCTGTTGAATCGAAGTTTGAAAGTTTGTCCGCAATGTTTGTTCAAGTTGTTTGACAAAGTAAACACCAATAATTTGCATCGCTACGAGGATAAGAAGGACATAGATGAGAACAAACTTTACATGTATCGAGCGAAAGAAACCAACCTTTTTCATTAATTACTCCTGTTCAGGATTGCGTAAATAGTAGCCAACCCCGCGGCGAGTCACAATCCATGTTGGATGACTTGGGCTATCCTCAATTTTTTCACGCAATCGCCGTACCGTTACATCGACAGTTCGTACGTCTCCATAATAGTCGTATCCCCATACGGTTTGCAGTAAATGTTCCCTCGTCATGACTTGGCCAATATGCTGTGCTAAGTAATAAAGCAGTTCAAATTCACGATGAGTTAGTTCAATGGTTTCGCCTCGTTTTGAAACCACATAGGCATCTGGATGAATCACGAGTGAACCAATCTCAATTTCATTCGTTTCATTTTCAGCATCCGACTGCGCAATAATTTGGTTATGACGGCGTAAGTTCGCTTTGACACGGGCAATTAATTCCCTTGTACTAAACGGCTTTGTTACATAATCATCTGCCCCTAATTCAAGTCCCAATACTTTATCAATTTCTGAGTCCTTAGCGGTCAGCATAATAATGGGCATTTCATATTTCTTACGGACCTCACGGCATACTTCCATCCCGTCACGTAGTGGAAGCATAATATCTAAGAGGATTAAATCCGGTTGAATTTCATCCACTAATTGTAATGCCTCATTGCCATCATAAGCACAATAAACGACATAACCTTCTTTTTTTAAGTTAAATTGTAAAATATCTGCAATTGGTTTTTCATCATCCACAACAAGAATCTTCTTTTCCATACCATTACTCCTTTTCGTTCAACTGATCTAATCTAATCCAATCTAATCTATTCAATTAAAAGCCTTTAGAAGTCATACCTATACTACTTTACTTTACCATTTTATAAGTAGAAATTCATCTATAATCAGCATTTGGCAGGATTGGTATAACCTTCTTTGACTCTTTTTAAAGCAAAATAGAAGAGTCTCTAGCAATGAACTAGAGACTCCTACCATTAATGTATATACGATAATGGGTTGACTAAACTGCCGTTTTTATAAACCTCAAAATGAAGATGGACTCCGGTTGCATCACCAGTTGCCCCCATAATTCCAATCGCTGTACCCTTTGACACCGTTTGCCCCGCTTTGACGCTTAGGGAAGACATGTGACCGTAAAGAGTGCGGAAGCCATTGTGGTGGTCAATAATAACTTTGTTTCCATAGCCATTGCTCCAGCCTGCAAAAACAATTACACCATTATCAGCTGCCTTAATAGTCTTATTAGTAGGTCTTGCGATATCAATTCCTTTATGCATTTTACCCCAGCGCATCCCCTGCTTACTTGAAATATAACCGCCGACAGTCGGCCAGGCAAAGCTGCCCTCTCCGCGAGAAGGGATGACTTTCGTTCCTTTTAAAACAACATGATTAACAGGCTGTACTAGAATCCGTTCATCGGACTGATTTTTTTTAACTGTTACACCATTTTGTTCTGAAATTTGATAGGTAACCAACCTTGATCCATTTTGTCCTGCTTGTTTTTCTTTTGTCTCCCCCTTTGGCATAGAGGAATCCTCAATGACTTGATTAGCAAATGGAATAGCTTCCTTTTGATTGACTTGCTTATCAACAATTACTTCAACAAACGGCTTAATCGCTGTAATATTTAGTTCCTGGCCAATCTTTAATAGACTCTCCGATGCCAAACCTGGGTTTAATGTGATTAATTCTCCCACTTTTAATCCATGGCTATGAGCAATTGTTTCAAGAACATCGCCTTCTGCTACCGTATACTTCTTTTCCTCTAAACTACCCTTTTGTAAATAAGCAACGGCATCATCAGCGCTCATCATTTTCTCTGGTGTAATATTTTTTTCCTCAATCGACACTTCTTTCGATAAGCGTACATCTAAAAGACGTGTTTCATTTTCTTGTAAAGGCGGAAGGGCTGCATCTTTTTGATTTTTTCTTGCTTCCAGTTCGGTTAACTGCGCTTCAGAAACATATGACAGTTTGAGCCTTTTGATAACTTCCTCAGCGGAGTCCTTATTTTCTAAATAAACCACTGGTGTCCCATCGATTACAATGGCGGAAGATTCCGCCTCCAATCGGAAGATATCATTAAACTTTTGGACTGTTTCCTGATTATTGGCTGTTGAATGCAAGACCTGTTCAGGTATGTATTGAACTTGCGGCTCAATCTTCAGGTTAACACTTGTAAACGATTTCTTTGCACTTTCCACTTTTTCAGCAATTAACGTGTTCACTACACTTTTATCCGTAACATTACCTACATAGGTACCATTAAGATATACATGGTAAATTTTAGTTGAATTGGCAGATAGGGCAAAAGCAATAGGTCCATTACTAAAGGCAACAACTGAAGCAGCCATGGCCGTAATGACCGTTGTTTTTAGCCATAAAAACTTATTTGTTTTAGATTCTCTATTTGAAAATAACATTTTTTCCCCCTAAACCACGGTAAAACCCTTCTCAGTCTGCTATGTATGTCTTGTAAAGAATTTTCCTTATTTTTAACCTTTATTAATTTAACATAGTTTTTTTTTGAAAGATTAATAGTCTTAATAATGTAACAAAAATGTATAATGCCTGACATTTTTCACATTTTAGCGACATATTTCAGGTCTATTATCCCAATATTATTGTGGAGTTTATTTCTAGGATTAGGAGAAATACCCTTATCATGTAAGGATTTTAGTAGGGCAAGAGTCGTAGATTTAAATTTTATAGAAAAAGGAGTGAGTTTTATTACGGAGTCTTTGCGGAAGCATAAAAAAAAGAAGCTGCATGAGCAAGCTTCTTTTTTTTTATGGCTCAGGACGGAATCGAACCGCCGACACAAGGATTTTCAGTCCTTTGCTCTACCGACTGAGCTACTGAGCCAACAATGGCGGTCTGGACGGGACTCGAACCCGCGACCTCCTGCGTGACAGGCAGGCATTCTAACCAACTGAACTACCAGACCATATTTAATTGATCATCAGCAAGGAAACCGTCCTTGCCAGTTACTCACTGACAATCAAAAGCCAATGACCCCTACGGGACTCGAACCCGTGTTACCTCCGTGAAAGGGAGGTGTCTTAACCGCTTGACCAAGGGGCCATATTTAGATTTGAATGGTGAGCCATGAAGGACTCGAACCTTCGACCCTCTGATTAAAAGTCAGATGCTCTACCAACTGAGCTAATGGCTCGTACTAACTTCTTAACTTTTTTGTCGTATCGTGACGACGCTTATTAATATATCATGGATGTAATAGTTATAGCAATACTTTTTTAAAAGTTTTTAAAAAAAGTTTGAAGCCCTCATAAAGAGGGCTTCATTGTTAAATTAAATTTGTCTCCACGGGCTGCGAACCACGTTTGTTTGCATACGATCAGGACCGACAGAGAAGGTGGTTAATGGAACTCCAGTAAGCTGTGTAACCCGCTCAACATAATGACGGGCATTAACAGGAAGTTCATCCAAAGATTTCACTCCTGTGATATCCTCAGTCCAACCAGGAAGTTCCTCATAGATTGGCTCACATTGAGATAGAATTCTTAAATTTGCAGGATATTCAGTAATAACTTCATCCTTATAGCGGTAAGCTGTACAAATTTTCAACGTTTCAATCCCTGTTAACACATCAATGGAGTTTAGGGATAAATCCGTTAAACCACTAACACGGCGAGCATGGCGCACGACGACGCTGTCAAACCAGCCAACACGACGAGGACGGCCTGTGGTTGTACCATATTCACGCCCTACTTCACGGATGGTATTTCCAATTTCATTATCTAATTCCGTTGGGAATGGACCATCACCTACACGGGAGGTATAGGCTTTACAAACACCAACTACATGTGTAATTTTAGAAGGACCAACACCTGATCCAATTGTTACTCCACCGGCTACAGGATTTGAAGAGGTAACGAATGGGTAGGTACCTTGGTCAATATCAAGCATAACCCCTTGGGCACCTTCAAATAATACACGCTTCCCATCATCGAGAGCATCATTTAATACAACAGAAGTATCACAAACATATTTCTGAATCTGTTGTCCATATTCATAATATTCGTCTAAGATATCTTCCTTCTTAAAGCCCTCGGTCTCATAAATCCGTTCAAATAAACGGTTTTTCTCTTCAAGATTTTGTTGTAACTTTTCTTCAAAAATTTCGCGATCCAGCAAATCAGCTATCCGAATACCAACACGGGCAGCTTTATCCATATAGGCTGGGCCAATTCCCTTTTTAGTTGTACCGATTTTATTTGCACCCTTACGCAATTCTTCCACTTCATCTAATTTTAAATGATAAGGGAGGATGACATGGGCACGATTACTAATCCGTAGATTATCCGTAGTCACACCCTTTTCATGTAAATAAGCAAGCTCTGCTACAAGTGCTTTCGGGTCAACAACCATTCCATTACCAATCACACTAATTTTTTCTTTATTAAATATCCCAGACGGTATTAAATGTAACTTGTAAGTTTCTCCGTTAAATTTGATCGTATGGCCAGCATTGTTGCCGCCTTGATAACGTGCGATTACTTCTGCATTTTCAGAAAGGAAATCGGTTATTTTCCCTTTTCCCTCGTCTCCCCATTGCGTTCCAACAACTACTACTGATGACATGTAAGGCACCTCCAAATTAAATGGGCTTTCCTATTTTCCATACACAAGTTTATCAATTTTTAGGGCTAAAAGCAAACAAAACACGAACATTTAAATAAAATTATAATATTATGTTCGTAAAATATTAGTATAGTAATCTAGTAATCTTTCCAAAAAAAAACCGACTAAAAAGGCTAGCCAAAATGGCTAGCCTTTAACCTACGCACCTGGAGGCTCATAACGTGTCTCAAGGTTTACGAACTTATTATATTCCTTTACAAAGGCTAACGCTACCGTTCCAGTCGGGCCGTTACGCTGTTTAGCAATAATGATCTCAATAATATTTTTATTCTCTGATTCCTTATCATAGTAGTCATCACGATAAAGAAAAGCAACAATATCAGCGTCCTGCTCAATACTACCGGATTCACGGATATCCGACATCATCGGACGCTTATCCTGACGTTGCTCAACGCCACGGGAAAGCTGGGAAAGAGCAATAACAGGGACTTTAAGTTCACGGGCTAATTGCTTAAGTGAGCGGGAAATCTCGGAAACTTCCTGCTGGCGGTTTTCACCCGATCTGCCGCTTCCTAAAATTAGCTGCAAGTAATCAATTAAAATCATGCCGAGTCCATGCTCTTGCTGGAGACGGCGGCACTTTGAACGAATATCACTAATTCTAACCCCTGGAGTATCATCGATAAATATCCCAGAGTTTGAAAGGCTGCCCATAGCCATTGTTAACTTGCCCCAGTCATCGTCTGTAAGCGAACCTGTCCGAAGTCGCTGCGCATCGATATTGCCTTCTGAACAAAGCATACGCATAACGAGCTGTTCAGCTCCCATCTCAAGACTGAAGATGGCTACATTTTCACCTGTCTTTGTTGCCACATTTGCAGCAATATTCAAGGCAAAGGCTGTTTTACCTACAGAAGGACGGGCACCTACAATGATTAAATCATTGCGCTGGAATCCTGCTGTCATTCGATCAAGTTCAGCAAATCCGGTTGAAATTCCAGTAATCTCGCCAACCCGGTTATGCATTTCTTCAATATTGTCATACGTACGAACAAGAACATCTTTGATATTATGGAAAGCTCCGGCATTCTTTCGCTGTGCCACTTCCATAATACTTTTTTCTGCTTCACTTAAAAGAGCTTCAACTTCGTCTTCACGAGAATATCCATCAGAAGCAATATTGGTTGCTGTCCGGATTAATCTCCTTAAAAGAGACTTCTCTTCTACAATTCTAGCATAATACTCTATGTTTGCTGCCGTCGGAACAGACCCGGACAATTCACTTAAGTAACTAACACCGCCAATATCTTCAATCAATTTTGCAGCAGCTAATTCCTCCGTTACGGTCACAAGGTCAACGGCTTTACCTTGATCATTTAAATCCAGCATAACATTAAAAATCTTTTGGTGAGAGGCACGATAAAAGTCCTCAGGGATTAATATTTCTGATGCAACAGTAAGTGCAGAAGGCTCTAAGAAGATAGCCCCTAAAACGGCCTGCTCCGCCTCAATATTTTGCGGCGGCATACGATCTGCTAATACATCATTCATCTATCAAAACCTCCTAGTCTAGAAGGATAATTTAAACCTATAGTAAAAATATCATATCTCGAAAAGAAAAAAGTGACCAGTTATAACCGATCACAAGAAGATTTGCTACATATTATTCTATCATGTTTATCGTTACTTTCGTACTGGCAATTTTTCACCTTATTTTACTTCTGTTACTGAAACCGTTAACGTTGCTGTTACTTCATGATGGAGCTTTACTGGTACCTTTGTATGCCCTAAGGTCCGAATCGCATCATCTAATTCCATTTTGCGTTTATCAATTTTAATGCCATGTTTCTTTTGTAATTCTTCAGCAACTTGCTTTGTCGTAATAGAACCAAAGAGTCTGCCGCCTTCACCGGCCTTGGCTTTTAGTTCAACTGTAATCTTATCTAAAACTTCCTTCAGCTTTTTAGCCTCCGCAAGCTCCTGGGCCGCAGCCTTTTCTTCTTTTTTCTTTTGAGCATCAAGCGAACTGATATTGGCATTGTTAGCCTCAATTGCTAAACCTTGCTTGATTAAAAAGTTATGGGCATAACCATCTGCCACGTTTTTAACTTCTCCCTTTTTTCCTTTTCCTTTAACATCCTTTAAAAAGATAACCTTCATTCTTTTTTCACTCCTTCAAAATATTCATCAATGGCCAGTTTTAAACGGACCTCTGTTTCATCAATCGTCAGTCCGGTCAGCTGGGTAGCTGCATTTGTTAAATGGCCGCCGCCCTTCAGGCTTTCCATAATCACCTGAACATTGATATTTCCAAGCGATCTCGCACTGATGGCGATCACGCCCTCATCCCGTTTCGCAATCACAAAGGACCCGCTTACCCCATCCATAGCTAATAAGGTGTCTGCTGCCTGGGCAATGATTACTTGGTCATACTGGTCTTGTTCTGAGCCTTTAGCAATCGCAATCCCATCATGATAGAAAGAAACTGATTCAATTAACTTAGATCTTTTTACATAGGTATCAATATCCTCTTTCAAAAACTTTTGAACTAGAATCGTATCGGCCCCATGCGCTCGAAGATAGGATGCTGCATCAAATGTCCGTGAACCGGTTCTTAATGTAAAACTTTTTGTATCGACAATGATTCCGGCTAAAAGTGCGGTTGCCTCAATCATTTCAATTTTACTCCGTTTTGGCTGATATTCCAAAAATTCTGTCACAAGTTCTGCAGTTGAAGAGGCATATGGCTCCATATAGACAAGCAAAGGATTTGCAATAAAATCTTCACCACGGCGATGATGGTCAATTACCACTACATGATCAATTTTATTTAATAACCGTTCCTCAATCACCATGGAAGGCTTATGGGTATCAACAATAACAAGCAATGTCTTTTCTGTGGCAATTTCTAATGCGAGTTCAGGTTCAATGAAATAAGAATATAATTCTTCTTGATGGCGTATCTCTTCCATTAACCGTTTTACTCCGCTGTCCATTTCCTGCTTATTAACTACAATATAGGCTTCCTTCTGATTCATCTGGGCCACCTTGTAAATCCCAATGCCCGAACCAATCGAATCCATATCCGGATTCTTATGACCCATAATAATGACTTTATCACTTGCGATAATCAAATCTCTGATGGCATGAGAGATAACTCGTGCTCGTACTCTTGTCCGTTTCTCAACAGGGTTCGTTTTGCCGCCATAAAACTTCACTTTGCCGCTTGGCAGTTTAATTGCCACCTGATCTCCGCCTCTTCCTAAAGCTAGGTCAAGACTTGATTGGGCCATAGCACCCAATTCCGGAAGGGAGGATACGCCTGTTCCCACACCGATACTTAAGGTAAAGCTGACATTTTGTTTAGAGGTCATTTCTCTCACTTCATCGAGAATCGTGAATTTACCTTTTTCAAGAATACGTAGTATTCTTTCGCTAAATACGGCAATAAAACGCTCAGATGAAACTCTTTTTAAATAAATACCATTATCCTGGGCCCACTTATTTAAAATCGAAGTAACTAAATTATTAATGCTGCCGCGCATTTGATCATCCATACCTTGGGTAAGATCATCATAATTATCAAGAAAAATGGTTGCAATAGCCGTTCGATCATCTTGATATTTTTTCTCAATTTCAGTTTGCTCGGTGACATCAAAGAAATATAACAGCCGTTCTTCACGTTTATGGACAACGCGGAATTTTCGTTCATGGAGGGTAATAACTTCTGTTTCCACCTCTTGTTTAATCAAAGGAATCAACGCATCCGCCACATCATAAAGGGATCTGCCTACCAATGTAGCTTCATCAAAACAGGAGGAAAGATATGGATTCGTCCACTCAATATAATACTCCTCGTTGATCAGCATAATCCCGATTGGCATTTCCATCAAAGCTTCTTCGCCAACCTTCTTCACTCGGTAGGAAAGGGTGGAAATGTATTCTTCCATCTCTTTTCGCTCTCTGCGGTCAATGATTAACATATAGTAGAGGGGAACTAACATTAATAAGAACCCAGCTGTGCTTAAAATCCAATTATATAACCACAGGATGATAAGCAGGATCACCGTAACGCCAATTAGCCCATAAAAAGGGTAACGAATTGACCGCTTTTCAAAAAATGCAGGCAAAGTCTTCAGCTCCTTGACGTTTTTACTCTTTTTTTACGAATCGATTTCTAAAATCAAAACCTAAATCGGTAATGCCTAATATCATTATTATATAATGAACAATCGGCAGGATGAAAGATAGAATTACAATGAACACTGCAAGTCCTTTGCCAATGGAACGCTGATGGAAAATATAAAATAAACATGCTAACCCTTGTACTAGTAAAAATAGTTCCAAAACAAATCTTGCGTTTATTAATGCTAAGTATAAATAGGTACCTTCTTGGGGGTGAAACAACAAATATCCGCCTAATGCCGCTAAATAATACCATAAAAGGCTTTTCGGCAGTCTAAGATTTCTAAATTTCCCCCAAGAAGGTACCGTAATTCCAAACCTTTTGGCAATCGGAAAACAAATCCATTGGGTAATAAAAGCATAGACGATGGATACAGTTATTAAGTAACCTGGTGCTAATTGTTGAATGTTTTTAATTAAGTTGGCATTTTGCGCCTTCATCAGCTTTATTTGCTCTTCATTCCCCAATGCTTTTAACATTGCCTCTGATTGTTTCATTGATTGGTTTAACATTGTATTCATTTCTTGGATAAAATTGATGTTCATAAAAGTAACGAGTATTACATAAAAAATGATTAAACCTACAATAAAGGTAAGTGTACTCCCAATTAAAATTGCGGAACGGCTTTTTGTTTTTTGAGTCATATAGCCCATGACCACACCAGCTGTCCCAAAAAGCGCCATCAAGCCCAGCCCTTGTAATGAACTTGAAATAAACGAAATAAGAAAAGCAGCGATAAAGAAAACAGCGATATATTTCAGATTATTTTTGGCCGAAAACATGATAAAAGGCAGCGGCAGAATAAAGACACTAATGATGCTTAATGGCGGGATATAAATGGTTATTAATAAAAAGACAGTTAAGGCAGCCAAAAGAATAGCGCCTTCCGTTAAGTTACGGACATTTTTCACTTCAACACCTCTTACAATTAAATCTATCTCTTTATTTTAGCCACTTACTTGTTTTGATACAACTATTGAGAAAAGAAAAAGACAGTAAGGGTAATCCCTACTGTCTTTTTAGACACAATTTATTATTCTCCAGCCACGAATGGTAGTAATGCCATTTGACGTGCACGTTTGATTGCAACTGTTAGTTTACGTTGATATTTAGCGCTAGTACCAGTTACACGACGTGGTAAAATTTTTCCACGCTCAGAGATGAATTTTTTTAGTAAATCTACATCTTTATAATCGATGCGAGTGATACCATTTGCTGTGAAATAGCAAACTTTACGACGCTTTGCGCGACCGCCTTTACGTCCTCCTGCCATGAAAATTCCCTCCTTTAATTTTTAATGGTAACGTTCATAAGGGTTGATTTAGAATGGCAGATCATCATCAGAGATGTCAATCTGTCCAGTTCCGGCAAATGGATCTTCATCCATACGAGTGAACCCTTTGTTTTGGTTTTGATTTGGACGTTGATTCTGATTGCCGCTGCCATATGAATTCCCTTGCGGTTCCATTGGAGGAGCACCATAATAATCGTTATTGTTGTTGCTTCTTCCGCCACCACCAGAAGAGGACTTTGGTTCTAGAAATTGAACACTTTCCGCTTGAACCTCTGTAACGTAAACACGTTTACCATCTTGTCCCTCATAGTTGCGCGTTTGAATACGGCCATCAACACCTGCAAGGCTGCCTTTTTTCAAGAAGTTCGCCACATTTTCAGCCGGTTTACGCCAAACAACACAATTAATAAAGTCTGCTTCCCGCTCACCTGATTGACTAGAAAATGGACGGTTAACTGCTAAAGTAAAAGTAGCAACAGGAACCCCATTTGGTGTATAACGCAAATCTGGATCTTTTGTTAAACGGCCTACAAGCACGACACGATTCATCATCAGAATCAACTCCTTTTCTTTTGGAAATATGTTCCACGTGGAACAACTAACCAAGAAATCTATATAATTCTTAAGCTTCTTCTTTAATTACGATATGGCGAATGATATCTTCGCTGATCTTTGCAAGACGAGAAAATTCTTGTACTGCAGCAGCAGAAGATGTAGTTTTAGCGATTTCGTAGTATCCGTCACGGAAATCGTTGATTTCGTATGCTAGACGGCGCTTACCCCAATCTTTTGTTTCAGCAGTTTCCGCACCGTTTTCAAGAAGAATTGTGTTAAAACGCTCAACAAGAGCCTTCTTTGCTTCATCTTCAATATTTGGGCGGATGATGTACATGATTTCGTACTTATTCATCACAGTCACCTCCTTTTGGTCTAAACGGCCCAGTTATGGGCAAGGAGCAATTAATTAATTACTCACAAGTTGAAATTATAGCACATTAAAAATGAAAATGCAATGACGTTCATGTTTCTGCCATTTTATTCACCGTTAGCCTTTTAAAATAATGAAAAGCTCTGTCACAAAAGACAGAGCAAGAAATAATTATACGTTAAAGCGGAAATGGATAACATCTCCGTCTTTCACTTCATAGTCCTTACCTTCTAAGCGGACCTTACCCGCTTCCTTTGCTGCATTATGGCTGCCAGCAGCTAACAGGTCATCAAAAGAAACAGTTTCCGCACGAATAAATCCACGTTCAAAATCAGAGTGAATTACGCCGGCACATTGTGGAGCTTTCATTCCTTTACGGAAAGTCCAGGCACGTACTTCCTGTACACCTGCCGTGAAGTAAGTAGCTAAACCCAGCAGGCTGTATGCAGCACGAATTAATTGATCTAAACCGGATTCTTCAATACCTAACTCGGAAAGGAACATCGCTTTCTCTTCACCTTCAAGTTCAGCGATTTCTTCTTCAATTTTGGCACAAATGACAATAACTTCCGCATTATCTTTTGCAGCAAATTCACGTACCTTTTGTACGTATTCATTATCCGTTGGGTCAGCAATGTCATCTTCGCTCACATTGGCAACATATAAAACTGGCTTAATCGTTAACAAGTGAAGACCTTTAACTAGTTTTAATTGTTCATCGGTAAAGTCAATTGTACGTGCAGGCTTCTCAGCTTCAAAGGCGTCGCGCAGCATCGCAAGGACTTCAAATTCAGCTGCAGCTTCCTTATCTTTTTGCTTAGCCAACTTTTCCACACGGCTTATTCTTTTTTCTACTGATTCCATATCGGCAAGAATTAACTCAAGGTTAATCGTTTCAATATCATCAATTGGATCTACCTTACCAGATACGTGGGTGATGTTTTCATCTGCAAAGCAGCGGACTACCTGACAAATTGCATCTACTTGGCGAATATGTGAAAGGAACTTATTTCCGAGTCCTTCACCTTTACTAGCACCTTTAACAATCCCGGCAATATCGGTAAATTCAAATGCCGTTGGAACCGTCTTTTTTGGCTGCACAAGTTCCGTTAGTTTTTGCAGACGATGGTCAGGAACTTCAACAATTCCTACGTTCGGGTCAATCGTACAGAAAGGATAATTCGCTGATTCCGCTCCTGCTTGTGTTATTGCATTAAATAATGTCGACTTACCAACGTTCGGCAAACCGACAATACCAGCTGTTAAAGCCATTCACGTTCACTCCTAATAATAAGTATCTATATAAAAATAAGTTCTATATATTAAAAAGCCTCTCACAATTATAAGGCAATAAACATAAAAAATACAACTGCCGCTTTTTTCACAGCCGTTAGTTGAATTCCCACTTTTCGAGATTTACTAGACAATCGTAAAGGGTACTGCCCATACCATTATCTGATTCCCGGCTTGAGGTCAGTTGGTTAACAGAACCGCCAAACCTCTTCCAGATGCCTTCATCAATATTAATCGTGTTAGGATGTGCCCTCACTAATACTGATATATACCCCTTCACTTCGCCGCGGTCATTCCACACTCTTACAAAATCACCATTTACTAATCCTTTGTCTTCGGCAATATTAACGGCAATCTCTACTTTAAGTTTAAGGTTGTCACCTAAAAGGTGATAATTTTGGGAATGGTTTGAACGCATGGGATGGATGGTCAGCAGCTGATAGGGAAAGTCTTTGGCACGCAAAGGATTGTTCCATTTGGACTCATCCGGGACGGCTAACGTTAACAATCCATCATTACCTTTTTGTTGACCTTTTCGAGAAGTAAATTCAAATTTCCCAGAGGGGGTCTGAAATTTACGTTTATGCCATGGCACCTTTTCAACTGGAAGTTCCATTGTGTGCTGCTCTTTTAATTTTTCAAGAGTAATACCCGAATCCTCCAGCGGCTTTAAGGTCATCCTTAACCATTCATCTCGCGTAAAGGCAAAATCCTCACCGAAGCCAAGTCTTGCTGCCAGCTGTGTCCAAATCCATAAATCGGCTTTTGCCTCACCAGGGGCCGAAACAAGTTTTGGGCCGTAATTTACATAATGATGATACATAGAAGAATAATAAAAATCTTTTTCTTCAAAAGCAGTTGTCGTTGGCAAAATATAATCCGCTACTAATGCGGTATCCGTCATAAATTGCTCCAGCACCACAACGGTTGGTACAGAAGAGAAGGCCTGTTCAACTATTCTACTATCCGGAACCTGTGTAAGTGGGTTACCGCATGTCACCACAATCATTTCTATTGCTGGATCGGCAGCTTTTAAAATCTCCTCCGCCTGTTTCATTATTGAAAATTGGCGACTCTCTTGTTTACGATAAGGAAGGGTTAGTTCATCAAAAGCAAAACTTTGACCGACCTGGAGATTAGCATAGTTGGCCCCTCCTCCAGGTATGCCAATATTTCCACTGATGGCTGCAAGCGCATCAATCAAACGAATGGTATTTCCACCGTTCTCATACCGCTGCATTCCTAACCCCATAAAAGTGGCAGTTGGTCTGTCACTATATACATGAGCTAATTGCGTGATAACCTCCGTTGCCACTTCCGTCATTTCACTGATCTTTTCTAGAGTAATACTACCGAGAAGCACTAGTAAATCTTCGAACCCGTGTGTGGCCTGATCAATAAAATCCCGATCCTCTAGTCCCAGCCGGAGTATTTCTTTCATAATACCGGCAGCCAATATTCCGTCCATTCCCGGTTTTACCGTAATAAATTCATCTGCTTGTTTGGCCGTCGCATTAAAAAGCGGATCAATCACATATAACTTAGCACCTTGCTTTTTTGCTTCTAGCAATCTTTCATATAAATGCATATTGGTTCTGGCAATATTTCGGCCCCAAATAATAATGTTTTTGCTGTTTACAATATCATCGGGTCCATGGCTGTAGGCATTGCCGAAATCCCACTTTTGGGCCTCAATCCCTGCTCCCCAGCAGAGAGAGCCATAAACTTGCGTTACCCCGCCATAACAATTAAAAAAGCGCTGGTCTAAGTTTTTTAAAATCCCATTATTGGCATAGTCATGGCTGTGCAGTACAGCAGTGGTCCCAACTGTTTGTTTTATTTCTAGAAACTTCGCTGCAATTTCATCAAGGGCCTGCTCCCATGAAATTTCTACAAATTCGCCATTTATCTTTTTTAATGGGGATAGCAACCGCTGTGAATCGTTAGTCCTTTTCTCCAGCATCCGCCCGCGCCCGCATATTTTCCCTCTAGTGATAGGATGTGCCGGGTCACCCTCCACTTTGACAACCTTGCCATCGTCAATCGTTACCTGAAAACCACAGCTATCCCAGCAGTTTAACGGACATGCCGCCTTTCGTATTTCCACCATCATCGCCACCCCCGTCATACTGTTTCTATTTATTCATCAGCATAATAGAGCTGAATAAAAAAAGAAGCATGAAAAATTATCCTTCATGCTTTACTAAAATTTTTTTCATTTTCCTGGAAAACTCTCTTCTTGGGATCAAAACACTATGACCGCAGCCTTCACATTTTATCCGGACATCCATTCCCATCCGAATAATTTTCCAGCGGTTGGTGCCACATGGATGTTGTTTCTTCATCTCTACAACGTCATTTAGGGCAAATTCTTTTTCTTCCATCTGTTTGTCCCCCTTAAACACTTGGTTCTTTCATATTACCATTATCTTTCGCATACATGACCATCCGTGGATACGGAATTTCAATTCCATGCTCATCTAAAGAAAGTTTAATATCTTTGCGAATTTTTCTTGAGACTGCGGCATGCTGCATTGGCAGTGTTTCAGCGACAATTCTTAATGTCACCTCTGATGGCCCAAAATTTTGAATTCCAAGATAATCAGGTTCTTTAACCAGTTCTTCATATCTTTCCGGCAGCTTATCAAGTAATTCCCTAATAACCCTTTCAGCTTTATCAAGGTCTTCTTCATACGCGATGCCAACATCAATGATCGCTAAGCTGTTATTAAGTGAAAAGTTTGTTACCTCTGCAATACCTCCATTAGGGAGAATATGAACTTCTCCAGTCCAGCTCTTTAATTTGGTCGTTCTTAATCCAATTGCCTGAACGTTTCCTTCAAATTGTCCAATCCGGACATGGTCACCCACAGAAAACTGATCCTCAAAAATAATAAAGAATCCAGAAATAACATCCTTCACCAAGCTCTGAGCGCCAAAACCGACTGCTAAACCAACGACTCCAGCTCCTGCAATCAGTGCTTTCACATCAATTCCCAGTACGGATAGGACCATCATAAAGGCAATAAAGTAAACGACGTAGGTAAGCATATTGTCAAGCAGCTTAGAAAGTGTAGCTTCCCTTCGTTCAGATGTGTTCAATGGAGAAAGGTTTCTAATTTTAAAAATGTTATGAATGGCCAATTTGCCGAGTCGAATTAAAATATTGGCAATAACCATGATGACAATTATTTTAAGCAAGCCTTCTCCGATATTCAACCAGGTGTCTTCATTTTGATATTTATCGATAAGCTTTTGTATTCCTCTTTGTGTAATACTCATATAACACCTTCCTCTAACCCTCTGTACCCATTCTATTTTAACAAGTTTTCTTTTTAGATAATAGCATTATGAATTTGCATTTTTTCCCTTTCCAATGTATAGATTTTCAAAATTTTCCGTATACTGATTAAAAACACGGATAACAGCCCCATAACGAGCTGACTTTTTCAATGAATGATTATGTGTTAGGGAGTGGACGGAATGAATTTGAAGACTAGCCTTTTTGATAGAAGGGGCAAGGCAAGCATCGTACATGATGAGTCTGATGCTGCTGAACAGCTTGCCCGCGAATTACTCCTAAATATCCCTAGTATCACTAGACGTCCCATTGTATTTGTTTGTATTGGAACTGACCGCTCCACAGGGGATTCATTAGGACCGCTAGTCGGGAGCCTTCTGGAGGAAAAAGAACTCCAATCATTTTACGTTTACGGAACTTTAGATGAGCCTATCCATGCCGTTAATCTGGCAGACAAACTGCGTGAAATTACAGCCATTCACGCCAATCCATACATAATTGGGATTGATGCCTGCTTAGGGCGGATTAAAAATGTCGGTGTCATCCAAATAGGGAATGGACCAGTCAAACCAGGAGCAGGGGTTAACAAGGAACTACCCGCAGTCGGTGACATTCATATTACTGGCATTGTCAATGTCAGCGGGTTTATGGAATTCTTTGTATTACAAAATACAAGGTTGAATCTTGTAATGAAAATGGCTAAGACGATTGCATCGGGAATTGTTCAAGCCAGCCTGCTTTACCCAAATCAAAATTGGACCGAATTAGACTGGGTAGAGGAAGAAAAGACAAATTAAAAGAGCAATCGATTAGGTGTCGATTGCTCTTTTGCCTTATTAAAAAAAATGATGATAGCTATAGAGAATGGTTACGATGATCCCTGTGACTACAATTCCCGGCAGTAGATTTGCTACTTTAATTTTTACTATACCGGTAAGGTTCAGACCGATGGCAAAAATCATCACACCGCCCGTTGCTGTCATTTCAACAATAAATTGATCCATTAATTCTTTTGGAACAAAGCGATCAATTTGTGTAGCGAATAAAGCAATCAATCCTTCATAGAGGACAACAGGGATGGCTGAGAAAATCACACCAATTCCAAGTGTTGTTGTTAATATTAACGCCGTAAAACCATCAATTAATGATTTAGTATATAATACATCATGATCGCCGCGAATACCGCTATCAAGAGCACCAATAATGGCCATTGCCCCAATGACAAAGATTAAGGTTGCCGTCACAAACCCTTCAGAAATACTTCCTTTTCCATTCGAACCTACCCTGCGTTCAAGCCAGCCGCCTAAATCATTTAATTTATCCTCTAACCTTAATAGCTCACCGGCAACAGCGCCTACAACTAAGCTAATAATCACGATTAGAAAGTTTTCACTTTTCAAGCCCATTTGTAAGCCTAAAACCATAACGGACAGTCCGATTGCGTACATGACGGTCATTTTCATTCCATCTGGTATCCGGTTTAACCATTTACCAAGAAGAGTACCAATAACGATTAACAGACCATTAACAAGTGTTCCTAATAAAAACATACTTTTTCTCCTTCTTCGCCTCTCGAAATAATAGTTATAACCTATCATGTCCACGAATGAATTGGAAGATTTTTTAACAAAGAAAAACCCGCTGAGTGGCGAGTCTTTTAACAGAACTATAAAAAATTGACTTTAAGAATTGTCCAGCTACAGCGCCTAGGGGCTCGGGGTCATAAGCCAATCCGTCAAAAAGGCTCGTCTTATGCCTGTCGCCCCTGGTCAAGGCGCTTCCGCTTTTCTTATTCCTCTTGGTCAAGCATTTCTAAGATTCGCTCTAAATCCTCTTGTGAGAAAAATTCAATTTCAATTTTTCCTTTATTTTTCTTTTGAACGATATTTACCGTTGTTCCAAACCGTTCACGAAGAGAATGTTCGCGCTGCTGCACAAATACATCCTTTTTCTTTTCTGGCTTTTTTGTTTCACGTGAAACATTCTCGTTTATTTGCTGGATTAACTTTTCTAGTTGACGGACATTCAGTCCTTCCTTGATTACCTTGTCCACTAAAACAGGCAGCTTTGCTTTCTGTCGGAGTCCTAGTAATGCACGGCCATGCCCCATTGAAATACTCCCGCTTGAAATAAGTTCTTGAATTTTAGGAGGGAGGGAGAGCAGACGGATATGATTAGCTACATGCGGCCGGCTTTTTCCTAGACGCTTAGCTACCTCTTCCTGTGTAAGCTTTAACTTTTCTATTAAGGTTTGATAAGCTTGTCCCTCTTCTATCGGGTTTAAATCTTCTCTTTGCAGGTTTTCTAGGACAGCTAGTTCCATCATTTGCTGCTCGGTGAGTTCACGGACAACAGCAGGAATCGTTTCAAGCTTTGCTTCCTTGGCAGCACGAAAGCGTCGTTCGCCGACTACAATTTCATAGCCCCTAATACTTTTGCGGACCACAATCGGCTGCAGAATCCCATGTTCTATGATGGAATCTCTTAGTTCGTCAATGGTTTCTTGCTGGAAGGTTTTCCGTGGCTGATATGGGTTTGGACGAAGCTCTTTCAGTTTAATTTCTTGGACTGTTTCTTCTTTGCTTACTTCATTAAAGAAGGCATTCAATCCTTTTCCTAAACCTTTAGCCATTTGAGACCACTTCCTTCGCTAAATCTAAATAAACTTCAGCCCCCCGGGATTTAGCATCATAAGTAATGATTGGTTCCCCATGGCTGGGTGCTTCACTTAGACGTACATTTCTTGGAATAATGGTTTTATATACTTTATCTTGAAAGTATTTTTTTACTTCTTCAATTACTTGAAGCCCAAGATTGGTTCTTGCATCAAGCATCGTTAGCAGCACGCCCTCAATTTTCAAATCTTGATTTAAATGTTTTTGGACGAGTCTAACTGTATTTAATAATTGACTAAGACCTTCTAATGCATAGTACTCACATTGTACCGGGATTAATACCGCATCCGAAGCAGTTAGTGCATTTAATGTTAATAGTCCTAATGATGGCGGGCAATCGATGATAATGTAATCAAACTGATCTTTCACTTCCCCAAGAGCACGTTTTAAACGAACTTCTCTTGAAATAGTTGGAACCAACTCAATTTCAGCTCCTGCCAGTTGAATAGTAGCCGGAATAGCATACAAATTTTCAACAGAGGTTGCTTTAATGACATCCTTTGCTTCTACATCATCTACTAAAACATCATATATACACTGTTCAACTTCAGCCTTTTCAATACCAACTCCGCTAGTTGCATTTCCCTGCGGATCAATATCTACTAGTAAGACCCGTTTCCCTATGTATGCTAAGCAGGCACCTAGGTTGACAGAGGTTGTCGTTTTTCCGACTCCACCTTTTTGGTTTGCGATTGAAAGGATTTTCCCCACGTTGTCACCTACCTAAAATTTATAATTAGTAAATCTAGCATTCTATCAAATATATTAATTATCTCAATAACGGAAAAGAAAGTGAAATTTCCATTCCTTTATTTTAACATGATTTCAATTGGAGTTGGTTTGTTTCCTAAAAAAATTCCACTAGTAGATTTAGCTTATTTTTTCCACTAGTGAACAAATAAGCTAAGAGGGATCTTCCAAGAAAAAAAAGCGCAAGCGCCTTGGTTAGCCCCCGATAAGCATAAGACGAGCTGCTGAAAGGTTGCTCTTTAACCTTTTGGGCGGATTGGCTGTAGAACATCGAGGGGCTAGGCGCTTGAGCTGGACGTATCTAACCCTGTAAAAAGTTATCCACAAGTAGTAAATCTATAATTTCCTAGAACACAAAAAAAGAAGAACCAAACATCGTTCTGTCTAGTTCTTCATTCTTGATTTATTTACTTTTTTTCGGAATGCGGATTGTAAACTGATAAAATTCGTCAAATTCCTCTTCCTCAGAGTCCAGGTTTATCCCGCTGTCCGATACCATGGAAAGTGATTGCCGAATGGTATTAACGGCAATTCTCATATCCTTACTAAAAGCCTTTCGCTTTGGCTTTGGCTGTTGATTTTTTTGTTCAAGCAAGCGGACAACACGTTCCTCCGTTTGCTTTACATTTAAGTTTCTCTCCATTACTTCAGCTAATAAGGTCACTTGTTTTTCCGGATCCTTAAGTGGAATTAAGGCACGGGCATGGCGCTCAGTAATGACTTTACTTAATAAGGCATCCTGAACAGGCTGTGGTAATTTAAGCAGGCGCAGCTTATTAGCGACAGTGGATTGACCTTTTCCAAGCCGCTGTGCTAATGCCTCCTGCGTTAAGTTGTGCAATTCAAGCAGTTTACCGTATGCAATAGCTTCCTCAATTGGAGATAATTCCTCACGTTGTAAATTTTCAATCAGGGCTACAGATGCCGTTTCTGTATCCGAAAGATTTTTAACAATTGCCGGTGCTTCGGTCCAGCCTAGCTTTTTCATCGCCCGCCAACGCCGCTCTCCGGCAATGATCTCATATTTATTGGCTGCAAACTCCCGGACCACTATTGGCTGAATAATACCATGTATATGAATCGTACGTGATAACTCTTCAATTTTCTCTTCATCAAATACCGTCCGTGGCTGGAATCGGTTCGGAATTATTTGGTTAATCGGTATTTTCTTGATTTCTTCGTTTCGTTCTATATGCAGCTCCTGCTCAACCTCTTGCTCTCCCTTTTCGCCGAGGCCAAAAAAGCGTGTAAATGAACTCTTCATCCCCAACACCACCTTTAAGAAACTCCCTATTACTTATTCTATATGCAAATAATTTCTTCCTGCCTGGGATCCTACTTTTATAAAATTGTAATGTACTTTTAGACGAAAACCAGCAGACGTGGTTTTAGCTTATTCAATCGGCGTCTTTCCTGGCGTACCTGGTTTGCGCGGGTACTTCTTTGGCGTCTGTTTTTCTTTTTTTATAATCAAAATGGTTCGTTCACTATCTTCCATTGGCAGTGTAAATGTATGGACCTTTTCAACCTTGCCTCCAAGCGTAGTTATCGCCTTTTGGCCAGCATCTAATTCTTCCTTAGCATGCAGGGCCTTCATTGCAAGAAAATGCCCGCCCACTTTTGCCAGCGGAATACAAAACTCGCTTAACACTGACAATCGAGCCACAGCTCGTGCTGTCACGACATCAAAACTTTCCCGATAAGCAGGATTCACCCCAAAGGTTTCGGCGCGATCATGAACAAAATGGATATTTTCCAAATGTAAAACATTTGCAAGATGGTTTAAAAAGGAAATCCGTTTGTTCAATGAATCTACAATTGTCACTTCGATATGCGGGTAAACAATTTTCAACGGAATACTTGGAAAACCAGCCCCGGCACCAACATCGCATAAATGAAAGGGTTTCGTAAAATCAAAATAGAAGGAAGCTGTGATTGAGTCATAAAAATGCTTTAAATACACATCTGTTTTTTCTGTGATGGCTGTTAGGTTCATTTTTTCATTCCACTCAACCAAGGTTGTAAAATAGGTTTCAAACTGGTCAAGCTGTTTTTCAGAAAGGGTAATCCCCTTTTCCTGGAGGTTCGCTGTAAATTGTTCGATATTCATTAACAAATCTTCCTCACTAACTATCTAGCATGCCGCGAAAGGAGCTCTATGAGCTAAGAGCTCCTTTCGCGGTTTACTTATTTTCATTCATTTGAAACTTTGGCAATTCGCCCTTGTTCAAGATAAACAAGCAGGATGGAGATATCTGCTGGATTCACTCCGGAAATACGGGATGCCTGGGCAAGGGAGACAGGTTTAATTTGTTTAAGCTTTTGTTTTGCCTCTGTTGCGAGACCATTTATAGCATCGTAATCGATATTTTCAGGAATCCGTTTGTTTTCCATTTTTTTAAGCCGTTCTACCTGCTGCAACGATTTATCAATATAACCTTCGTATTTAATTTGAATTTCTACTTGTTCTTTCATTTCATCATCCAAAGGAAGGTCGCTGCTAGTTACTTTTTCTAATAACTTATATGTCATTTCTGGCCGCTTTAATAAATCAGAAGCACGAATACCATCTTTGAGCTCACTGCCGCCGATACTGCGAATCAACTCTTGGACTTCAGCAGATGGCTTTAAAATAATCGACTGTAATCGGTCCTTCTCTGCTTCAATTGCTTCTTTCTTGACTACAAATTTCTCATAACGATCATCACGAATCAGGCCAATTTGATGGCCAATTTCTGTCAAACGCAGGTCGGCATTATCATGCCGCAGTAATAAGCGGTATTCCGCACGTGAGGTTAGCAGCCGATATGGTTCATTAGTCCCCTTTGTAATTAAATCATCAATTAATACCCCAATATAAGCATCGGAGCGGCTCAGAATTAATTGCTCTTTGCCCAAAGCATTTAGCCCTGCGTTAATCCCTGCCATGATTCCTTGACCAGCAGCCTCTTCATAACCGCTTGTGCCATTAATTTGGCCGGCGGTATATAAGTTTTTGACAACTTTAGTTTCTAATGTAGGCCATAACTGTGTTGGGACAATTGCATCATATTCAATTGCATACCCAGCCCTCATCATCTGGGCATTTTCTAATCCAGGAACCGTTTTAAGGATCTGCAGCTGTACATCTTCAGGAAGGCTTGTTGACATTCCCTGCACATAGACTTCCTGAGTATTTTTTCCTTCCGGCTCCAAAAAGATTTGATGGCGCGGCTTGTCATTAAAACGCACTACCTTATCTTCGATGGATGGACAGTACCTTGGACCCGTTCCCTTAATCATGCCGGAAAACATGGGGGAACGATGAAGATTGTTATCAATAATTTGATGTGTTTGATCATTTGTATAAGTTAACCAGCATGGCAGCTGATCGGTAATATACTTTGTTGTTTCATAGGAAAAGGCTCTTGGAACCTCATCTCCTGGTTGTATTTCCGTCTTGCTATAATCGATCGTATTACTGTTTACTCTTGGCGGTGTACCTGTCTTAAAACGGACCAATTCAAAACCAAGCTCTTCTAAATGCTCAGACAATCTAATCGATGGCTGCTGATTATTAGGCCCGCTTGAATATTTCAATTCGCCTAGGATAACCTCCCCACGCAAATAGGTGCCTGTTGTGATAACTACTGTCTTAGCACGGTAAATTGCACCTGTCTTTGAAATAACCCCATTAACTACTCCATCTTCAACCATCAATTGTTCAACCATACCTTGAAGGAGCGTTAAATTAGGCTCTTCTTCGAGTGTTTTTTTCATTTCATGCTGATAGGCAAATTTATCGGCCTGTGCCCTTAAGGCTCTTACTGCCGGTCCCTTGCCGGTGTTTAACATTCTCATCTGGATATAGGTTTTATCAATATTTTTGCCCATTTCGCCACCAAGGGCATCAATCTCACGTACGACAATTCCCTTAGCCGGCCCGCCAACAGATGGGTTACATGGCATAAATGCCACCATATCTAGGTTAATCGTAATCATTAAAGTTTTAGCACCAAGTCGTGCGGCCGCAAGTCCGGCCTCACAGCCGGCATGTCCTGCACCAACGACAATGACGTCATAATTTCCTGCTTCGTATTGCATGTGTTTCCTCCTTTTCCGTACCATTACGGAAACTTGCTTCTCCTAGCTCCCTGCGAGAGCTAATGCTTTTTTATTATCCTGTCCAGAATAGGCATTAGCAAAACGAATGCCTTTTCCAGAGCTTTATTTTCCTAAACAAAATTGTGAGAACAGTTGGTCAATCAGACTTTCATGAACACTATCACCAATGATTTCACCAAGCAGCTCCCATGTCCGAGTCATATCGATTTGGACAATATCAATGGGAACGCCCATTTCAACCCCTTCAATCGCATCTTCTATTGTTTGAAGACTCTGATTCAACACCGCAATATGACGAGTGTTTGAAACATAGGTGATATCTCCTGCTTCAATTGTCCCTGAAAAAAACAAAGAAGAAATTGCTTCTTCAAGATCATCAACGCCTCGTTCCTCCAACAATGAGGTGGTCACCAATTTATGCTCTTTAGCTAATTTCTGAACCCGCTCCAAATCAATTTTCTGTGGCAAGTCTGTTTTGTTCACTATAACAATAACATCCATTCCCTTGACCACTTCAAATAGATTTTCATCTTCTACGGTCAATTGATCAGAATAATTCAACACAAGTAAAATCAGATCCGCCTCTTTTAGAACTTGACGAGAACGTTCCACACCAATCCGCTCAACAATATCTTCTGTTTCCCTAATTCCTGCAGTATCTAATAATCGAAGTGGAACACCCCGGACATTCACATACTCCTCAATCACATCCCGGGTTGTCCCTGGGATATCCGTAACAATCGCTTTATTCTCATGAACGAGGCTATTTAATAGGGAGGATTTCCCGACATTGGGCCTGCCGACTATGACGGTTGACAAACCTTCTCGTAATATTTTTCCCTGCTCCGAAGTTTTCAGCAATTTTTGGATTTCTTCCCGTACAAAATGAGCCTTTTCTAAAAGCATTTTATGTGTCATTTCTTCGACATCATCATATTCCGGATAATCGATATTTACTTCCACATGGGCTAAAACCTCTAAAATTTCTTGCCTTAATGTTCGAATTAGTTTAGAAAGACGGCCTTCCATTTGCCCTAGAGCAACATTCATCGCCCTGTCTGTTTTTGCTCGAATTAAATCCATCACAGCCTCAGCCTGTGATAAGTCAATTCGTCCATTTAAAAAAGCCCGTTTGGTAAACTCTCCTGGTTCAGCCAATCTTGCTCCAACTTTTAATACCTGCTGCAGCACTCGATTGACAGAAACAATTCCACCATGGCAATTAATTTCAACTACATCCTCTTTAGTAAAGGTTTTTGGTCCCTTCATTACCGAAACCATGACTTCTTCAATGACATCGCCATTTTTCGGATCCAGCAAGTGCCCATAGTGAATCGTATGGCTGGAAACATCGATAAGCTTTTTTCCTCCGATTCCTTTAAACAACTTATCCGCAATCGGAATCGCCTTATCACCACTCAAGCGCACAATGGCAATAGCGCCCTCCCCCATCGGTGTTGATATTGCCGCAATTGTATCGTATTCCATTTACTTCACCTCACAAATAAAAGCTCAATCTATATATGATCGTAAATTTTATATCCAAAAAAATAGAATACCACATCATTTTCTGTTAAAAAAGTAAACCACTTTGACCTTCTTACTTATCCACAGTCTTGTGATGTCCTTATATTATTTTAACTTATCAACATGTGAATAACAATAAGCTGAAACTCGTGCCTGCATTTTGTTGTTCTACAAAAGTTATCAACAGTCTTATTTTTTAGACTTGTTAATCTTGAATGTTGATTTCTGCTCCAATCAACATGCTAAAATTCAACCATTACCATTAACACAGCCATTTTTTAAAATGAAACATAAAAAAAACACTCTACTTGGTAGAGTGTCCGATATATCAGCTGCTTTTCTGCTGCTAGTTATCTTCTTACTGGTGTGATAACGATAAATCGATGTGGTTCAGATCCGTCAGAAAATGTTTTAACACGTTTATTATCAGATAAAGCACTATGAATGACTTTACGCTCATACGAAGGCATTGGTTCTAAGGCCACATCTTTTCCTGTCTTGACAGCCTTACCGGCAAGACGATGGGCTAACTGAATGAGTGTTTCACTTCTTCGGTTCCGGTAATCTTCAGCGTCCAAAATCACATTCAAATATTGATTCGAAAAACGGTTAATGACCAACTGAGTCAAATATTGAAGTGAATTTAGGGTTTGACCTCTTTTTCCTATTAATAGAGCAATCTTTTCGCCCGTCATCACAAAGGTCACTTGCTTACCATCTCGTATAATTTCAATTTTTGCCGGTGCACCCATTTGTTCACTAACTTGTTCTAAAAACTTCTTCGCCTCTTCAATTGGATCAGGAATAACCGTTACTTTGACAACAGCAGGCCTTGATCCAAAAATTCCGAAGATCCCTTTTTTGCCTTCATCGATTATATCTACATCTGCGCGGTCTTTGGTGGTATTTAATTGAGCTAAAGCTGATTCTACTGCTTCTTCGACAGTTTGTCCTGTAGCAGTTATCTGTTTCACTTTTTTGCTCCTCCCGCATTACCGGTGGCCTGCGCCCTTAAGTCCGGTCCTTTAATAAAATAAGTTTGAACAATCATAAATATATTTCCGACAACCCAATACAATGAAAGAGCTGCAGGGAAACTAAATGCAAAGAAAATAATCATAATAGGCATCATCCAGACCATCATGGCCATTTGTGGATTTTGTTCTTGTCCTGCCATCATCATTTTTTGCTGAATAAAGGTCGTAATACCTGCTACAATCGGCAAGATATAATAAGGGTCTTTTTCTCCCAGATCAAACCATAAAAAACTATCGGAGGCAATTTCTCTTGTTCTAGAGATAGCATGATAAAAGCCGATCAGTATCGGCATTTGCACGATTAATGGAAAACATCCGGCCATTGGATTGACCCCGTGCTTTTGAAAGAGTGCCATTGTTTCCTGCTGAAGCTTTTGCTGTGTTTTTTGGTCTTTAGAGCTATATTTTTCACGAAGAGCCTTCATTTCAGGCTGCAAAGCTTGCATAGCCTTTGAGCTCCTTGTTTGTTTGACCATAAGCGGGAGAAGCACTAAACGAATGAGAATAGTTACCACGATTAGGGATAATCCATAGCTTCCCCCAAGCAGGTGCGCTCCCTCTTTTATCACCCAAGATAACGGATAAACAATATATTGATTCCAAAAACCTGTGCTTTCTGATGTAATTGGCTTTTTAATTTCACTGCAGCCAGTTAAAAATAAGAATACAGAAAGGACGCCGAACGAAAGTAATATTCGTTTTTTCAACCAAAATTTCCTCCTTACCTATATTAAGTAAAATAATTTTTGATATGTAATTGCTTTTATCCTACAGATTTAACCCGACAGTAATTCTCAACTTTTGCTTTCATTTTAGCATTTATATGGAGTGGATGTCTTTACTGTTTTTGGTTTATTAAAACTATTTTTTAGAATGGTTAGTTTTTCTTCAATACTTTTCCAACCTTTAGCACATGGGTAAGACTCTTCTTCACTTCAAAAAAGTCCATTTCAGCAACAGGTTTCCTGGCGATGATCACATAATCATTCCCTTTGGAAAGTTGATCCTGCATTTCCATGACAGATTGCCTTACATAACGTTTAATTCTGTTTCTAGTAACAGCATTTCCAAGCTTTTTACTTACAGACAATCCAATTCGAAAAAAGTCTTGTTCCTCTTTTTCTAATGAATAGACTACAAATTGCCGGTTTGCAAACGACCGGCCGTTCTTAAAGGCTGCTTGAAAATCGTTATTCTTTTTTACTCGGAATTCTTTTTTCATAAAAAAAACTCCTTTATCTAGGTTTATACTATGGGAATTGTCCAGTTGCAGCACCTTGGGGCTCGCGGCCCCTGATCAAGGCGTGCAGCTTTTTCTAATAGCGCTTCCACTACAATTGAAAAAAAGACCACTGAGACGTTTCAGTGGTCTAAGCTGATAATACTTTTCTTCCTTTTTGACGACGGCGAGCAAGAACCTTACGTCCGTTTGCTGAGCTCATGCGACTGCGGAATCCGTGAACTTTACTATGTTTACGTTTATTTGGTTGATATGTTCTTTTCATATATGACACCTCCCTGAGGAATAGCTATCAAATTTAAATCTTAATTGACAGTCCTACTTATTATAAAGACGTCTACTCGCAATTGTCAACATCTCTCTAAAGATTATTCGCTATTTCCATAATTTCTCGGTATGACTTCTTAGCTTACAAGAAATTCTATCGGTAAGATGCTGAGTGATTCAATCTCCCTAACCGTGCCTGTCGCCCCTGATCAAGGCGCCTCCACTTTTCTGTGCTGTGGATAAAATTTCGACATATTTTTTATTATCCACACATGATATTGACAGGTTTTACACAAACCATCAGCTTGTGGACAAATTTTACACACAGAATGTTACAGTTGTGGATAAACTACGAAAAAGCATTGCACCTAAGGCAATTATTTGTTATTATATTTGTGTTTTCACTCTGAATAACTTCATCAACAGAAAAGTGTTATCCACAATTTGTGGATAACATGTGGATAGTTTATCCTAGCATTCTGTAAAAACTTGTCCACAAGCGGTGGATATTGTCGAAACTCCACTTTACTTCCTTATTATAAGTTTTTCCACAATCACTGTTTTGTATATTTATAAATTAATAGGTTGTACTGCCGGTATAACCTGTTTTTTCACGGAACAATAGCCGTAAATAAATATTAGTTTGGAGTTAGACAGTAATAGAGAGAGTGTCTGTTATGATAAATAGTTTTTATAAAAGAAAAAGGAGGGATACTAGTTGGAAAATATTGCGGATCTTTGGAATGCAGCGCTGGCCAATATCGAGAAAAAGATAAGCAAGCCAAGCTTTGATACCTGGCTTAAATCTACAAAAGCCCATTCCTTACAAGGCAATCTCCTGGTGATTACCGCTCCTAATGAATTTGCAAGAGACTGGCTAGAAGAGCGTTATTCTCAGTTAATCTCGGGGATCCTTTATGAAATAACCGGTGAAGAGCTATCTGTAAAATTTATTATTCCGCAAAATCAAAATGAAGCTGAAAATGACGTCCAGCTTCCGCCTAAAAAGGTTAAAAAAGATGATGACCATGCCGAGTTTCCGCAGGGGATCTTAAATCAAAAGTATACTTTTGATACCTTTGTTATCGGTTCAGGAAATCGATTTGCCCATGCAGCGTCACTTGCAGTAGCAGAAGCACCAGCTAAAGCTTATAATCCCCTATTTATTTATGGGGGAGTGGGACTCGGAAAAACGCACTTAATGCATGCAATTGGCCATTATGTTTTAGATCATAATCCAGCTGCAAAGGTAGTTTACCTATCATCTGAAAAATTTACGAATGAATTTATTAACTCGATTCGTGACAATAAAGCAGAGAGTTTCCGCAATAAATATCGAAATGTCGATATCTTACTTATTGATGATATTCAGTTCTTGGCCGGAAAAGAATCAACCCAAGAAGAATTTTTCCATACCTTTAATGCCCTGCATGAGGAAAGCAAACAAATCATCATTTCGAGTGATCGCCCGCCAAGGGAAATTCCCACATTGGAAGACCGGCTCCGTTCGCGATTTGAGTGGGGCTTGATTACGGATATCACTCCGCCTGATTTAGAGACGAGAATAGCGATTCTCCGGAAAAAAGCAAAGGCAGAAGGATTAGATATTCCCAATGAAGTTATGCTATACATTGCTAATCAGATCGATTCGAACATCCGTGAGCTTGAGGGTGCGCTCATTCGCGTAGTGGCTTATTCGTCTTTAATCAATAAAGATATTAATGCAGATCTTGCAGCCGAGGCGTTAAAAGATATCATTCCTAGTTCAAAGCCAAAAGTGATTACCATTCATGAGATTCAAAAGGTTGTGGGGGAGCATTATAGTATTAAACTAGAGGACTTCAAAGCAAAAAAGCGTACAAAGTCTGTTGCCTTTCCACGGCAGATTGCAATGTACTTATCACGTGAATTAACCGATTATTCCTTGCCAAAAATAGGGGAAGAATTTGGCGGACGTGATCATACAACCGTCATTCATGCACATGAAAAAATCTCAAAGCTCCTTCAAACAGATTCTATGTTTCAAAAACAAATGAAGGAATTACATGAGCTTTTAAAAATATAGTTAATTTTTTTTGTTTAAACTGTGAATAACTTCTTGTTATCTATACACAGTCTGTCCACATGTGGATAGGCTGTGTTTCTATTAAAAAATAGCAGTTATCCACATACTAACAGGGCCTACTAGTACTTCTACTATTTTTTTAAAAAATAATATTATATGTAACAGCAATAAAAATATGCATAATACGGAGGATTAAAAGTGATGAAATTTATCATCCAGCGCGACCACTTAGTTCAAAGTGTTCAAGATGTAATGAAAGCTGTCACTTCTAGAACGACCATACCGATTTTAACGGGGATTAAAATAACAGCTTCAACTGAAGGAGTTACATTAACCGGCAGTGATTCAGACATATCAATTGAATCATTTATTCCTAAAGAAGATGATGGAAATGAAATTGTGGAAATTAAACAACCAGGTGCTATTGTCCTTCAAGCCAAATTTTTCAGTGAAATTGTTAAAAAACTTCCTACCGATACGGTCGAAATAGAAGTTCTAGGATCATTACAAACCGTTATTCGCTCTGGAAAGTCTGAATTTAATCTGAACGGTCTAGATGCAGAAGAATATCCACATCTTCCTCAAGTCGAGGAAAACAACAAATTTCACATTGCGACCGATCTTTTAAAAGCAATGATTCGTCAAACACACTTTGCGGTGTCCACCTCAGAAACACGCCCCATCTTGACAGGTGTAAACTGGCGGATTGAAAATGAAGAACTAACCTGTATTGCAACAGACAGCCATCGTCTTGCTTTACGAAAAGCTAAAATAGAATCAGAAAGTCACGAAAACTACAATGTGGTCATTCCTGGGAAAAGCTTAAATGAATTGAGTAAAATTATTGCTGATTCGAATGAATTAATTGACATTGTGATCACAGAAAATCAAATCTTATTTAAAGCGAAACACTTATTATTCTTCTCAAGATTATTGGAAGGGAATTATCCGGATACATCAAGATTGATTCCTGATGAAAGTAAAACAGATGTAACAGTTAATACCAAAGAGTTTCTACAAGCGATTGACCGTGCATCCCTTTTAGCTCGCGAAGGTAGAAATAATGTTGTTAAACTGTCTACCATTGAGGGTGGAACAATTGAAATATCATCGAATACCCCCGAAATTGGAAAGGTAGTTGAAGAAATCCAGAGCCAATCGATAGACGGAGAAGAGTTGAAGATCTCATTTAGTGCAAAATATATGATGGATGCACTAAAGGCATTAGAGGGAACGGAAATTAAGGTAAGCTTTACCGGTGCAATGCGTCCGTTTGTTATTCGTCCGCTTCACGACGAAACGATTTTGCAGCTTATTTTGCCAGTTAGAACCTACTAAAAAAAGCAGTCTACAACCTATAAGCCACCATATCACTGGTGGCTTCTTTATGTGCCAAGTCCAGTTTACTGCGTGACTTCACTGCAGTCTTAAACCGTTTACTTTTATTTTTTTCTAGTTTCCTTTGTGTCCGACTAATTTTTTTAGTAAAATAAAGTATTGGGACCATTTTTAGAAATGAGGATGAAAAGATGCCTGAAAAAATTAAATTGGATACCGAGTATATTACATTAGGGCAATTTTTGAAGCTGGCGGATGTAATCCAAACAGGCGGTATGGCCAAATGGTTTTTAAGCGAGCATGAAATATTTATCAATGGTGAGCAAGACCAAAGAAGAGGGAGAAAGCTTCGCGTTGGTGACAAAGTCCAGATAGCCGGCTTTGGTGATTTTGTAATTAGCGAGTAGCTAAAGGATGTTGTTGCCATGTATATAGAAAAATTAGCACTTAAAGATTATCGGAACTATGACGAGTTATTCGTCGAGTTTGAAAATAAGGTAAATGTTATTTTGGGAGAAAATGCACAAGGGAAAACCAATGTAATGGAATCCATCTATGTGTTAGCAATGGCCAAGTCGCACCGAACGTCTAATGATAAAGAACTTATTCGCTGGGACCAGGAGTATGCTAAAATAGAGGGAAGGGTTCAAAAGCAGCACAGCTCCCTGCCCTTGCAGCTGGTGATTTCAAAAAAAGGAAAAAAGGCAAAGCTGAACCATATTGAACAGCAAAAGTTAAGCCAATATGTTGGAAACTTAAATGTAGTCATGTTTGCACCCGAGGATTTGAATATTGTGAAAGGCAGCCCTCAGGTACGAAGACGATTTATTGATATGGAAATTGGTCAGGTATCACCGATTTACTTACATGATATGAGTCAATATCAAAAAATACTTCAACAACGCAACCATTATTTAAAAATGATGCAAATCAAAAAACAAAGCGATCCTACCATGCTCGAGGTCTTAACCGAACAATTTATTGACATGGCTGTAAAGGTCGTTAAAAAGAGATTTGAATTTCTGAGATTACTCGAAAATTGGGCTAAGCCAATTCATCAAGGTATTTCAAGAGGCTTGGAAACACTTGAAATTATGTATAAACCTTCTGTAGAGGTATTAGAAGAACAAGATTTGTCGAAAATGATAGAAAGCTTCCAGGAAAAATTTTCTAAAGTGAGAAGTAGGGAAATGGAACGAGGATCTACCTTGTTTGGTCCACATCGTGATGACGTTTTGTTTTTCGTTAATGGAAGGGATGTTCAAACATACGGCTCCCAAGGGCAGCAACGTACAACGGCCCTCTCTGTTAAGCTGGCTGAAATTGAATTGATTCATAATGAAATTGGTGAATATCCAATTCTTTTGCTTGATGATGTTTTATCCGAATTAGATGATTACAGGCAATCCCATTTACTCAATACCATTCAAGGGAGAGTCCAGACATTTGTCACCACGACAAGTGTGGAAGGAATTGATCATCAGACATTAAAAGATGCTTCAACCTATATCGTGCAGTCAGGCACCATAAAGAAGGTTAATTGAGGTGGGTTAATGTATATTCACATCGGGGAAGATTTAAATATTAGGGCAGAAGATATTATTTCAATATTAGATAAAGAAAGTGCCAATCAATCACCATTGGTGAATGAATTTTTGAATAAACAAAGCGAAAAAGTCATTAACTTGTCTAAAAACCCCTATAAATCAGTCATTATTACAAATGACAAGGTTTATTTATCCCCCATTGCTTCAGGAACATTAAAGAAACGTTCAAATCAAATGAGTATACATGAATTTTAATATAAATCTTTATATTTATAGTTTAATTAGAGATATTTTTGTCAGAAGGTGTAGGTGAACAAGTATGACTTTGGAACAAAAAGCAGTAGAGGGAGCATACGGCGCTGATCAAATTCAAGTTCTTGAGGGGCTTGAAGCAGTACGGAAAAGACCGGGAATGTATATTGGTTCAACAAGCGGAAAAGGTCTGCATCATCTTGTTTGGGAAATAGTTGATAATAGTATCGATGAGGCCCTGGCAGGCTACTGTGATGAAATTAATGTCATTATTGAAGAAGATAATAGTATCACGGTAAAGGACAATGGCCGTGGAATCCCAGTTGATATTCAAGAAAAAATGGGCAGGCCTGCGGTCGAAGTAATCATGACAGTACTTCACGCTGGTGGAAAGTTTGGCGGCGGAGGCTATAAGGTTTCCGGCGGTTTGCATGGTGTAGGTGCATCAGTTGTTAATGCTCTTTCTACCGAACTTGAAGTTAATGTTCATCGTGACGGTAAAATCTATCAGATTATCTTTGAACGCGGGGCCGTGGTTTCTGAACTAAAGGTAATTGGAACGACTGACAAAACCGGAACGATCACTCATTTTAAACCAGATGGTGAGATATTTACGGAAACATTAGTGTATGAATTTGATATTCTTGCTACTCGTTTACGTGAACTTGCCTTTCTTAACAGAGGAATAAAAATTACGATTGAAGATAAACGTGAAGAAAATAAACGGAATGAATATCACTATGAGGGTGGTATCAAATCGTATGTTGAACATTTAAATCGTACAAAAGAAGTAGTCCATGAAGAACCTATCTACATGGAAGGAGAAAAAGACGGCATTAGTGTTGAGGTCGCACTCCAATACAACGAGGGCTATACAGAAAATATTTACTCTTTTGCCAATAATATTCACACCTATGAAGGCGGTACACATGAATCAGGTTTTAAGACTGCTTTAACAAGAGTAATTAATGATTATGCTAGAAAAAATGGCATATTCAAGGAAAGTGATCCAAACCTTTCCGGTGAGGATGTACGTGAAGGGATTACAGCGATTGTTTCGATCAAACACCCTGATCCTCAATTTGAAGGACAGACAAAAACAAAGCTTGGGAATTCCGAAGTCAGAGCGATTACTGATACCGTTTTTGCAAGTACATTTGATAAGTTTTTATTAGAAAACCCAAATGTGGCAAGGAAAATCGTTGATAAAGGATTGATGGCATCAAGGGCAAGACTTGCTGCCAAGAAGGCTAGGGAGTTAACTCGCCGCAAAAGTGCATTAGAGGTTTCCAGTTTGCCTGGAAAATTAGCGGATTGTTCATCAAAGGATCCCTCAGAGAGTGAATTGTACATCGTAGAGGGTGACTCTGCCGGCGGATCAGCAAAACAAGGACGTGATCGTCATTTCCAAGCCATTCTGCCGCTGCGCGGAAAAATTCTTAATGTCGAAAAAGCACGTTTAGATAGAATTCTTTCTAACAATGAAGTCAGAGCAATGATTACGGCGATAGGAACAGGAATTGGAGAAGATTTTGATATTTCCAAGGCTCGTTACCATAAAGTGGTCATTATGACAGATGCCGATGTGGATGGTGCTCATATTCGTACCCTTCTTTTAACGTTCTTTTACCGCTTTATGAGAAAGATTTTAGAAGCTGGTTATGTTTATATTGCCCAGCCGCCTCTTTATAAGGTACAACAAGGCAAACGAATTGAGTATGCTTATAATGATAAAGAACTTGAGCGGATATTAGCAGAGCTGCCAGCTGCACCGAAGCCTAATATTCAACGATATAAAGGTTTAGGGGAAATGAATCCTGAACAGTTATGGGATACAACGATGGATCCTGCTAATAGAAGTATGCTCCAAGTAAGTCTTGAAGATGCAATTGAAGCTGATGAAACCTTTGATATGTTAATGGGTGAAAAGGTAGAACCACGACGTAACTTCATTGAAGAAAACGCACAATATGTAAAGAATTTAGATATATAAAAAGCGGAGGGAGGTAGGTAATATGACAGAAACGCCCAATTCAAAAGTAAGTGAAATTAATATTAGTCAGGAAATGAAATCATCCTTTCTTGACTATGCGATGAGTGTTATTGTTTCTCGTGCCCTTCCAGATGTTCGAGATGGGTTAAAACCAGTTCATCGCCGTATTTTATACGCCATGCATGACCTAGGCATTCATGCAGATAAACCATATAAAAAGTCGGCCCGTATCGTCGGGGATGTTATCGGTAAATATCACCCGCATGGTGATTCTGCAGTTTATGAAACCATGGTTCGGATGGCACAGGATTTTAACTATCGTTATATGCTTGTAGATGGACATGGGAACTTTGGGTCTGTGGACGGTGACGCAGCTGCTGCGATGCGTTATACAGAATCAAGAATGTCTAAAATCTCCATGGAACTATTAAGAGATTTAAACAAAGATACCATTGATTATCAAGACAACTATGACGGTGAGGAAAGAGAGCCAGTTGTTCTGCCGGCGCGATTCCCTAATCTTTTAGTAAACGGGACAACCGGAATTGCCGTAGGGATGGCAACCAATATCCCGCCACATCAATTAGGGGAAGTTATTGATGGTGTATTGGCAGTAAGCCGTGAACCAGAAATCACTACCCAGGAATTAATGGAAATTATTCCAGGTCCAGACTTTCCAACAGGCGGGATTATTATTGGCCGAAGTGGAATTAGGAAAGCCTATGAAACTGGCCGCGGATCGATTACCATCCGTGCTAAAGTGGAGATTGAACAGAAATCCAACGGTAAAGAAGTCATTATCGTTAATGAATTACCATACCAAGTAAATAAAGCGAGATTAATTGAAAAAATTGCCGAGTTAGCCCGGGATAAAAAGATTGAAGGAATTACTGATCTTAGAGATGAATCCGACCGTCGCGGAATGCGAATTGTCATCGAGGTCCGTAAAGATGCGAATTCAAACGTTCTTTTAAATAATTTATATAAACAAACAGCCCTGCAAACCAGTTTTGGTATAAACACATTAGCACTAGTCGATGGGCAGCCAAAGGTGTTAAGCCTAAAGCAATGTTTAGTCTATTATTTAGAACACCAAAAAGTGGTCATTCGCCGTAGAACATTGTTTGAATTAAACAAGGCAGAGGCTCGGGCACATATTTTAGATGGGTTAAGAATTGCACTAGATAATTTAGATGCTGTCATTACCCTGATCCGAAGCTCTCGTACAACGGATATTGCGCGTGAAGGCTTAATGACTCAGTTTAATCTTTCTGAAAAACAGGCTCAAGCCATTCTTGATATGCGTTTACAGCGTTTAACGGGATTAGAAAGAGAAAAAATTGAGGATGAATTCCAAAGTTTGATGAAGCTAATTGCTGAACTAAAAGCAATTTTAGCCGATGAAGAAAAGATTCTTGATATTATCCGAGAAGAATTATTAGAAATTAAAGAACGTTTTAATGATAAACGCCGGACGGAAATTGTGATGGGCGGTATTGAAAATATTGAAGATGAGGATCTAATTCCACGTGAAAATATCGTTATCTCATTAACTCACAACGGCTATATTAAACGGCTCCCAGTGTCCACCTATCGTGCGCAGAGACGAGGCGGCCGAGGTATACAAGGAATGGGAACGAATGAGGATGACTTTGTTGAACATCTAATTACTACTTCATCCCATGATACAATCTTATTCTTTACTAATAAGGGTAAGGTATATCGTTCTAAAGGTTATGAGATACCAGAATACAGCAGGACAGCTAAAGGGCTTCCGATTATAAATATGCTTGGCATCGAAAAAGGTGAATGGATCAATGCCATTATCCCTGTAGATGAATTTGTGGACGATTGGTTCTTATTCTTTACAACGAAGGAAGGGATCTCAAAGCGTTCACCACTTTCATCGTTTGCTCATATCCGCAACAATGGGTTGATCGCCTTAAGTCTGCGTGAAGGAGATGAATTAATCTCTGTTCGTCTGACTGATGGGACCAAACATATTATTATTGGTACTAAGAAAGGCATGCTAATCCACTTTCCTGAGACAGATGTACGATCAATGGGACGTACGGCAACAGGGGTTAAAGGGATTACACTTGATCCAGATGATGAAGTAGTCGGTATGGAAGTAATTGAAGAAGATAATGATGTATTAATTGTAACCAAAAATGGCTATGGAAAACGAACTCCTGCATCTGAGTATCGGATTCAAGGCCGTGGTGGTAAAGGGATAAAAACCTGCCATGTCACAGAGAAAAACGGTAACCTAGTCTCCATGAGAGCTGTAACTGGTGAAGAAGATCTTATGCTGATTACAACCGGTGGTGTGTTAATTCGGACTGACGTTGCAGGTATTTCACAGATGGGTCGGAATACACAAGGTGTTAAATTGATCAGTCTAAAAGAAAGTGAAAACGAATTTGTTGCAACCGTAGCAAAGGTTGAAAAAGAAGAGGAACTAGAGCAAACAGCTGAAGATGCTTTAGATAATAGCAATGAGGCAGTCCTCAATGAAGATCAACATGGCAGCCTTCCTGAAGGTGAAGAATAATTTTGAATAAAAAGGGCACTTTACAAGTGCCCTTTTTATTATGGCCAAAAGTGGAGTTTTATATAAAACCTAAAAATTATTTTAAAAATTATTGACTTTTCTTAATATGGGTGGTATATTTATAAAGTCGCTTCGGAGCGATGGTTGTTCTTTGAAAACTAAACAAACAAAAACGTCAACAAACAATAATATTAGTTTCTACTTTGAAACTAAGCCAACGTAACAAAATGAGCTAATCAACTTTCATGGAGAGTTTGATCCTGGCTCAGGACGAACGCTGGCGGCGTGCCTAATACATGCAAGTCGAGCGAATCAATAGGAGCTTGCTCCT
>NZ_JBALNF010000038.1:0-33548 GCF_036962465.1 Neobacillus vireti
TTCTATTTATTTTATAAAATTTCTACAATATTTAATGGTGCTTGTTGTGAATCACCATATCTTTAAAAATAAAAAAGGGATTCCCCCCTAAAAGGAGATTATCCCTTCTGCCGTCATTTGTTCCTAGTCGCAATAACCGCTATACCTTCTTTTCCTGGTAAGTTAACCCTTACCTTACCTTTTCCTTTATCAAGCACTGTTTCACGCGTCATTTCCCAAATATCTATTACTTCGATTGAATACTCTTCACCGTTTTCAGGCAGCTCAATTTCAGTGAAGCAACGACATTCCCTTCCCAAATATTTGATCATGTATTTGTCATCATGTCTCCCTGAAAAGACCGAGGAAAAACCGTACATAAACTCACTTAATTCAACTGGTTCAAGACTAAATAGTGCTTTTGCAAATGGATCCATCTCCACAGAATCAAGTTTTTCCTTTATACTAGGATCATTAGGATTTACATCAAATGTAGCTTTGTCTGGCTGGATATCCCCATCAATTTCAGACATAATATTCTTTAGAAAAGCAATCCGGTTTACACTCTCCCCGTATAGTTCTCCACCCTTTGCCCACCAAAGAACCTCATCATCCCTATGAAACGTTTCTCCATGAGTACAGTATCCACCAAGTACCATAACAGTCCAAAATCTGTGTACCATTTCAAATCCCGAAATATTTCCCCAACTTGGTTCAATGTTTCCTTCATATTTACACTCATCAATCAAAACCGGCTTTTTATATCGATCTCTGAACATTTTTGTTTTTTGAACACTATTTGTCTGAATAGAGCAGTGGGTAATCCATGGTTTCGATGCATCGTAGACTTTTAGGCAGTTATGGTTGGATAACAAATGGTGATAAGGATCTTCACTACTAATAAACTTGCCAAAGGATTCCCAGTCTTCTTCATTCTTATTAAAAACCAAATCATACTCATTTGCTAAACTCCACCAAATATTTCTGAAGGCTGCCAACCTTCTTACACAATAGTCAAGATACGTCAGATTATCCTCTCCGCTTAAGTTCGCAAACCCCCATCTGTCATATGGATGGAATAAAATTAAATCAGCTTCAATACCTAAATGTAAAAGCGCTGTTAATTGATCCTCTAAATGTTCCCAGAATTCATAGTTTGGCAGGTTTACGTCCCAATTGCCTGCTTCATCTTTTTCGAAAGGAAATAGCTCAGGATCATTATTGTTATACATAAAACTTTTAGGAAACACACACATACGTACCTTATTAAATGGACTTCGGGACAATGTTTCAATTGTCTTTTCGATAAGATTCGTTGGTTGATGAATCCAAGAATATAATGTCGTTCCGATTGGAATATATCTGGTAGTGTCGGCATAATGAAAATTCATACCATTAACCATCACAGGCCCATGATTATTTGCTGTTTCCCTAATACATTCAAAATCCCCAGATTCTCTAATTTCTTCTGAAACTTTGAGGCTTAATTCATAATGCCAAATACCTTCTTCGTCAGGCATAAAGCGAACTAAATATTCACCATTGCCATTGTAGAATCCCTTAATGTTAACCTCTTTGTCCTCTTTTATAAAGGTTCCAGTAAAATCCACCTTAACATTGGTAGTAGATGGCTCCGGGCCTTTAATACATCTCTCAAATATATTATATTTTTCTATTTGTCTCATATAATGCTCTCCTCTCTATTTTTTCCTCTTTTGTGGTTTTTGTGGACATTTCCCATTTGTCTTTACTACATTTTCATATAATATTTTTCCATAATACAACTTGTCATGTATTTCAACATTTCTATTTAATTTATAAAATTTCTACTATATTTATTGAAGTTTGTTGTGAATCATAAATCTTAAAAAATAAAAAGGGATCCCCCCCTAAATGGAGAAAATCCTTCTTTAAATAGATAGTACGATTTTCATAATCAATCTTTTAACCGCTTAATTATATTTGGATCGCCCTTAGTGCAATATATGGTTTAGAGGGGAGATTAATAGTTGACCCACCCGAAAATTCTCCTACTAAACGCGATATGGTCATCTCCCATGTATCAATAATTTCTATTTTGTACCTCTCATTTTCCGAAAATGGCAATACTTTAGAAGAAGGTCTACTATCACCAAAATAGGCAAGTAAATACTCCTCCCCTGTTTTTCCTGCAAAAACGGTCCATTCAAAATTAAACGGCTTTAACCCTTTTACTGGTCCATCTTCGATGATAGATCGCAAGAAGGCAATCCGGTCTGGACTCTCGCCATAAAGCTTACCTCCATGGGACCACCAAATAATTTCATTAGGATTCATAAATGTCTCACCATGTGTAACATAACCGCCCTGGCTAACCCCTTCCCAAAAGCATTGAACCATTCTTTCAGCCGTGAGATTTCCCCATCCATGATTTATATTCCCCTCATACCGGCATTCATCATAAATGACAGGCTTCTCATATAATGCCAGCAATTCCATAACCATCGAAGTGTCAGGATGTTGAATGCTTGCATGTGTTACCCATGGCTTACTATGATCATACCAATGCGTATTACTGCGATTGTCTGGGCGGTGCCAATTATGAATGGACCTTAAGTGTTGTGATGGATCTTCTTTTTGTATGAATTTAAACAAATCATCCCATTCAGCCATCGAACGATTCTCAATCAAATCATATTCATTCGCTAAAGACCACCAAATATTTCGAAAAGAAGCCAAACGAGCAATTATATAAGTAAGGTAACGCTGGTCTACTTCTATTCCCATATTTTTAAATCCCCATCTGTCATATGGATGAAATAAAATTAAATCGACTTCAATATTTAACTCTTCTAACCTTGCTATTTGCTCTTCCAGATTATCGAAAAAACGGGTATCAAAACGGCTAAAATCAAACCCCTCTTCTAATGAACCGACAAAAGGAAACAAACCTGGTTCTTGAAGATTGTAATCATAGTGTTTTGGAAATACACACATACGAATTTTATTAAATGGACCACTTTTTAAACTATCATAGGTTTGCTCCTGAATCTCTTCTTTCTGATAGTTCCATACATATGCAGTTGTTCCAAACGGATAGTAAGGTTTACCATCTGAATAGGAAAAATGAGTTTTACCAGAAACAATTACAGGACCATGATTGTCCTCTCCAGCTTTAATACATTGGAATTTACCCTTTAAATGATTTAAGGTTCCTAGATTACTCTCCGTTTGAAAAGACCACTCGCCTGTTTGATCAGGCATAAAACGAATGGTATATTGGCCCTCACCAGCATAAAAGCCTTTAACCTCAACTTCACGATTTGCATTCTTAAAGATGGCTTTAAGCGATACATCTATGAAAGGATTTCCTTCATTAGGTCCTTCCCAACTTACTTCAAACAGTCCCCATTGCTCAATAAATTCATCTTTCATTTCAAAACTCCAATCTAGTTTGGTAATTGAAATTTAATTATTTTGATCTCCCAATTTTAATATTGTTCTAGGACAACAAAATCTACCTTCCAGCCTTGTGGTACATTCAAGCTTACAACAAACGTTTTTCTTCTAATAGATGTAAAGTCAAGATGCTGTTGTGCCACCATCAATCACTAACTCCGTACCCGTAACAAAAGATGATTCCTCTGATGCTAAGTACAATACGCCGAATGCGATATCTTCTGGGGTTCCAAACCGGGGAAGAGGCGTTTTTTCCTCAAATTTTTGCTTCAACACATTATGATAGAGTATGCCTTCGGTCATAGGAGTAATAATTAGTCCTGGATAAATTGAATTTACACGGATTTTATCCTTTGCATAATCCACTGCTGCAGCTCTAGAAATGGAGCGTATACCTCCTTTTGATGCTGTATAACCGTTAAAACCGCCACCAACAAGTCCGGCAAGGGAAGCGATGTTTACAATAGAGCCACCATCCTGTTTCATTATGGGAATGACTTGCTTCATACCCAAATAGCTCCCCGTTAAATTGATGTTTAACAGGCGCTTCCATTCTTCCGTAGTATCAAATTGGCTGCTAATGCCAGCGCTATTTACTAGTACATTAATTGTGCCGAACGTGCCAACTGCTTTTTGTATAGTAGCAATCCATTCTTCTTCATCAGATACATTAAGTTTAATACCTATTGCTTCACCCTGAAAAGCTTCGATCTCTGAAACAGTAGTATTTAAGGTGTCTGTTTGAATGTCCGTCAATACAACTTTGGCTCCTTCTTTTGCCAAAAGAATTGCACTGGCTTTACCTATGCCGCTACCGGCTCCAGTTACTAGGACAACCTTCCCTTTCATTCGATCCATCTTTCATATCCCCTTTCTATCATCTTAAACTCCCTTTAAGGACTTATGAAAATATCTCTACGTGTCTATGAATCCAACTCTATTATTAAATTTCTTTATTTTGCGTAAAATTTTCTATTTTTACCGTCAATATATAAATCTGATGCAACTCTAAAGCTGTCCTTTAGCCTGATATCAATAGAAGAGCATCCAATTAGCACATCTATGTCACCAGCCTCAATTTTCCACTTCATGTCCCGATCAAGAAACGCCATTTGACTTGGCTCTACCTGGAAAGAAACGGTTTGCTTTTCTCCAGGCTCTAGTTCAATACGTTTAAATCCTGCTAATTCCAAGACTGGTCTAGTCATGCTGGCATAACGGTCCTTAAAATAAAGCTGAACTACTTCTGTTCCCTGCGTTTCACCTGTATTTTCTAAATCAAAAGTAATGGTGATTACACCGTTTGGTTCTATTTCCGTACTACTTAATCTCAAATTAGAATACGTAAAACTGGTATAAGAAAGTCCATGCCCGAAGAAATATCTAGGTGTATGAGGCATATCCACATAATCGGAAAAACCTATGCTTTCTCCCTGATGGTAACTGGAGCCATTCGGATGATTGTAATAAATAGGTACCTGTCCAGCGGAACGTGCCACAGATATTGGAAGCTTCCCGCTTGGATTATAGTTACCAAGTAAAACATCCGTAATCGCTTCTGCACCTTTTTCTGCAGGATTCCATGCCTCTAGAATGGCATTTGCATACTTGTCTGCTGCATCACTCGAGATGGGGCGGCCATTAAAATGTACGGCTACTACCTCTTTGTGCAATTCAGATAATTTTTCTAAAAAGGTTTCCTGACAGATTGGGAGATTAATATCCGTTGCATCAATACCTTCTCCCATAGAGGCAATAGAGCTGGTGCCATGTTTGCCACCCAATGTAACGATAACCAAATCGGCATCACGGGCTATTCTTAAAGCCTCTTCATGACCAGACATATCATTTCCTGCCACTGGATATCCATACGAATAAGCAATTTCAGTTTGAGGCAGACTTTCCAGTAATTGCTCAAGTAAATTCTTGATTCCTGGCTTTTGTTTCTGTAATAGTGCCTCAAAAGCTGGATCATCATCCGCCTGTATAGGGGTTCCAGGGATTGTCTTCATCACAGATTTCTTCTCGTCTGCCTTTGTTTCTAGACCAGCCATAGTAGAAATGGCAGCTAACAGTCCTTCCGCCATACTAAAATGAGTATAGCCTCCAAAGAAAATTCGAGCGTCTGAAGCATGGCATCCGATTACAGCAATTTTTTTCACATTCATTTGAATAGGCAAAGTACCATCATTTTTTAAAAGCACTAGTGATTCTCTGGCTGATTGCAGCGTAACGTCCTCATCTTTGGAGCAATGAAAAGCCTTTGTCAGCTCTTCACCAGATAAGGCATAAGGGTTCTCAAAAAGCCCCATTCTAAATTTAGTAGCTAAAATACGCCTTACAGCTATGTTCAAAATATCAATATCTGCTTTCCCAGTTTCAAACCATTCCGCTAACTCGTCATTAAAGCATTTCTTAATCATTAGTTCCATATCCATACCAGCGCTTAATGCACGAAGTCCTGCTTCCGTATAACTTTCACATACCTTCTGAACCCCATGAATATTCATAATCGCACAATAATCTGATACCGTGATTCCATCAAAGCCCATATCGTCCCGCAAGATTCCTGTCAATATTTCTTTGGAAGCGGACACCGGTTCTCCATTGATAGAATTATAAGAAGGCATGATTCCTCTTAAATTTGCTTCTGTAATTGCTGCCTGGAAGGGCTTCCCATAGATTTCTCGTAAAGGTCTTGTCGGCATATCAACATGAGTCCCATGTATTCCGCCATCAGAAGCATGAAAGCCCAGAAAATGCTTTGCGACACTTTCAGAACGTCGATGGCCCGTTTTTTCCAATTGAATACCTTTCGTATAGGCAACGCCCATTGCCGCTGCTAAAGTAGGATCCTCACCATAGGTCTCTCCTTGTCTACCCATTCTTGAATCTCTGGATATATCTAATACCGGTGCAAAGACTTGTGTGATGCCAACCGCGCGCTCCTGCCTGCCAACAATTTTCCCGATTTCTTTCTCTAATTCAGGATCCCAAGAAGAGGCTCTTCCAATCCCTGAAGGAAAGCTGGTAGCCCCTTGTACATACGCACCACAAAGACCTTCCATATGAAAAATGGCCGGAATACGATGTTCACTTAGCGACATGACTTTTTCCTGTATTTCATGCTGGAACCTTGCAGCATCTTCAAGTGTGTCTAGCGACCTCATCTCAAGAGTACTAACCTGCCCCACTCCATGTTTATAATTTTCTTCTAAGTATTCATATTCCGATAGTTTTATAGGGAAGTAACAAACAATCTGCCCCATTTTTTCATCAATACTCATTCTCTGCAACAAATCATCTGCACGTTCTTCAGCTGAGAGTGAAGAATCCATAAATTTCATACTCGTTTTCTTCATAATTTTTCTCCTTGCATACTTGTTATTTAGCGAAATCTATTTATAATTTATAAGTTGTATCCCGAGAATCTTCCATTATATTGATAAGTGTATTCATTTAAAAAAAAGTGCTGCTGTGCAGTTAATTATTCCATCAGCCTTTCAGCAGCACCTTCTCATATTTACGATTCTTTTCAACTACTTCAAAAATCACATTTATTTACGAACAAGGGATAAACCGGTCATATTTTCCACTTTCAGATTAAATCCTCCCGGTATTTCAACACTGTAAAAGATAGTGTTATCTTCTTTCCACCATTTAACACTTAGAAAGCCGTTGTTTATCGGTACTCTCCCTTCACACCAATCCAAGTCTGATGCTTCAAACCTCAGGCAAATAAATTTATTTAACACATTAATATCGCTAATACCTAAAACATTTTTATATAGCCAGTACACAATATGTGAACCGAATCCATGATTGCAGCTTGCAGAATCATCAGCATGCTCCCAAATAGTTCCGGTTTGATTTACCATATAAGTCAAGTAATCGCTGGATTCGTCTACCAATTGTTTCCCTAGCCCATATCGTGAGAGTAAATCCAACCTTAAATAGTTTCCAATAAATGCATTTGCCGGATCTACATCGGGATGAGCTCCTGTTGCCTTTCTTTTAGGTCCAAACTTAGTCAACAATGTATTCCATAAATGTTTATGTGTTTCAGGTGTAGCAACCTCAAAGAAAAAGGCGTAGTATTGACATACTTCTGATTTGTTTTTTGTAACTCGTAGTTCACCATTTCCACGCACTGCATTATCTACAAAAAATATTCCATTATAAGATTGCTTTCTAATTTCCTCTTTTAATCTGTAAGAGTGTTCAAGCAACTCATTCATATTATAAATTCTTCCTGCAGCAGCCAAAGCTCCTGCATAAAGCATATTGCTGGGATAATTGACATCCTGGACATAGTCATTTGCTTTAGACCACTCAACAAACACCCAGCCATCAAGTTTTTCAAGAAGTCCATATTCATTTTCAAAAGCCTTAAAATACTCAAACAGCCTTAATACTTTTGGCTTAAATCTCTCTACAAGCTCTGTATCTCCGCTTCTTTTCAGATATTCTTCAAGCTGCACTACAAACCACAATGACCAATTTGGGATAAAATCCCCATATTCTGATTTTAAATCTGTCACGATTCCAATAGCATCAGCAGGATAACACATTGGCAACATGTTCTCAGGTAACTTATCAAACTTATCTGCCAAGAGGTAGTTTTCAAAAAAGAGTCTTTCTACCTTGGTATTACCTGATAAATCAAAAGCTGCTCTAGCAGTAAAGAAGCTGTCACACAGGTATCCGGCCCTTTCACGGGATGGACAGTCAGTAAAAACATCCACTGAGTTTTGCCGCAACGTTTCTCTACCAGCTTCAAAAAGAGGGCTTAATTTCGTATCACTACATGAAAAAGATGCTTTAAATACATCGGGGTTTGTATATTCTCTTAGATAAATATTGCTAATCTCACTGGAACCTTCAAATACCATTACTTTTAAATATCTTAAAGTGTAAGCTTCAAAAGCCTCCAGGTTGTATGTTCCTGTTTCAAGTTCATATACAATAAAGGGATTAATTCCTGCACGTTTGAAGTCTACATCTCCATCAGTAAGTTTTTCATCAAATAAAAAGATAATTTTACTCTTTTCTTTAGCTATTACTTTGGCACCGATAAAGCCTGTTAAATTGGTACCAAAATCAAAGGTTTTGTATGAACCTTTATGTAACTCAGTTGTAGAGTCACTGGTGAGAAAACTGTCGCTTTTGAGTTTTTGACAGTATCTAATCTTTTGTAGGTCAATGGCTGGATCCTCTTCGAATTCATTAATGGTATATCCCTTTTTAACTCGGCCAACCATATCAGTAAAAAACGCTATCCATGATGCTTCTGCTGTTTCATCCTCTTCAAAAATGCCCTCTTCCACTTCTTTAACTGGCATTTTCAAACCAAACTCAGGATACTCAACCACACGAGGCAAAAATGTTTTTTCAGGTACTACTTGACATTCAACAGCCTTTAAATCGTAATCTTGTTTTGTTCTCCAATCTGCATACCGAGAATCAAGCTTATAATATTCAACAAACGATCCTCTTAGAAAGCTGTTGAAGGGAACTTTTTGCACCCGTTCATTGCATAACCTTGCTTCAAACAACACACCATTACCTTGAGTTGAAGCAATCACTACATCTCCACACAACAGCTCGGCCTGGATAAATTCAGGTTGTTCCATAATATAGTAATTTTCTACATTATAAGCAGCAACTTCTATTGTAATGATATTTATACCCTTAGCTAGCTTCTCGGAAATTTCGAGTTCATCAACCCGGAAGTAACCTTTTGCTGCTCTTGCAGGTCCATAACCTGCAAACTCTCCATTAATAAAAACTCTATATATGGTAGAGACTGCTATTTTTAGTTTGCATGTTTCAAAACTTTGCATGTCAATAACTGCTCTAAATTCTAAAGTATAATTCATTTGCCCCATTAATTCCTCAGGCCAAATAGGTTTGGCCGACTTAAAGAAATTGGCTTTTTTTTCAATGTATGTTTTCATTTATTATTTTCCTTTAACTATTTATTGTTCGAAAATGTTATGGTCTTGTTGTGAATTGACGGTTAATCATAATCTTCCACTTTCCATTCATCTTTCCAGTCTATATAAGCCATCTCACCATCAAATCTTACAGGTAGCCATACATAATCTGATACGGAGGTATCAACATCTAAATCTAGGCCATATTCTTGTCTTTCCGCATCCTGTTTATTTTGATTTCCTGGCATTTTAAACAGACTCAACTTTTTTCTTTTTCCACAATCCTCACTTGATACTTTTCTAAAACAACTTCACCAGACAATTGTTCTCCAGTGACCATATCTTTAACAGCAGATTCAAGCACGACGGTTTGGTCTTCCTCCGTAAAGTTCATTATGAAAATATAGTTACACTCAGGGGATTGTCTCACTTGTACAGATACTCCCTTACCATGCTTAACGGAAGCAGCAGGTTTAATCGCTAATTCGTTTATTAGCCCCGAATAGAATTCACGATGGAAATCATCCTCTAACCGGGCGCCAATATAATAGGTTTTTCCCTTCTGAAATACGTTGCTTGTAACAGCCGGTGTATTCGCGTAAAAATCCTGCACATAATGGGCTTCTGTCTTAGCTGCATTTAATTGAATAACTGTTGCATAGTCTTTTAACTCATACGTTTTACCATTGAAATGGACTGCATTGCGATCATTTGGATACAGCGTATCGGTTTCAACAGGAATCATTCCAAAAATCTCTTGAAGGTCTTTGTGCCAGCCCCCTAAATACGTTAAATCATGTTCATTAACAATTCCGCTTATGTAGGTCATGACTAACGTACCGCCACTGGCTACATATGTCTTCAAGCGTGAAATCGTTTCTTCGCTTACTAAGTAGAGCATTGGCACAATTAATAATTTATACGAGGTGAAATCCTGGTCTTTGGTAATGACGTCGACAGGAATATCCATTTCCCAGAAAGTTCGGTAATGTGTCTGCAAGGTTTGCGGATACCGTTTCGTCTTTAAACCAAAGCCTGATGCATCGTTAAGGGCCCAATTGCTTTCCCAATCATAAAGAATAGCAACGTCTGAAGGGCGATTTGTTCCCACTACATCAGAAATCTTTTCCAAGATTCCCCCCAACTTTGCAACCTCTTGGAACACACGGTTATCCAAGCTATTATCATGGTCAACAACCGCACCGTGGAATTTTTCCGCAGAACCTCGTGACTTGCGCCATTGAAAGTACATGACGCTGTCCGAGCCATGTGCCACCATTTGCAGGGAGGAAAGCAGATGCATTCCTGGTCGTTTTGCTTTATTCACTTGTTGCCAGTTTACAAGACTCGGAGTAGATTCCATTAAAATAAACGGCTGATGTTTAAGACTGCGATACAAGTCATCTATGAATCCTACTCTCATTGCCAAGTCAGCTGTACTCTCCCAATTATTGTGCCAAGCAGGGTAGGCATCCCAGCTGATCACATCAAGATGTTTCGCAAACTTGCTATAGTCAAGAGCTTGGAACGGAATGAGTTCATGTGTGTCCGCCATGAAATTCGTCGAAACTGGAATCTCAGGTGTAACTTCCTTTATGGGGATAATTTCATTTTCAAAGAAATCAATCGTCTGATCGGTTACAAATCTGCGCCAGTCAAGGTTTAATCCGTTTACCGTATTTTCTCCAATTGGAGAAGGAGATTCGATTTGTGACCAATCTGTAACAGTGTGGCTCCAAAATGGACCCCACCAAGCATGATTCAAGGATTTAAGGTCAGGATATTTCTCTTTTAACCAGTTTCTGAAGGCTTCCTGACATAGATGACAATGGCATTCGCCGCCATATTCGTTTGAGATATGCCACATTAACAAAGCAGGATGCTGACCGTATCTTTCAGCTAACAGGCGGTTGATCTTCTGAGTTTTTTCACGATAAATCGGTGAAGTAAAGCAATGATTATGTCTTGCGCCATGCAGATGCTTCACTCTTGCTGAATTAACTCGCAGTACTTCAGGGTATTTTTGAGACATCCAAGCAGGACGAGCCCCACTTGGTGTGGCTAAAATCACTCGTCCGCCGATACCGTAGATATCATCAAAAATTTTATCTAACCACTCAAAGTTATACACTCCTTCTTCCGGCTCTAATGCAGCCCAGGCAAAAATGCCAACAGAAAAAGTATTCGTATGGGCAAACTTCATCAATTTGATGTCATCCGCTAATATATCAGTTCTATCTAGCCATTGATCAGGATTGTAGTCTCCCCCATGAAGCATAAAATTAGCTTTAGTAGTATATGTTCTATGAAACTTTGTCATCGTCTCTCCCCAATCCATCATTTATTTGTACCCTTTTTCAAAAAAGTTCTTTCAACCTTTTGGCAAGTTCGTCGTCGGAAAGTGGATTGTGTTGCGTGTTTTCCAAATAAATACAATTCTCCGTTTCGGGCATCAGATATTCCTTTTACCACAAAAAGAAATCAGGACTATCACCGTGAATACGCAGAAACCGCCTTAGTGTGGCTACATTATGGACCGTACTCTTGATATTCGTGAGCCAATCCGCCCGGTAAAAGCGATCCCACTTCCCATGCTCGGAATCTCTCAAAACGTCAAGTCCCATCTGATATCGACTCTGGTTGACGGTTATTCATAATCTTCCACTTTCCATTCATCTTTCCAGTCTAAATAAGCCATCTCCCCATCAAATCTTACAGGTAGCCATACATAATCTGCTATCGAGGTATCCACATCTAAACCTAGACCATATTCTTGTCTTTCCGAAGCCGAGTCATTTTTGGATTCTTCTGGTATAACTAAATCTCTATCTGGACCGAATAATAATTTAAATCTTTCTTCAACAGTTCGATATCTATTTCCATTATAAAAATCATCTCCGATAACTTCTGGAAGCTTTGGAAGCCATCTATCGGCCAATGCAATATACAAATCTTTTTTAAAAGGATGTTTAAATACAGATGTGATCTGTGAATTAAATGAAGTGCACGTAGAATCCTCTGTATGCAGATTCCCCAAAATCTCCCATGGACCATGAAAAGTTTTTGCGCGAGCTACTTCCGATGGGTTTGGATGATATCCTGTTGTGCCGGATGTGAACAAGTAGTGTAGTCCTTTCCTATTAAAGTAGGCTGGTGCCTCACGAACATAAGGAGGTTGGATATTTGGAAAATGAGTAGAATAATAACCTGTTACATCCGTGAAATCTTCTGTTAAATCGGCACAAACCAGTTCACTATGAACTCTTTCAAAATAGTAGTAAGCCTTTCCATCTGGCGCCAAGACCAAATCAAAATCACCCGCACTCATATTTAATGGACGGAGACCACTTTTCGCCATGGTATATGGTCCTAAAATATGGTCACTAATCAAAACCGTTGATTCCTGTGTTCCTTCTTTTTTCATAATCTTCAGCCAGCATACAAACTTACCTGTTTTTTCATTAAAAATAATATGTGGTCTATCCATGAATTGAGAAGGATACAGGGGAGAGTTCTCATCTTCTTCATTAGGAGGAATGATGATCCCTTTGTCCTCCCAGTTATACAAATCTTTTGAGGCATAGCATTTAACTCCCCAATGCCAAATTCCATTTCCGGCCTTTGTGTTTTCTTTATTTTCACCATACCAATAAAAAGTATCTCCTACAGTAATGATGGACCCCCCATGCGCCTGAATGCGCTTTCCTTCGGTATCTAACCAAATTTGTCCTGGTCTGATTGAATTATATTTCATTTTATACTCACTTCTCTCATTCTATCTTTCCTACATTTTCACATAAAACTAATTATCTTTATTCCAATAAATTTGTTTATGTTATAAAAAATCTAGACTATAATAATTTGAATCTGCCCCTTAGAGGGAGAATATAATAGAGTCCTCAGGTCCTCAATATCTCATATATAAATGTATAATTAGTAAGCATTTATTCCCCAATCACTGCATTTTCCGAAGATCTTCTTCTTAATTCGGCAGGTGAAAATCCCTCCATTTTCTTAAATACCTGCGTAAAATATGTGTAATCACAAAAACCTACTTTCTCGCTAATTTCGTAGATTAGCTCATTTGTATTGAGAATAAGTTCTTTCGCTTTGTCTATCCTTAAGCGTGTCACATATTCCTTGAAAGAGATTCCAAATTCTCTTTTGAAGAGATGACTAAAATAGTTTGGTGTTTTCCCGACATGTTCGGCAACCATCCCTACCGTAAGATCACATGTATAGTTTTTACGGATAAACTCATCCGCACGTATCATTGCCGGACTAAGATCCTTTGATAACCTTTTGCCAATCTCTTCAACAACATGAACAACTATATTCCTGAATTCATCGATCACTAGAATTTCCTCAGTACCTTCAATGAATTCTATTTGCACCTGAATGTCATTGATCATATCAACTGGAATGTTACTTACTGTGACCATTATTAGTTGAAGCAATTTACGGGAATAGGCGGAAACACTTTTTCTACTATATTTTCTTTCTTTCTTAAGGCGGTCATATTCACTATTAACCAACATTACTATAGAAGCAAAGTCACCTTGGGACAATTTCAATATGAAATCTATATTCTCTAGCAAACCAATTATCATACTACTTTTTAATTCCATGGATCGATTGTACACTTTGATGGAATTAGACCCCTCGTAAAGTCGCATACATAATGCTTGGTTTGCTTCGTGATAGAGTTTACTAAACTCTGAAACGCTGCCCGGACTGCTGATTCCAGCCGAGAATGAGATGCGGCAAATGGCATTTAACTCTTGATTCCACGCCCTAAGCCGTTTTGTCATTTCATTTGCAAATTGAGAATTGTAAAGATAAGATTGTGTTTCCGTCCTCATCAAAAGTAGAAATTTGTCTTCATTTGTCCATAAACAGATCCCTCTAGAGGCTACATCACTGGTTGCAAAAAGATGGTTCATCGTATCCGCCACGCTCTTCAATCCATCCTGATTCTTCCTCCAGTCACCATCCATTTGTGCGGATATACAGAGGATCGATCCTGTTGCATGAAAATTATAATATTGCTGCAATCCTTGCTGAACAATCAACAGGTCCGAAATCTTGCCGGAAATCAATTCTTCTACAAAAGTTGTTTTATACGAGTCTAGATATTTATGAAATTCTTGATCCGTGACACGTTGTCGGATAATTTCTTCCTTTACATTCTTAATAAGTGCAATTAAATTCCGTGCCCGAATGGGCTTCATTTCATAATCAACAGCACCTAATTGAATCGCTTTTTTAAGGTAATCAAAATCGTTATATCCACTTAGAATGATCACTCTTGTCTGCGGTTTCTTCTTCTTAATTTTCCTCAGCAGTTCCAAGCCGTCCATTCCAGGCATTCTGACATCCGTAATAACGATCTCCGGCAGAAACTCAGTAAAAAGTTGCAGTGCCTCAAGCCCATTTGAGGCGGTAATAACCTGCTTAATGTCCAAAGCTGACCAATCAATTCCTTGTTCAATCCCTGACCTGATCTGCTCATCATCATCTGCAATCAACAACTTCATCTTAATCACCCGCAATTTCCATTATTCAATAAGAGGAATAAGCACCTTTACGATTGTGCCAACCCCATAACTGCTAGTAAAATAAAGTCCATATTCCTGTCCATAACTGATTTTGATTCTGTCGTCTATATTTTTTAATGCAAATACATGTTTCGCATCGTCACTGCTAGCCATCATTTGATGGATTTTGGCTTCATCAACGCCTATTCCATTATCGGAAACAATAAATTGAATCCCTTTGTCCACTCTGTTTATTTTTATTTCAATCATACCGCCCTCGATGACCTGCTCCAGCCCATGCACAATCGCATTTTCAACTAAAGGCTGCATTACTAATTTTGGCATCTTATAGTTCAAGATCTCCGGGCCGGCATCAATGAATAGTTGAATTCGTTTTCCATACTTTCGCTTTTGAATAAACATATAATTTTCCAGAAAGTCAACCTCTTGGCGGATGGTGACGATGGTTTCTCCCTTATTTAGTACGTGCTTGAATATATCTGCCAAGGCTTCAATTTGATCACTAACATCATAATTTTTATGCTTAATTGCCAGCCAATGAATAGAATCCAATGTATTGTATAAAAAATGAGGGTTTATCTGCGATTCCAATGCTTTTAATTCAGCTTCTCTTTGCTTGATTTTTGTTAAATAAACTTCATTTATCGTATGATTCAGCTGCTTTGCCATCTTCACAAATCCATTGCTTACTTCCCCAATTTCATCTCTTGAATCAATATTCAATGAAATATCAAAATTACCGGTTTTAAGTTTCTCCATTTCTTTTTGCAAATTTCGCAACGGCTTAACCATATATTTGTGCTGGACAAAAGAAAACAGAATACCAAAAAATATGCATAACAGTATGACAATGTACAAAATGGTATTAATCGTAGTTTTAACTGATGTGAACGAATGTTCCGGAATGCTTTGTATCAGTGTCCAATTTGTTGCCTCAATTGTATAAAAGAGCACAATATTCCTTTCACCTTGAATACGGGTAGAAAAATAACCATTTTTCAAATGCAGTGTTTTCCGAACATAATCGATGTGATCAAGGTTTTCGCCCATCCGATTTCTTTCCGTTGAAGATAAGACCCGTCCGTACGAGTCTAATAGAAAGATTTGAGAACCGGAATAAGAATTCATTTTTTTGTAATATTGGTAGAGCGATTCTTCTCGAATATCGAATCTTTCTATACCAAGCATCCTTCCCAAGTTTTGCATGTCCATTATCGCACGATAATAACTGACATTCCCCTGAGAGGTTACCCAGTACCCTCTTCCTTGGAGCCGATTAGCACGCCCCATTATCTTTTGATCCAAGTCCTGAACCTGCATTCCTCTTTGAAAAATGACATGGTTGCGTGAGTATAGGCTTATCGAATCAAAGTAATTTTTGGATCCAACTACGTTATCAATCCACTCGTTAATATTCCAATACATTTTTTCATATTCAGCCTTGTCGCTGTAATTACCATTGCTGAAATCTTGCACCGACTCGTTTGACAGAATGCGGACTGAAATATCATTGGTATCCGTAACAAGTGTAGAAAAACTGTTTTCGGTTTGCTTCAACGTTTGAAGCGCATTTTCGCTAGCTTTGTTTAACGCAAATTGAGCAAATTGACGATTCAAAAAAAATCCGACAATAATTAAGGGAATGATAATCAATACCATTATGGATAGATATAATTTAAAACTTAAAGACAAGTCCTTGAACTTCATGATAAATTTGAACACACTCCAGGGAGTTCTATTTTTATAAAAGAATAGAACGGCTGCGCAGAACTGGCCGTTCTTTCTTTTAACCCGTAAACCATCTATTTACCCTTTGATTGCTCCGGCAGACAGACCTTGAACAAAATAGCGTTGTAGAAAGATAAAGAGAAGAATAAGCGGGAGTAAGATGATGCAGATTCCAGCAGTCATTAATCCCCAGTCTGTTGTGAATTGACCTTGAAAATTTATCAGACCAACAGATAACGGAATGCCTTTATCTGACGTCAAAGTAGCAGTTTGTGCCCACATTAACTCTCCCCATACGAATCCAAAATTAAACACTGTACATGTGGCGACGGCGCCGCCTGATAAAGGGAAGACAATCCTGAATAGCAAATTTAATTCACCGCAGCCGTCCATTCTCGCTGATTCTATTAATTCTTCGGGTATCGTCCGGAAAAAATTATACAAGATAACGATGCTTCCAGGCAGCAACCAACCCACATAGGCGATGATTATAGGAAGGTAAGTGACATTGATCAGTTTTATTTTAGCCATCACCATGTATAAAGGTATAACCATGGACTCTGCCGGCAAGATCATTAAGATAAATAAAAGGCCAACAATGGCTCTTGCGAATGGAACGCGTAATCTAGCCAATGCATAAGCCGCAAAAGTAGCCAACACCGTAACGGTAAACAGTGTCGCAACCGCTATAACGACGCTGTTTACCAAATACTCTCCTAGATGTCCCACCTTAAATGCCTCAACATAATTCTCAATATGGAATTTGGTAGGGAATGACCATAAATTTGAATAAAACTCTTCAGTAGTTTTAAAAGAGGTTGAAATAGTAAAAAGAACCGGATAGATGTTGACTGTTGCAAATATAATAAGAGAAAGACGTATGAACATGGTTGAATTCCAACTTCTAATACTCATATACATCCCCCTTTGTGAACTTTTGTGAAATGAAAATAATGATGGCTACGAGGATCGTAAATAATACACCAATAGCAGCTGCATATCCGAATTCATTAAAACTAAACGCTACATCCAACATTTGGAGCGGTACAATTTTCGAATAATCACCAGGTCCACCTTTTGTCATTGTAAAGACGATATCATAAGCTTTAAAGGAACCGATGATCACCAACATGGATACCATACCAATCGTCGGCTTGATGAGCGGCAGAATAATCATTTGGATTTGGCGGAAGTAGTTTGCTCCCTCGAGTCGAGCTGCCTCAAACATCGAAGCCGGAATTGTAATAATGGCAGTATATAAAAGCATCATCACGGAACCGGCACCTTTCCAGCCGCTTACCACAGCCACTGTCCACAGGACAAGTCCAGGTTTTGCTAGCCATGCTTGTTCCAAACTTCCCAATCCAATCAATCTGAAAAATTGATTTACAAGACCGTCGGGGCTTAAAATAAAGGAAAATATTAATCCGATGATGATAAAAGGCATCATGCTCGGTGTAAAGAAAATCAACCGAAATACCGCTCCCTCCTTGTTGCTCATCTTATACACCATTAATGCGAGTAATAGACCTGTTAGAATAGCAATCAACGAAGAGATAACCGCGATAAATATGGAATATCCGAATCCTTTGAGGGTAACCGAATCTTGAAATAGTTTGCTATAGTTATCCAATCCAACCAAATGCAGTCCCGATAATGGGCTCCAATCCGCAAAAGATAAGACGATATTCCATACAATCGGTAAAAACATCGTAAAAGTGATAAAGATTGCCGCTGGTATAAGTAACGTAACCCCTAATAAGCGCTGCTTAAAATTTATGGATCGACCCTTTGTTGTACTGATTACCGGGTACTCTGACTGGTGCTTAATATTTATGGTTTGACCTTTTGATTGACTGGTCACCTTGTGCTCTCCTCCTTAAATAATAATGGACATAAGACAAATTGTTTATGCCCATTATCGTAATCACCTATTAATGGACTGACTACTTTTTCTGCTTGATGGCTTCCAATCTCAGCTTTTCGAGATCTTCCAGAGTTGTCTTGGGGTTGAAGATATAATTAGCTGGCAATTTATTGCCGATATAATCACTCATTTGGGGAGAAATACTAGTAATTTCATTCTCCGTATAGAGATTCCCAGCGTCCTTGGCATAAAGTGCAATTTTTGGATCGTCCGCTTTTACGCCTTTAACCGATACTGGAGAACCGTTATCCACTCGTTGCTGAAGAACTTCCGTACTGGTTAAATATTTCAAGATCTCAATCGATGCTTTCGGATGTTTCGCGTTGGCTGGAATCATAAAACCATTAGCTGAGCCCATAACTTTCGAACGAGCCCCCATATGAGGGAAGGTTAAGATCTGTACATTTTTCACTCCCGAGGTTTTGATTGCTGTGTCGGCAAGGAAATTAATGTAACCCATAAATGCAATCTTTTTAGACTTGAATGCATTTAAAACTTGATCTCCCGTCATGGTAAGAGCACCTTTGCCCGGATAGACATATTGCTTATCGTAGAGCTCCTTCGTTGCATTGAAAACTTTTGCAACTTCTGGGTCATTGAACGAAATTTCACCTTCACCCCATTCTTTAACTTTTGACTCATTCGGCCATACTGCAAACAAATTATTTCTGACCAACCAGCCTGCCCAACCACTTTGAATTCCAAGAGGTGTGATTCCTAACTTTTCTTTCACTTTAGTCATTGCATTTGTGAATTCATCCCATGTCGGCTGATCCGGAATTGTAACTCCTGCTTGATCCAAAAGATCTTTATTTACCAACATCATTGGATACACAGGAGTATTCGGAACAGCATATATTTTACCTTTTATGGTTCCCAAGTTTAAGGAGCCGTCAATGAATGTGTTCATCCACTCATTATTATTTGCTTTCAAATAGGGCGTTAGATCCAATGCCATATCGCCCTCGACGAAATCTCCCATACAACTAGTCCAATAAAAAGAAAGGTCAACCGGTTCGCCTGCCGCGATCGAAGTTTTAACAGTCTTTAAAACGTTGTTATCAACTGGTTTGAACGTGATATCATATTTATTAGCGAATTTTTTAGCGACCAACTCTTCTTCGCGTTTCCCATTCACATCATCCGGCCAGGCGATCATTAAGGTAAGTTTAATTTTTTCACCTGACTTGGAACCTGACAATGAGCTAGAGGTTGCCTCGTTGGTAGAGCTGCAAGCACTTACAATTAGGGAAATGCAAATTAACAAGATTAGAACAAGACTAGTTTTCTTGGAAAATTTCACTTTTGACCCTCCTGATATTTAATATAAAATATTTTAATATTTGAATATTTGAATGCGCGCGCTTTCATATAAAAATTATAATATTCCAAAAAATTAAGGTGTATAAGAAAAACTACAAATACTTTAGATTTTCTTTGGCTGAGTCAATTGCCATGTAAATTTATAAGAAAAAATTAATCAAAGATTAGTCCATTACTATACAAGCCTACGATTTCCTTTTTTTCTTTTGTTACCTAAGACTGTGTGGCTTTCCTTGTCTTATTTTTTCTCTTTTCACATCTTGGAATTTTTTTATTATCAGGTCTAATAGATCTAGATTATTATCAATAAAAGTTAATCGTTCCTGACTAACTCTGTGCCATTCATAATTACCCATGTTAAGTGCGATAGAATAACGTATTCCAGGTGAGTACAGCTGATGTAGCTTGCTTATAATATAACTACTTCCGACAACACCATCATTTCCGTTTATTATGGTTTCAATGTCATTTTTTACCCATTTTGGAGTTACCTCCAAAGCCTTCTTAGTTAACACTTCGTATTCTCTCAAGATATCACCTCATATATCATTTGACTCATTTCAAATTAACTTAAAGATTATTCTGATTTTCTTATTCTCCGGTATGTCAAATGACAGTTTCATATTTAATTCGCCACTCTATGTTTATACAGTACATGTAATGACAAATTAGACTGTCATTTTACCTTGTGCATTTTTTCTACGATCTGCCAGCTCCTTACCAATCTGAACTTGCTTTTCCTCTGTTAGATCAAACCATAAGATGGAAATTCCTAGTGTACCCAAAATTGAAGGTAGAACAAATATCACGATCTTAAGCCCAAAGAGGGTGGAACTACTTTGCTCTACTCCAGGTACGTAACCAATAACAGACAGTGCCCCTGCAGCTATCGCACCTGATAAAGCGGTTGCAAATGTTTGTGTAAATCCGCTGATAGAACTCATAAATGCATTGATATTCATCCCTGTCTTCCACTCGGTATAATCGATTGCAGCCGGCATCAATGCCCCCGAAGCAGGACCACTCAATGAACCAATTAATGTGGTAATAACTGAAATAACGATAAAAATGATTAAACCAGTATTATTAGCAGGAATGAATAACAATATCGGTCCTGATATCAGTCCTACAACAACGCTCGTTAAAATGGTAACTTTCAATCCAAAACGCTTAATGACTATATGACTTAAGGCTACACCAATAAGGGCCGGTACCAAACCAATGATTCCCATTATTGCCATTAAGCCTTCATTGTGGAAAAAGTATTTAAAAAAGTGAATTTGAACGGCAGCCCTTACCCCAGCTGATAAGGTAGCTCCAAATAGACTCAAATAAATGATGACAGCCGTTTTATTTGTAAAAGTGGCCGCAAACATTTGTTTAAATGAGGGTGACTTTCCATCTTTTTTTGTTTCTACCATATATCTTTCCTTTATTTTTGATCCCTGGTAAATTGCTACTAATACAGTGAAAACACCAGCAATTGCCATCAATAAAGAAAATCCTTTAGCATCATTCCCGCCACCTAAAGCCTTGTATAAGGGTACTGCACCTACGGCAACAACTAAAGCTCCAGCCATAATAGATAGATATCCAAATTGCCCTAGTGATATCCTTTCATCCACTCTTTTCGTCACAGTTGGGACTACTGCTCCTCCTGGTAAAGAGATGATTGCTGATATAACACTATAAAAAGAATAAGTAATAATGGCGTACACTAAATTTCCGGTCGGACTTAAATTTGGATTCGTAAAAGTTAACCATCCTGTAATTCCAAAAGGCACTCCTAGTATGACAAACCACGGTGTGTATTTCCCCCATGGGGTTTTTACCTTATCGATAAAAGCTCCAAATAATGGTGCTATGATCGCATCCAAAATACGAATAACTAGAAATAGTGCTGCTATATAAGCGGGATTAATTTTCATAAAGTCAGTGTAAAAGAAAAGCAAATATGTTTGCGTCATTTGAGTATGAAAAGTATTAGGCGCACCGCCAATCACGAGGGCTATCTTTTCACCTAATTTTAGTTTTGGAGCTTCAAAATCTTCATTATCTACCGTTTCAATCGCTTTTGTGGCTTCCATCGTAATTCCCCATTTCATAGTTTTATTAAAGCCATTGGTTTTGTGCACATTATAGCCGGCAAATATTCTGTTTATGTTACAAAATTGAACGAATCATAAGCAGCCTACTTCAACTTTAGCCAAGTGTAAACGATTTAAAGTCAAACTTCCCAGTGCCCTTGAACTGAAAAAACAAGGAAGATATAGCATCTTTAACTTCCAGTGCACCCTCAAAATTTTGATAGGTTTTACCTGCGTCGATAGGAATCCGGGTAACTATATTTCCTCCGATACTGGATAAAACGATGATTTCTCCTCTTGCATTCCCTCGAACCTTAACTGAGATCTTTGTAGTTTCTTGCAAATCAAAGTATTTAAAGCCCGCAACCGCTTCATCTTGCATGTTGGCAATATATTGATCACCGTGCTCCTCACGGTCTATGCCGCTTTGTGTAAAGTATGGATGAGTCTCATAGTCTTCTAGGTACGTGCTAATGTGGCATGCCCCACGCTTTGAATATAGATTGCAGGCGATAAAAGCTTCGTATTCCCCTTTTCCAGCAAGTGGACCATCGTTGAGTCCGCAGCTTGTCATCTCTACTTGCTTAATGTATCCGCTTTTATCTATCTCAATTTTTTCTGCACAAGCTTGTCGTGAAAACGCATGCTTATTGGTTTGCCTTTGATAAAAAACATACCACTGGTCATTTATTTCAACCATGCTACCATGGTTGTTGCCTGTGTAATTTAGCCTTTCCGCTTCCGTTCTGCCATTCAGGAAAATATCTCCATTACTGATAATGGTTCCTCCATATACAAAACCGCCATCAGGCCTGTCACTTGTTGCATAGCACAATTCATGACTATTTATGGATGAGTAGATAAAGTAATAGGTATTGCCTATTTTTCGCATCGAACTCGCTTCAAAAAACTCATGTCCTATAAAACTTGTCCCATTGGCATGTCCTACTTTTGGTAGAATCAAATTCGGGCCTGCTTTTACAGTCAGCATATCCGGCTCCAATTCAAAGCAATAAGCCCCTTTATATTTTCGGCTTTTGAACAACTGATCGCATTGCTCACTATCCTCTGGACCAAAGCCTGAATAAAGGAAAATTCGGCCATCATCATCCATAAAAATTCCTGGATCAAATTGAAATATATCATCACTGCTATCCCCTACTAATTTCCCATCTTGATACCTTACGGAACCATAGTATTGGAAAGAGCCAGCCGGGGTATCGCAAACTGCGACAGACATGACTCCTAGCATATCAAGAGCATAGTAGAGGTAATAGCGGCCATCTGGTCCTTTTTGAATATCTGGTGCATACAAACATCTGGCACCATCCGTGTTCATAGGATCTTGATTTTTGCGGTAGATAATTCCTTCATATCGCCAATCATAAAGACTATCTAATGGAGCAGACCAGCAAGCATAATCGTTTTCGCAGAATCTTTCCCCATTAAACCTGTCGTGGGAGCCATAAATATATAGTCTATCACCAAAAACATAGGGTTCCCCATCAGGTATATACTCATAACTCGGGAGGAATGGATTAAACACTTGCTTTTTCATAATACCTCCTTAAAGAATGAAGCTGTGAATTTCGTATTTTAAAAATCCAACTTCAAATGTGTCCACTCTTTTTTAAGAATTGAAAGAGTGAGACACATTTGAATGAAGTTTCGGAAAGAATATCTATTATAGGGCTTATTTAACGATTACCCGTACACGACTGAGATTTTGAATCTTTGTATAAATATCGCTTACATCACCATTTCTATTTGACTTCACTCTTAATACAGGGAAGTAAGTGCCAGGTTTACTAAAGATGTATTTTGCTTCCACCGTAGCATTCGCGCCATCATCACTGATGTTGGTGAACTCTCCCTTAACAGGAAAATTGGTTTCACCCTCAAAACTCCATTCTGCAAATGTCAATTGACCAGAATGGGCAGGCACTTCAACCTCCGCTATAAAGTCCACTGGCTCACCAGCCTTAACGATTGCACATTCTCCTCCGTTCGCCTTAAGGGTAACGACCGGTTGAATTCCTTTTCGCTCATTTGCTGTTAATGGAACAGAAACTTGTCCATCGATCACTGAATATTGGGTGCTCTCAAGAGGAGTGACACCACGCTCAACCCATTCACTTACATCGAGCAAAGCCTGATGAAGAGCTCCCAGATAGTTGATAAGATGCAGATCATCCGCTGTCTTTGCCTGATCATCGTGCATGGCATTATCCATATACCAAAGTCTGAAACTTTGAGGCTCTTTATCCCCCAGTTCACCCTTAACCTTTGTGCGATACCAATCAGGCTGCCACGGATAAGCGCTTTCATCAAGTAAAGCAGCAACTACGATCATTTTCCCATTGAAACGGCCGCTCTGGATGGATCCAGCCCCTCCGCGGGTAATGTTAGGTCCTATATTAACCGGGCGTTGTGGATATAGTGGTGTGCCATCCTCTTTGCGGAACTGGTTCCATACATGAAAATCCTCCGATGGTACCTGATGTCGGTGATAGGTCTGGATCGCAATAAAATTCGAATTGTCCAGCATAATCTCATCGCCTGGTTTTACTTTTTCAAGGATTTCAAGCATTCCCTCGATTCCAAAACCTTCTGCGATATAAGCTTTATCTCCTTCCAACCTGTCAAGAGGTATCTTCGAACCCGCAGCCTCACCACTAAGGAATACGATATCCGTGCCAGTTAAGTACACATCCCCTGCCGGTACGCTCTTTAGTTGCAGCCAAGGTTTAAATAAACTGATATCAATACTTTTGTGCCTGTGCCATGCATCATCGGCGCCTGTCTTCGTTTCATCCTTTATCAGTAATTCTTCACTTATCAGATGAGTCTTGGTAATCACTGTTTTGTATTGAAGGCGGTCTCTTACTGCAGAACTGTTAGGGTCTGCACCCAAATAACCGGGAACCGTCCAAAAATCCTTTAAATACTCAGGGTCTACTTGCTCTATAACCGGTACGAAAAGCGGAAGTGCTCCCAAACCAACATATTCATGTGAAAACCACACCCTTGTTGGGAATCCCATTTTCGTTACTTCTTCAAGTGCCGCTCTTTCCTCTTCATTGAGACCCGCATAAATATCGCCACTTCCACCAGGTTCCAATGCGTCAGCAATCATTGGAAGTTTATTCCTGAGAATCCTTAATGCATGGGCACGAACGGTAAAAACATTTGGAATGGCCATTGGTGATCCGATGATATAGGGCACGGCTCCATCCCAGGCATTCGTGTTTTCAAAGCAGCTTATCGTCTTGAATCCGCCTCCGCTTCCCCCATAGACATATCCAAAAGGACGATGCGGTCCATAAAGCTTTGCTGCGATTACACGTGAATACTCTGCCACAGCTGCGCTTGAACGATAAATAGTCGTATCAACAGCTGCAGGTCCGCCCATATTAGACTCGACAAAATAAGCTCCGTTCGTGATGGCAAAGCCAATTTTATCTTCTTCTCCCTTGCGGATTTGCGAGGCATCCTCATGTCCTTGAAAAGGAGCCATAAATTGAAAAAAACGTCCTTTATAGTTTTCTTTATCGGGAAAATAGAAAGAGAATCGGACTTCGGTGCCCTCGAATCCTCCATGAATATAATGGTACCGCACTGCTCCCTCTCGCCATTCATCAATATCTACATAAGGCTTTTGGATTTCCGAGTCTAACTTTGGGTCATAGATTAATGTTTTTTCTTGTAGCATGTTATACCTCCTAGAGTTTTCTAGTTTATGATATTTTTATTTTCACAAAAATCGTGAAATTTGTATTTCATATTTTTTGTTTGTGTTATAAAATTTCTAGTATACTTATTGGAAGCAGGTATATTATGAATTATCACATAACCCTACAAAAGTTATACGAAGCTACGAAAATACCATTACAGCTTTTTGATAATCATGTGCCCATCCAAAGTTATGGGTCTGGTGAGTTTGATCCAAATCCAGCTATCAGTATGATTGACAGCGCTGTTGATACCATTCATTCCGTTTGCTATACCGTTTCACCTGAAAATTTATTTTGCGGCATGATTCGAATTGACAATTCATCCCAATATGTTTTTGTAGGACCGGCGATGGCATTCGAATGTACACGAAACCAAGCCGAAATAATCCTTGAGAGTTTACAACAGCCAGTAAACAGAACAGATGAATTCTTGCATTGGTTTCGGACAATCCCTAATTGCGACCTCCAACGATTTCGTAGTATTTTAGGTTGTTTAGATTATTTTTTAAATGGGGCAGAGCGTGAACCTGTACACATCGCATACCAAGTGAATCCTTCACCAATGCTATCAATCGATACGAATCCTACGTTTATCGACCATGTTAGTGATCTCTTAGAAAAGCAAATGCTTTCTTACATCGAATATGGGAATACGAACGCACTTGAAACCGTTTTAAACGATATGCAAACTAAAAGTGGTGGTGAAGTTCCTTTGATAGCTCCAGACGTCATGCGATCCTATAAAAACATATTTATTGTTTCGACGACACTAGCCTCAAGGGCTGCCGTGAAGGGCGGTTTGGATTTTGATACTGCCAATGCGCTGGGATCCATGTATCTGACGCAAATTGAAAAGATTAATAATTTTAGTGAAATCTTTATTTTCTTAAAGCAAATGTTCTTGGATTTCACGAAAAGGACGGCTCGGTCTCGTTCCTATTTATCAGACTCCCTTCTTGTCAATAAAATTAGTAAAGAAGTACAAGCCCATCTTTATGAAAAAATTACACCTGCAAGTATAGCTGATCGATTAAAGATGAATGGTTCTTATCTTTCGACACATTTTAAGCAAGAAACCGGAAAAACACTGACGGAATTCATTAATGAGGTGAAAATAAAAGAAGGCATACGCTTACTAGAAACCACCCAAATGCCTCTCATTCAAATTTCGGCCCAGCTTGGTTTTTCTTCACAGAATTATTTTCATACAGTTTTCAAAAAAATAACTGGAATGACACCAGTCGAGTATCGGAATAAAGCCTAAATCCAGGAGAAATTCCCATAAAATAGAAAAAAGCACTGGTTAATATAAATCCAGTGCTGTTTTGCATTTAACTATTTCAAGAAGGCAGTAAATGTTTAAAATACTGTCACTTTTCCATGTTGATCATTTAAAAGCTGAATCATACCTGCAAGCATTTCTTCCGTAAATTTCCCCTGGCTATAATTCACAATGGCTCTTAAAGGTACACTTTCCATCATTGCGTTATTCATTTTTGCTTCATCATTGTTTGCAGACGCTTTTTGTTTCTCGCTAGTTTGGCTCAACTTGCCAACAAACTGTTTGGCAATTTCTGATAAAACAGGGTTAGCGAATATTTCTCCAAGGGTAGTATTTCGATCAACTGGCTTTTGAACAAGTACAGAAGATTGAACCTGGATCTTTTCAGATAAAGCAATTTCTCGCGAGGACTTTCCGATTAAGACTTCAAATTCTCCCGTCTCGACATGCCAATCCCTCAAATGAACGTTATAGTAAGCAAATGAGCGTTTATCTAACACAAAGGTAACCGTTTTTTGTTCTCCAGGTTGTAATTCAACCTTTTCAAATCCTTTTAACTCTTTTTCAGGCCTGCTCACTGTACTTGCTACGTCTTTTACATAAAGTTGAACAATCTCTTTTCCCGGTACACTGCCACTATTTTTTACGATTAGACTTACACTTACCTTTTCTTTATCTTTTAGTTCCTTTTTATCTAGAATAAGATTGCTATATTCAAAGTTTGTATAACTTAATCCATAACCAAATGGAAATAACGGCTCAATTTCTTTTTTGTCGTAGTAGCGGTATCCAACGAAAATACCTTCTTTATATTCAACTTTGTCCCCATCACCAGGAAAGTTTAAAAATGATGGGTTATCGCTTAACTTCTGTGGAAAAGTTTCCGCTAATTTTCCGCTTGGATTTGCATCGCCAAAAAGCAAATCGGCGATTGCCCCTCCTAGTGCCTGACCACCTAAATAGCCCTCAAGTAATCCTTTCACATGATTGATCCAAGGCATGATAACAGGAGCACCATTGCTTAATACAACTACTATGTTCTGATTGACTTTTGCAATCGCTTCAATTAATTGAACATGGTTTTCAGGTAGACGTAAATGCTCACGATCATATCCCTCAGATTCATAGCTTTCAGGAAGGCCAACAAAAAGTACGGCAGTATCTGCCCCTGTTGCTACTTCTTTTGCCTCATTTATTAATTTTTCGTTTACTGTGTCTTCGTCTAGGTTATAACCTTGTGCATAGATTACATTCGCATTCCCAGAAATAGATTCAATTTCATCCAAAATATTTTCCAGTTTTGTAGGAACGATATGCGAGCTGCCTCCACCCTGGAATCGAGGTTTCTTGACAAATTCTCCAATGACCGCAATGGTGCCCTCTCTTTTTAGTGGAAGAATCTGGTCTTCATTTTTTAAAAGGACCATACTTTCTCTAGCTACTTCCCTTGCCAGATGATGATGGGCTTCACGACTGTATGTAGCATTACCTTTTTTATTATCAACTGCTTTAAAGATAATCTTAAGCAATCTTTCAACTGCTTTGTCCAATTCTTCTTCTGGAAGTTGACCACTTTTTACAGCATTGACAATTTTTTGATCACCAACACTGTTAGCCGGCATTTCAAGCTCTAGTCCGTTATTTAACGCTTTTTCACGTTCGTTTACCGCTCCCCAATCCGAAACAACAATGCCTTCAAATCCCCATTCATCTTTTAAAATATCCTTTAATAAATACTCATTCTCTGAAGCGTATTCTCCATTTACTTTGTTGTAAGCGGCCATCACTGTCCATGGTTTTTCCTGCTTAACAGGGCCTTCAAAGCTTGCAAGATAAATTTCACGGAGAGTCCTTTCGTCAATAACAACATCTGTTGTCATTCTACGATATTCCTGGTTATTAGCTGCAAAGTGTTTCAAAGAAGTCCCTATGCCTTGACTCTGGACACCCTTAATATGATTAGCTGCCATTTCTGATGATAGATATGGGTCTTCAGAGAAATATTCAAAGTTTCTTCCGCAAAGAGGAGAACGTTTAATGTTTGCACCAGGACCAAGAAGAATCGCCACATCTTCAGCCTGACATTCCTCACCTAGGGCAACTCCAACTTTATGAATCAATTCCCTGTTCCAAGAACTAGCCATACCAGCAGCAGATGGGAAACACGTGGCAGGCACGCTGTCATAAATCCCTAAATGGTCTGAACTCCCCTCTTGTTTACGGAGTCCGTGCGGGCCATCCGTAACCATAATGGACGGAATCCCCAGTCGTTCAATTCCTTGTAATCGCCAAAATTCAAGTCCTGAACATAAACTAGCCTTTTCCTCAAGTGTCATTTTGCTGATTATGTCGCTTATATTCCGATTCATTACACACGATCCCTTTCTATGCTTGTATTCGCAATCTACTACTCTCCATTTATTGGCCAACAGTATCTAATTCTCTCTCAAGTGCATTTAACTCATCCACAAGCGCATGTAATCGATCTTCCGTTAACTTCGATAGCGGATGGTACAATAGCTTTTGAATAGGCTCGGCTTTTAACCGGATTAGCTGCCCATGAGGATTAGAGATTCCGGGAACATACGTTTCTAAAATCTTCGTTGTTTCCTCCTGTGCAAGCAGGTCCATTAATCTAGTATTAAAGGAATAAATCGTCTTAAACCCACGTTTATTCTTGTAAGTGAAACGGTAGTTACCGGATCCTATAACTAGTGATACATCCTTCTCTGTCTGGTTAATATCAAAAATACCATCCGCTTTTGTTAAGCCTATGCCGTTTTCTTTGACATCCCCTTTTTCTGCAAATGGCAAGATCACCTGTGCCGTCGTATTTACTGGAATTTCTATTTCTACGGTTACTTCCTTATGTGTGATATTCCACGCAGAGACAATACGTCCATACATCGATTCATGTGCGGTACTTGCATAAGTTAGTTCTTTACCACCCATCCTAGGTTGAATACGAATCCGTTTATAAGCCGGCTCAGACTCATCCATGTCTAACCCTGCCACTATTCGGTACATCCAGTCTCCAATGGCCCCATAGGCGTAATGATTGAACGAATTCATATCATCACTCCAGAATGACCCATCTTCTTTAATACCATCCCAATGTTCCCAGATAGTGGTTGCCCCCTTGGTAACAGAATATAACCATGATGGATAGGTTTCTTGCAATAGTAACTTCACAGCCGTTTCATGGTAGCCGTTATTCGAAAGAACTAGATTTAAATAAGGTGTACCGACAAATCCGGTTGTTAAATGATAGTCATTTTCTAAAACCAACTGATTTAAGTCATTAGCTATTCTCTCTCTTATTTTTCCCTCTACAAGATCAAACATGAGGGTAAGCACATGTGCCGTTTGTGTGGTCACGGCCAGCCTTCCTAACGGAGTGATAAATTCATCGTTAAAGTGTTTTTTTATCCGATTGAATAGTTCATCATACCGCTTTACATCGTCCCCCTTGTTTAGAACATTTGCTGTGTCACGTAAGAGTCGGGTTGAGTAAGCATAAAAGGCAGTAGCAATCAGATCATCCGGTGTTGCACCAAAATAACTGTCTTCTTTGGAGTCCAGCCCAAGCCAATCTCCGAAATGGAAGCCGGTATTCCATGCAACCTCATTTTCCCCTTGGGCACGGATGTATTCTACCCAAGATTGCATGCTAGAATATTGTTCTTCGAGAATCCTAGTATCACCATAAATGAGGTATACCGTCCAAGGACAAATAACAGCTGCATCTCCCCATGCAGCAGATGAATCGCCATCAACCACATTTGGGATCACAGAAGGAACTCCCCCATTCGGGAGTTGGTCTGCCTTTAAATCACGGAGCCATTTGGTGAAAAATGGGCCGCCATGATAATTAAATAATGCTGTACGAATAAATACCTGAGCATCCCCTGTCCAACCTAATCGCTCATCACGCTGTGGACAATCAGTCGGGACATCCACAAAGTTGCCTCGCTGCCCCCATTTAATGTTCTGCTGCAATTGATTGACCATGGGGTTCGAGCTCTCAAAATTTCCTGTTTGCATCATATCCGTATGAATGACTTCACCAACAAAATGTTCAAGATCCAGGCCGTTTTCCTGGTCAGGATACCCATCAATTTTCACATAACGGAATCCTTGGAAGGTGAAAGCGGGTGCATAACTCTCCATCCCTTCGCCCTTCGTGATATACTCGACGGTTTGCTTGGCCGCCCTAAGGTTGCCAAAGTAAATATTGCCGTCCTTATCCAGTACCTCTGCATGTTTTAATGTGATTTTTGTACCTGCCGGAGCATTGACGGTAAATCGAATGCGGCCCACCATATTTTGGCCCATATCTAAAACGGTATCGCCTGCTGATGTAGTTAACACTGCTTGCGGCTTAATTGTTTCTGTTACTCGTGTAGGATTGTTTTCCTGAGCAACCAAATTCTCCAATGGTAGATCAAGAAGATCCGAACCCTTCCATTTGGAATCATTGAAACCAGGTATGCTCCAACCCATTTGTTCCAATCGTGCATCATATGTTTCTCCATGATATAGCTCGGAATATAGAATCGGACCTGTGGAAGTCTTCCAGGTCTGATCCGTACCGATAACCTCTTCTGTTCCGTCTTCATATCGGATTTTCAATTGAAGTATTATTCCTCGCTTTGTGCCATAATTATTTTGTGTGCAATCCCAAGAGAGATCTCCTTTGTACCAGCCGTCTGCTAACATGGCTCCGATTGCATTTGAACTGCTTGTAAGTAGGGATGTTACATCATAGGTTTGATATTGAATTCTTTTACTATAACTTGTCCAACCTGGTGTAAGTAAATCTTCTCCCACTCGCATTCCATTTAAATAAAGCTCGTATAGTCCGACACCTGTGACATAGATACGAGCTGATTCAATTCCATCTTTTAGATCAAATTCTTTCCTTAGCAGAAAGGCAGGTTCTGAATCTGGATCTAGCTCCTGTGGATTTGGTGTAATCCACTCCGCCTTCCACTCACTCGTTTCAAAAAGGGCAGTTTCCCACCAAGCAATATCACTCCAATCGGATTGTCGGCCAAAATGGTCCCAAACCTTTACACGGTAATAATATCTAGTACCGGATTTCAGCCCGGGTCCTTCGTAAACAATGTGAAGGGATTGCTCCGACTCTATATATCTTGTATCCCAAATAGATGTTTCAAAATCCAGTTTCAAAGAAACTTGAATCTGATAAGCCAATTGAGTCGTTCCACGACGGTCAGATTGAATCTTCCAGCTGAGTCGAGGTTTTTTCACATCTAAACCCAGTGGATTTTTTTTATATTCACAGGTTACATCATATACTTTCAATTCGTTTATTTGCATGGTCAGAATTCCCTGTCCTTTCCTATAGAAACATAATCTTTCAGCAGAGTTTCAGGAACCTGTTTTATCAATTCATCCACAGACCAAGGCTCATCTGCCTTTTTAATTTCATTGATAATTTTAGGATCAGAATAAACAGAAATTCGACCGCCGCCAGTAACAGTGAATACCGCTCCGTTTACGTAAGAACCTGGTTCTGTGCAGAGATAAACCAAGAAAGGAGCAACGTTTTCGGCGGGACCATGTTCCTTCTCGGATTCTTCCACACGATTATCGTTTGGATCCATCTTTATTCCATTTTCCTCCATCATCGTTCTGAGAGTTGCTCTGAAACTCATGTGAGCGGGTGAAGCTGCCTGGGGACAATAAGCGTTTACGGTAATGCCAAACCGATCAAGTTCCTTTGCCGTAGATTTAGTAAGTCCGACAATGCCGGCATTTGCAGCACTATAGGCACTGAGGTTGGCAATTCCCGTCCATGCGTCTGAGGCACAGTTGAGAATTCGCCCAAAGCCCTGTTTTATCATATGGGGGATCGCATGGGACATCAGATTGTAAGCACCCTTGAGCTTGGAAACTGTCTGATAATCCCAATCGGATTCTTTCATCTTTACGAAAGGACCGAATCCCATCCCAGCCGCATTGTTAACTACGATGTCAATCCGACCATATTTTTCAATAGCTAGTTGGACCATTTTTCCAGCGGTTTCAAAATCGGAAACATCTCCATAGAAAGGAGTTGCTTCTCCGCCTTCCATCATAATTTCCTGGGCAGTACTTTCTGCATCGCCTCTAAGTTCGAGTATCTTTTTCATTTCCTCCGCATTAAACTCAGGAGTACCTTTTACACCTAGCGATTGAAATGACTCGTTTACTGAAATCGTATCGTTACTTTTGGGTTTTCGATTATTCGTAATGACCTTGGCACCTTCCCGTGCCATAAAAAGAGCAATGCCTCGACCGACCCCCTGACCAGAACCAGTTACAATTGCGACTTTTCCTTCTAATGATTTTGTCATGTTATCATCTCCTACTTTTCAATTGAATTATAAATTCTTACTACAGTTAATCTAAGATATTAATATTTTCTCAAAAATAAAGATTACTGTATTTCATTATTTTTGTTAATATTATAAAATCTTTACACTATTTATTTAGGTGTAAGAGCTTTCCTTCCTTTTTTCCTAATTACATAAAAAAAACGACTCTAAAA
>NZ_JBALNF010000039.1:0-1991 GCF_036962465.1 Neobacillus vireti
GTAAAATCATCTTAATAATAATAAACGAAAATAATAAAAAACCTGTCTTTTGACTAACTATTAATTAGGTTATAATTTCCATGAGATCAGATATAGGAGAGAGAATTCAAATAAATTGTTAGGTGTGAAAATTAATGTTCATTAAAAGAATAAAAGTAGATAAATTCAAGAAATTAGAAAATTTCGAGTTGGAATTTCCAGAATCTAAGATAATGGACTTAGAAAAGGATAAAGAAATGAAACTCTCAGTAATAATTGGTGAGAATGGAACTGCGAAAACAACTATTTTTCAATTGATAATCAACAGCTTTTTACCTATTGAAAGGTCTAGAGAGATGGGTAAATATGAAGTGAATTACGAATTGAAGGGAAATGAATATTCTAAAACATCTTACAATGATTGTTTAGAACATCCTTCAAATATTGTTGTTTCCTCTTATACTCCTATAGATAAATTAGATGTAACAAATGAATTAGGGAGTTCTAAAAACTTTTTTCTAAAAAAAACGAATATAAATGATCAAAGTATAAAAAGATTATCAACACGTATATTAAAGAAATTTGCGTCCAATAAATTTGAAGAAGTCTACTCAATCTTAAAATATATTGGGTATGAAAAAAGAGAATTATACTTTGAGCTCTCAGAGTTTCAACTAAGAACTCATTATGCCTTAGATAAAGTAATAAAAAGGCTAAAGGTGATGAAGGATGAAGAATACAACTTATCTTATTTGAATTTAGATTTAAAGGTTGAAGAAAAGATACATAATTATGTAAAAACATTAGATGAACTATCGAGTCAAATGGGCGTACGTAAAAGAACTAATTTGTTCAAAACTAAATTTGAGAGGGCATTTTCTAAGATTTCAAATAATATAAGAGATTTTGGGAATTTAAGTTTTATAGGGGAACATTATATACTAGAAACATTGTTTATCCTGGAAAAATTTTCTATACTATTCAAAATTACAAAAGATTATGAATCAGCCTATAAAAATGGTAAGAGTAGATTATTATCCATAGCAAGTACATATTATTACCCCGGTGGAAATCAACAATTGTTATGGGATTTGGAGTTTTTAGATCTTTTCTCTTTTAATTTATTGAATGATGTATGGTTTGAGAATAATTTTAATAGTGACCCTTTTCCAATCTCGATGTTAAGTTCAGGGGAGTTAAGTATGTTTATGAGATTTTTTGATCTACATGAGCATGTAAATGAAAATTCTGTTGTTTTAATCGACGAACCAGAAACACATTTACATCCTAAATGGATAAGGGGATATATAAAGACACTTATAGATTTATTAGGAGATAGGAAATGTCATGTAATTATTGCTACTCATTCACCATTGATAGTTTCTGATGTCACAAAGAATTGTATTATAGGCTTAAAAAAGGATAGATATTCAATTAAGCAAGTAAAAGTTAATGACAAAACATTGGGTTTAAATTATGAAGATGTTCTTTCTGATATATTTAATATAGAAGATCATAAAGGTGAAATGATTAATGAATATGTAGACGTAATTGAGAAGTTATTGCAGATTGGAGATATTGATAAGGCACTAAATTTATATTCACAGATAGCTGATAGTGAGATTAAATATCAATTATTTTTAAAGATTAAGGCATTTAGAGAATTAAAAGGTGATAGAGATGTATAAAGTAGAGTGGTCAGATAAAATCGAGAAATTAATCGGGCCATATCATGATTTTGTTGCTGAGATATTAAATTTTGTAAATGAAGAACCCAAATTTGAAGTTAAAAATGAGTCTGATATAGATATTTTAGTAAAGAAGATGCAGGATCTGAAAAAAGATGCAGATTGTAAATATAGTTTTTTGGACGTAGCTACAGGAACTAACTTAAAGAACCATATTTGTGATTTAAAGTATGAAGATATGGATTTATTTGAAAAGTACAATGAGTTTATTGTTAATTATAAAAATTTTCTTTCTCAGGATTGGATAGATATTACCTCGTACTC
>NZ_JBALNF010000039.1:2013-2354 GCF_036962465.1 Neobacillus vireti
CTAATGCAATACGAGAATTAAGGGAAGAATTAACTCTTGAAAGTACCTGTCCATATTGTGATATTCATGAAATGGAATTTGATTCATCCTCAGTAGATCATTTTATTCCTAAATCTCGGTATCCATTACTAGCTATTTATCCCAAAAACTTAGTTGTTGCGTGTTCTGCTTGTAATGATAGAATAAAGCAAGAAAAATTGTACTTACCTATTATGCATCCATATTTTGATAATTTAGATGATTATTTTTATTTTACTTATAAAAATGATAGCATTGAAATTGAATTCTTTGAACAAATTTCATTTTTAGATAAAGAAAAGGTACTTAATTTCTTCAAACTC
>NZ_JBALNF010000040.1:0-40386 GCF_036962465.1 Neobacillus vireti
GGGATTATTTGACGCTTACCTTTAAGGTATTATTTTGAGTAGTCACTAAAAGAATATAAGAAATACCTAGATAAATTTTGGTTACTATTTGATGGTCGATAAACAGTAGCTCCCATACCAAACTATAAAATTTATAAATCTGTTTAATTGAGCTTACTTAAATTCACTTAAGTAAGCTTTTTTCTGTAAGTGTTACAGCTAAGATTCTGTCCAATGTATGGCGTACAAAGAATGATTGCTTTGGATTTTTCTCTAACATTATTCCCCGACAGATATGGATGCACTATTATCTTGTGAAAGGAAAGCTATCGCTTGTCTTGGTTAAATCTAACATATACGAAACAATGAACAAATAACTGTTTCATCTAATGGAAAAGGGGTAGATACAGTATTGGACTTTTGATGGTATGAAGTTAGCGAACCAGAACCAGGTGCAAAGGAGGTATAGACCATGGAAAAGTATGAATACCTAAATGCGTGGGCGAATATTAGTGAATTATTATATTATGCCACGCACGAAGAGTAACAGGTCGAATATAGTAAGGAAATAAGTCAGAAAATCAAATAAATGACATAAAAGCATTTCAATCACAAGACTACTAAACTTAAAAAAACTGCTGCTAAGATAAGAAGAAGGGTGAACCACCAGTAAAAGGTGTTCACCCTTTTTCTTTTAGGGAGATATCCAACTACTTGTGATAAATTCACTAATTAAATTTATATGTATAGATAATACCATTATAGAAAGTCTCAAAATATCCAAGAATGCCCTTCTTACCATCAAAAGAAAGTGTAGTAATTACTTTTTGATTACAGAAGTGCATATTGGTAATTTTGCAATAGTTTGCATTGTTCAAGGGCAGGAAAAACACTATGAATTTTATATATTCAACCAATCCCACTCAAATCTTTCACCATTATACTCAAAACCAATCGGTTTATATTGAATCACGCCTGTTTCGTGCGCTTCGTTAAGCTTCTCCTCATAATACTGAAAAAATTTCTCTTTTAGGATTCCGTAGAAGTAAGCAATCGGGTTTTTTACAGCATTTGTAAATTTTAGTTTTCGAATTAACTGCTTGAAGGATTGAATGGCAAGGTTAACCATTAGATCCGTATCATGATGCAGTTCATAGCCATAGGCAGTGATCTGGACCATACGCCAATATTCTTCAATTGCCTTTGCCTCTGGAAAGAAGCAATTAAAAATTTCAACGAAAGCTTGTGGAATTCGATTGCTCACAAAAGTGTGATCCAAATGAATCGGTTCTTCTTTACGTTTATTTATCTTTTGTTCTTTTTCAGTTTTTAAAAGATTACTAGTTTCTTTAGGGCGGTTCATGCTTTCTTGTTTGGGTGGTTCATTAGCAGGATAACGATTAAATACATAGAGATTGCTGGACTGAGAGCCGTTCTTTCTTTCGGTTTCATAGACAGTGAAGATCCCCAGTTTTTTACCTTTAAGAATCATCCGTTTAAAAGTCGAACGGGACAGGATGTTATCTTTACTTTCTTGGTTAATCGCTTTTAAAATCGTGCCAATTTTGGCATTACAAACACCAGGGATTTTGGCAGAGAACCGGATTAATTTTTTTAAGCCAATTAATTCACCCTTTGAAAAATCCTTCTTGTGATCAAGCATCCACTTTTCCATATGGCGGTTAAACTCCTGTAAACTTCCGAATTGCGAAAACGACTCAAATCCCTCAATATTGCCAGATTTTAAATTCATATGATTAGCCACCTCTTCACATAATCTAGGCCAGCTAACGTGTTAATCCCACATTTCCGGCATTTCTAAGATACTGGTTCTGGCTATGGAATTCGAATCTCAAAAATTCTAATTTGGGGCCACTTTTTGCATGAAAAGCGTGTTTTTGCCATCAAATTTGTAAATTTGGAGCCGTTTTTCTATAATTTCGCTTATTTTTATATCAATTTTCGTTATTAGATTATATTTTGATTCTTCTTATAAAACCCGGGAAAAATCCTAATTTCTTTTGTCATAAAATAGTCACATGATCATGAAAGACCTACTGTCCTACTCCTTTTTTTAACAATAAATAAACTATGAAAGTACTATCAATAGAAGGGCAGTGGTTGAAGATGGCAAAGTATCGAATCGTGCATATTGATTTTTGGAAGAATCCGATTGTTTTAGAAGAAATGACCCCGGAAGATAAGTATTTTCACCTGTATCTACTTACCAATCCGAAAACAACGCAGGTTGGAATCTATAAAATTACGAAAAAAGAAATGGCATTTGATTTGGGCTATTCGATTGAAAGTGTGGAGGCCTTAATGCAACGTTTCATCGAACATCACAAATTGATTCGTTACAATCCTGAAACAAGAGAACTCGCCTTAAAAAACTGGGCGAAAGATAACCTGTATAAAGGTGGAAAACCCATAATGGATTGTATTTATTCTGAATTAAAAAAAGTCGAAGATCGCTCACTTATTGAATATGTGGCCGAATCCATTCTTAAAAAGGAATTTCGCAGCGTATATGAATCATTTTGTGTCCAAGAAGAAGGGTTATGGAGTATTGAAGGTAACGACCAAAATGAAATGATTTCCTATTTAAACAGTGAAGATGAAGAACTAGACGATACGTTCACGGAGCCTTTCACGAATCGAGAGGAAAAAGAAAAAGAAAAAGAAAATAAAAAAGAAAAACAACAACAAGAAGCTCTTTATCCATACATAGAGGAAAATCCAGAAGAGGAGAATCATCAAAAACTTGAAGATGTAAAGGAAATCATTGAATTCTGGGACTACAACGGATTTGGATTTTCGAACATAAATGCGAAACAGCAGCTGTTAGCATGGTTTGAAGATTCTAGCTTTTTGCAACCAAAAGAGGTGATTCTAAAAGCAATGAATATTGCATGTTCCAATAATAAGCGAAGACTGAGCTATGTCGTTGGGATTCTGAAAAACTGGGAAAATGAATCGTTACTAACCGTAGAGGAAATTGATTCCTATCAGGAGAACCAAAAGCCTGTAACCAAGCGCAAACCGTTTCCAACCGGAAGGCATATTCCAAGAGAATTTGAACTCGATCTAACGGCGGGTGAAGACGAATGAGTATGGTGGAAAAGGTATTCTTAGGCAGCTTATTGAAAGCGGAGTATTTACTTAAGGATACGGTGGTCTTACCTGAACAGCTGGAAAGTACACGTCATAAAGACTTAATGCGAAAAATGGTCGAGTTAAAACGGGCCGGTAAGAATGTGGATTTGATTTCGTTAACAACCTTACCTGATCTTGATTCATATGGTGGGATGTCTTATCTTTCAGAGCTGCTATCGTTTGCGGACCTTGGGAAATTCGAAGGAATGGAGAAGCTCATTCTGGAACAATGGAAGGAGCGGGAAAAGCGAAATATCCTGACAGTGGCAGCCATGAATGATTGGGAGATTGCAAGAATTGTCACAGAATTAGATAACATTAACCAGCTGAAGATGGTGGATCACACACCTATCCAACAGGCATTGTCCACAATCTATGAGGCACCATGGGAGGATCAAGTAATACGGAACAGTGTCACAACGGGCATCAAAAAGCTCGATAAAGTGACGGGCGGATTTCAGGATGGGGAAGTGACCATTCTGGCAGCAAGACCATCAATGGGAAAAACTGATGTGATGCTGCATTTCGCCAAAACGACGGGCTGGGCAGGATTTCTGCCCCTCGTATTTTCCCTGGAGATGCCTGAACGGCTGATCACAAGCAGATTAATGGCGTCAACAGGAGGCTTTAACCGTGCTAAAATGCGGGATCCGAAGAAATTGCTGAATCAAAGTCAAAAGGATAAATGGTCGGATGTGATCGGTGACCTCGATGCAACCCAAATACAAATTTTTGATGGAGCAGGACAATCGATTGCTGAAATAAGAGCGAAAACCCGAAAAATGATCAATCAATTTCCTAACAGGAAACCAATTTTGTTTATAGATTACTTAACATTGATCCAAACCTGCCAAATTTACGGAGGGAATTCTCATTTACAGGTCACAGAAATATCAAAATCCCTGAAAACGATGGCCAAGGATTTTAATTGCCCTGTCATTTGTTTGGCACAGCTAAATCGATCAGTCGAATCAAGAGCGGATAAACGACCCATGATGTCTGACATTCGGGAATCGGGCAGTGTGGAACAAGATGCTGATGTCATTTTGTTCTTATTTCGTGAGTCGTATTATGACAAAGAAACGGACAATCATTTCCTTGAAATCATAGTCTCGAAAAACCGAAATGGTCCAGTTGGAAGCATCAACGTGAATTATAACCAGAATACAGGCAAGATTGACGACCAAAAGGAAACAAGTGTTACCGGTGCCTAGCATTTTATTGTCCCTTAAGTACGAAAACCACGGATGCCCAAATTTCGAAAATGAGGTGTCAGAAGATGTTAGTGAAAGATCTTTACCTGGATTCTTTACGTTATGAACAATCATCATTGGCGCATTACATTCACCATTTACTCGCAGAAAAGAAGATTAGCTTAGAGGATAACCTATCCCAATTAGATTTAGAACAAGCGGATCATCTGAAGGTTGCCAAAATGATTGAAGACAATGTCTTAGGTTTTCATAAAGTTTGTATATACTCACTGAAGATGAGCCAAAAGGAGTTTGTGTTTATCTTTGCGAAGAACCCGGAAGAGGCAATCCAGTTCTATATGAAGACCTTTCAACAAAAGCCTATGAACTGTCACGAATCTTGTCTAGATTTTGAGTTTATTAGAGGGAATGGTACGGTTTCGTTTCGTGAAATGAGGCAGGAAATCGAGAATTTTCCAGCTATTGCAGGGTATTTTAAAAGGTGAACTGAATTCGAGTCGTACTTTTGTGACTCAATTGTTTTAAATTTAACCCTGTATATGATTTTATTACTGGTAGAAAAGATATAATTGAATTATAATAACAACTTTGAAGTACAAGAAGATGGAGGGAAAACGAATGAAATTTCCTAATGATGGTGATGGAGAGGCTTTACAAAGTCTTTATAAGGATGGAATAAATTTTAAAAAACAACAAACAGTCGAATTTTTTGTGGCTGTGCCTAATCAAACAACAGGTGAAAAATTACAGAATGTCCTAAAAGGAGAAGGATTCAATTGTTTTTTGGATCAAGACGACGAAACGGACGAGTGGGCATGTTGTTGCTCTAAAAGAATGCTTTTGAATTATAATGAATTAATTAACATACAGAAGAAATTAGATGACTTAAGTAAACCATATGGTGGCTATTCTGACGGTTGGGGCATTTTTGTCGATTAAAAGGTTTGAGTTAAATGTCATTGTTATATTTATTAGAGAAAATCTAAGAAATATTATAACAAACTAAAATAAACAACAAAGTTCCAAGCATTTTTCCGAAAAACGGATGGTGCTTGGCTTTTTGTTTTTTAGACAAGTTTTGATTATTATTCGTCATGAAAGAAGAGGTTTACTAGTAAATGAAGGTCTGTCTTCATATGGAGTAGGTACCAATTATTATAGTCAAAACCATCGACAAAGACACCATGGACCTTTGAATCCGGTACTCATGGATAACTAATCATGGAATACTTTTTTGAAGTCATTCCATATTTAATTTTATAGAAAAACTAGGTTGTTTGGTAAGAAAAATAGCGAAAAAAGGTGATAAATGTAAAATTATGATATATTTGTGAATTTATTAGAGGAATAAGAACAATAATTTATTGAGTCATAAATCTAAGATATTTTCTAAATAAAGACCAATTAGTTGGACTCCAAAAAGCAACTTCTGGAAATCTTTAAAGAATTATGTCAATTTGACGAAGGAATTGCAGCATATTTCAGTGGACTATTCACTCTTAAAAGGTTTGAAGACCAAGTAGACTTTATTCAAAAATGTTTTAGATTTACTTACTGTTGATAAAGATTTATGGAGTATTGGTGATGATTAAAACGCAAAGAATGATACCTGATATTGTCCAGGAAGGGGAAAACGGTCTAATCGTGTTTGACCCCAAGTACCGTGTTCCAGATAATCTCGGTCCTGCACTGGGAGAAATGCATAAATACCGCGATGGCATACTTAAGCGAAACAACGGAGAGAGAGAGCTGTTCAAGAGGTCTATATCCTCACACCGACAACAGATGAGATGGCTGAAGGAATGAGATATTTCCAGTCGGATTATCATGAACAATATGGAATGGGAGCAATTAGAGTGATGCCTGGGGAAGAAGCATTTTTTCTCGGGAAGATTGTAGGAAGTGTTACTCGCTTGTCCAGTTAGAAATACCGGCAATATCAGTATATTTGGGCAGCGTAGGAATAGGATATGGATTTCCGTCAGGAGGAGTATTTTCTTTTAAATATTCAGGGTTTCAAATGAAGAAGACAAGCGGCAAATTGTAGGACTCAATATACTTTCGTACATTTAGACGAGAGAATCAGAAAGGGTACACCTTATGAAGTAATGACAGATGATTTTTCTATACCATTTTTCCAATTAAAATAATCCTTTTTCGTAAAAGTTAACAGACCAAAGAAAAGGGGGGGAATGAAATATTAATTATTCACCCCCATATTTATTTCTTTTTATATCAACCCATACTTTTTAAAACTATTATAGATGCCATTTTCATCATGAGAATCGGTTATATCATCAGCTACTTTCTTAACCGCTTCGTGAGCATTTCCCATCGCAATGCCATGCTGTACAAACTCGAGCATTTCCAAATCGTTCAAACTGTCCCCGTAGGCAAAGGTATGTTCTTTGCTTATGTTAAAATGCTCCATTACCTTCATAATAGCGGTTGATTTGTTGATACCAAGAATGGATAACTCTCCCCCATTTTTACTGAATGCGGACACAGTGTTAGGGATAATTGTGAATCTCGATTCAAATTCTTGTGTTATTCTTTCAAAGGGTAAATAATCGGAACCAAAAAAAATAATCTTATTGATATCTTCCCGAATCAAATCTTCTCCATCAATTAACATCTCATAGAAAGGCATGAACCCTTTTTCAATATGTTCTTTAAAATCAGGATTGTCCAGCAAGTGGTTTTCTATAGCGGAAAGCATACGCTTCTTTGCGTTTTTACTGCAAAATGTACCGTCATTAGATTCCAACAAGAAGTCCACTTCATGTGTATCAAAGTACTCCACAAGATACTGGATGTTCTCCTTTTTAATTTGTTCATGAAATAAAATGTTATCTTCGATTTCGATATATCCACCTGCCGCTCCAATAATGCCATCAAAACCAACCTCAAGGATTTCAGGGAATATGATGTTTTTAGAACGACCAGTACAGATAAATACAAGATGACCATTTTCTCTAGCCTTGCGAACAGCAAGTATTGCTGATTCAGGAATCACCCCATTATCATTCAGTAAAGTTCCGTCAATATCCAAGAAAATAATCTTCTGCAAAAGGTTCACCTACTATATTATTTATAAAGAGGAAGCTCTAAATTAGAATTTTGTACCACGTACTCCAATAATATTAATTTACCATGGATTTTTCGTGTTAGATTCATTGCTAATTTTATTTTCCTTTTTTATCATCTTTACCGATTATTTTAACATTTCTTAATCAACTATACCGCCCTTTAGTCTAGTAATCATCGCTTTTTACAAATAGAAATGAGTGTGTATAGAGAGGAAGGGAATTATCAACCTTCATCTAGGGCGTTCATTTTATTTTTTCTTTCAATCACCATATATTTCTATCATACTAGTAACTATAAAGGAATGAAGGAAGTGAAGAAAATGGAAGAAAAGAAAGTGACGTGGTTAGAACTCTTTTATGATTTGTTATTTGTGGCGGCGGTTGCGGCTGCGACTCATGTTTTACTTCATGTTGAAGATGGTCATATCCATACAGTGTATTTAGTGAAGTTTGTATTAATTTTTATTCCTATCTGGTGGGCTTGGGTAGGGCAAACCATATTTATTAACCGGTTTGGAAAAGATTTATTTCATCAACGTATCTTTTTAATTCTGCAAATGTTTTTTGTACTAATTATGACTTCAAGTTTATCAGTTGATTTTGATCCTTATTACCTTTCTTTTTTGATTGGGTATATTGGGTTAAGAGCAGTGACTGCTATCCAATATCTTATTGTCCAGCGTATAGAAACGGGGTTTCGAAAACATGCAGCCCTCTTTTTGGGAAGGTATTTCTGGATTGGAATCGTTATTTCATTATTGTCTGTCTTGTTTGATTCATGGGTTCGCTATGCTGTGTTGTATACGGGAATCTTTATTGATATCATGGTCCCGGTGCTTGGAAGAAAATGCTTAGAAAAGGTTCCCACAAATACGGCTCACTTATTAGAGCGATTTGGTTTATTTACCATTATTCTCTTTGGGGAAGCACTTATTAGTACACTTGCGGTCATAAAGCCTGCACAAGGAAATTGGGATTCAATAGGCTTTGCGATCATTTCATTTATCTTAATCATATCGATGTGGTGGCAATATTTCGATAACATGGAGAAGAAACTCGACAAGTCTTTACAAACATCCGGCCAAATCATTATTTATGGTCATCTGTTTATTTTAATGTCTTTGAGCATGATTGCAGCTTCTATCAGACTATTGTTTTTACAGGAGGTCCATTACTCCTTTATCTTAATTTTTGTTTTTGGAACTGTATTGCTCTATTTCCTGTCAACGACCTTTGTTTTCCATCAATATAGATATGTGCACCACCGCTTGAAAATTTATCACTTAGCGTTATTTTTAGGAATATTAGCCATCTTTTTTATTATTAATTTGATTATTGTCGTACCAAATATTTTTATAGTAGCTGAAATAACCTTGTTTTTTATTATCTATACTAAACTAACAGTTTCTACCAAAAAGAAACCGTTGACGAATGAGATTAAACTGAGGAGTTAATTTTCATTTTATTACTTTCTTCTTTTATCATCGGAAAATAGAACGAAATGAATTTTTTCGGTGAGTTCATAATAAGGCAAAATGCCCTTCTTCCAATCCAAAAAGGCCTTATATAACGGTTCAAGTGAGTCTTCGGTTAGTTTTTGATGAAATCGCTCGACAATATACCTGTCTCTTTTTCGCTCTTCTTTAGTTTTTTTGCTTTTTCCCATTTAGTTTCAACCTTCTTTTTAAAATTTGGAGATCGGGCAATATACATTAATTAATATTTTTCAGAACAATCATCAGTGTATTTCTTACCACATTAGCCATCAAAATGATTCTTTAATATAAGTTTGATAATTAAGCTTTTAAAGTGACTTATATGTAAACTCCAATAAATATTATATAAAACGAAATAGTATAACGAGTCAGATGGAATTTCTTTCGTAAAGATGGATTAAAAATTAGGACGAGGGGTTTTATAATGACGCCACTAGAAGCATGGATTTCAATCACAAAAAATTTAGAGGGAAAAACCATTGAGCTCCCTACTATTCCAAAAATAAAGAAGATACCAGTTTGGTTTTCTGCTACTACAAACGGAGACATAATCATAATTGATAAAGCAACTTCACATGAGCCCTCAAGTAAACTATCTACTCCAAGAATATTAAATTATAATACTTTTCAAAAAGTGTTTCCTCTTTATTTAAGACGTGAAAAAGGAGAGTCAGTTAGCTCAGAAGTAACTGCAATCACCGTAAATCAAGTATATTACTTCTCATTAATCAAGCATTTTAGTTTTGTATAAATTGAAAATTTTGGAGCTGTTCTTTTTTTCTAATTATTTTTTTGAATGTTAATAGAGCCAAAATAAGCAACTAGTGAATAATAGCTTGCATATTTTAGGCTCTTTAATTTAATTCATTACTACGTGCATTCCTTCACATTTTTACATTTTTATAATAATCAATCTGTTCAGTAAACCAAAAGGGCGTACTTTTAAGGATTACCTTAGTTTATTTTTAGTTGATAGAATTAGATAAATATCCATTTAAAAAGTTAATTTTCCTGAACGCATATCATTAGTCATTCCATCATAAGGAGCTTGAGATATCACTTTTTCATTATTGACTCCTTCATTTTTGAAAAAAGTGATATCAGCAAACTCAGGGACAACATACTTAGGATAAGTTTCATACTTTAAACGTGATTCTTCCATTACATTAATAAAGTCATTTTGGTAACAAACTGTAATTTCTGGATGTTCATGAACCCATTTAGGGAAGAAGATAACTCCATGCATTCGTTTCTCATTAGGCATAAAATTGAGCGAAACATCAGTACCTGTCGGTTCAGTCCATGAAACCTTAAATACTCCATCCACAATTTTTACAATATCTACTTTTTGGTCACGAACCCAACGTCCTCCCACCATTCCACTATGGATACGATAATCGATTGTATCTTCATTCTTGATATACATTTCATATTCCCAGCCATTTTCATACGTATAAATAAAATGGCTTCCTAAAAATTCATTAAGTTCTTTCATAAACTGGTCACTCCTTAAATATTATTCAATAACAAACATGTAAATAGTTACATGTATTAACTTACATGTTTGAGTTTATACTTGTGTTATAATTATGTCAAGATGTTATAAGCGGAGGTTATATGGTGAGTCGCAGAATATTAAAATATGCAATTTTAGGGTTATTAAGTAAAGAAGACATGAGTGGATATGATATTACGTCCGAATTCAAAAATGCGATTGGACAGTTCTGGAGTGCAAAGCATAGCCAAATCTATGTTGAGTTAAAAAAATTATTAGATGAAGATTCGATTTCTCAATATATAGAGATGGCAGGAGTCAAACTAGAAAAAAAAATGTACAGCCTTACAACTAAAGGAAAAGAAGAACTTCAAAATTGGTTGCTGGAACTGGACGAAAATGTGGAAACGGAAAAGGATATCTTCGCATTACGGTTATATTTTTTAAAAGATATCCCAACGGAAGAAATCCCAGTGTTATTTAATAACCAATTAAAACTCAGAACCGAAAAATTATCCTTTCTAAAAGAACAGTTCTCTTTTTATTTTGGAGTAGAGAAGAATCCTCTATCTTTAGATGCTGAAGAATTAGGTCACTACTTAGTTCTGACAAAAGCCATTTCACGCGAAGAAAATTACATTTTTTGGATAATTAAAAGTTTAGATATTATAAATAAACAAGAAAGTCGATAATTCTCCCCCAAAGGGAGAGTTTTTCCCTTACTATTGTTATCGCTTATTCCAAAATCCATTAAATAATGATCAGAGAGGCATTCCATTTTAGTAGTGAGGAAGACTTTTTCACTCAAAGGGTTGAACTATTATTATTTATTCAATTGAAAATGCCATTTAGTAGCCGATGGTGTCGTTTCAATTTAAATTCTTCTTGTAATTTACCGTCCTAAAGCGGTCTATTAATAAAACAACCTCCCCCTCCCATTTATTAAGGGAGGGGGAGGTTGTTTTGTTTTCTTGCGAATCCTTTTTTCATTATTTATCAAACCAGGGCTCAATAAGATATTTTATAGTGTTTGATGAATGGAAGGATTTAGAAGATGTAGATTGGGTATTACACAATAATAAGATAGATCGCTTAATGAATGATTACTTTAAAAAATGGATGAATCGATATCAACAATCCAAGGCATTGTGGGAGTAAGAATATGAAAATTGGAAACGCTTGCAAATCCTTTATTATCTAGCTCTACCATTAAGAACTCATCATCCCGCCATTTGGAGTCTACATCTTATGACCTGTTAATCAAGAAAGGGGAGTAAAAGCATTGAAACAGAAAAAAAAGTGCGTGGCCATGTTACTGGCAGGTGGACAAGGCAGCCGGCTTAGTTTACTGACGAAGGATAAAGCAAAACCGGCTGTTGCCTATGGGGGAAAATATCGAATTATTGATTTTCCTTTAAGTAACTGCACAAACTCTGGTATTGATACAGTAGGAGTATTAACTCAGTACTTGCCCCTCGTTTTGCACTCCTATATCGGAATCGGAAGTGCGTGGGATTTAGATCGAATGCATGGCGGGGTAACCGTATTGCCTCCTTATTCGGAAACTTCCGGTCTTAGGTGGTATAGAGGGACGGCAAACGCGATTTATCAGAATTTAAATTATTTAACACAGTACAATCCAGAATACGTGATCATTCTGTCCGGTGACCACATTTATAAAATGGATTATACTAAAATGCTTGATTACCATATTGAAAAGGATGCAGATGTGTCTATTTCTGTCATTGAAGTGCCTTGGGAAGAAGCAAGCCGGTTTGGAATTATGAATACGAATGAAGATTTAGAGATCATTGAGTTCGAGGAAAAACCGAAATCTCCCAAAAGTAATTTAGCTTCCATGGGTATCTACATCTTTAAATGGCCTGTTTTAAGAGATTTTTTAGAAATGGATGATAAAAATCCACAATCATCCAATGATTTCGGCAAGGATATTATTCCACTTTTGCTGGAAGAAAATAAAAAGGTGGTCGCCTACCCATTCAAAGGCTACTGGAAAGACGTCGGAACAGTTGGGAGCTTGTGGGAAGCCAATATGGATTTATTAAATGATGATACAGAACTCGATCTTTATGATCGAGAATGGAGAATATACTCTGCCAATCCAAACCGGCCGCCCCAATATATTGCCCCGTCCGCACAAATAGAAGATTCTTTGATTAATGAAGGCTGTAAGGTGGAAGGGATCATCCATCATTCTGTCTTATTCCAGGGAGTATCGGCAGAAGAAGGGTGTCAGATACACGATTCTGTTATTATGCCTGATGCCCGAATTGGAAAAAATGCCGTAATAGAGAGGGCGATTATCGCCCCAGGAATTGTTGTTGAAGATCATGCTGTCATTCGTCCATCAAAGCAGGATGGTGTGATCCTGTTTGCAGGTGAAGAATCGTAAGATAACTAAAAAGAGTAGAAAGGGTGATACTTTTGTCTTGTTCAATGCTTGGAATTATCAATGCAACCACTGAGTTTGACACATTTCAAACTTTAACTGCTCATCGTACATTAGCCTCTCTTCCGTTCGCAGGACGCTATCGATTGATTGATTTTATGTTATCCAATATGGTGAATTCAGGAATTACGAATGTAGCTATTTTTACCGGACAAGAAGTTCGGTCCCTGATGGATCACTTGGAATCAGGTAAGCAATGGGACTTAGGCAGAAAGCGTGATGGGCTGTTTGTGTTTTCACCTGAAGGCAATTCGGAGATTGAGAGATTTGGATCTTTTGCTCATTTTGCCAATAATATGACATATTTCAAACGTAGTAAGCAGCAGTATGTAGTTGTTGCCAATTGCCATACCGTCGGAACGATAGACTTTTGTAAGATTTTAGATAGTCATCTAGAAACAAGAGCGGATATCACAGAGGTCGTTCATGATGGCGAATCATTACAGACCTATATTTTGAGCAAGGATTTATTGCTTTCTTTGTTTGAACAATACAAGGATCAGCAATATTACAGTATTTTTGATGTCGTGCATGATCGACGCCATACACTTCAAATAAACAGGTATGTTTGGACAGGTTATATTACCAACATTGATTGCCTGCACAGCTATTATCAATCTAGCTTAGAACTTCTACAGCCAACCGTATGGGAACAGGTTTTTACAAACGACGATCCCATCCTTACAAAGGTTAAAGATGAGCCGCCAACAAAGTATAAAAAGGGTTCAAAGGTTAGGAATTCCATCATTGCAAATGGGTGCATTATTGAAGGGGAAGTAGAGAATAGCGTTATTTTCCGGGCTGTTAAAATCGGAAAAGGGACGGTTATCCGTAACTCGATTATCATGCAGAAATGTCAAATTGAAGAAAATTGTGTACTGGATGGAGTTATTTTAGATAAGGATGCCATTGTCGGAAATGGAATCCAAATGACAGGAACAACCGAAGCTCCTCTTGTCGTTAAAAAAGGTACCGTGAAAAGGGGCGTTGCACATTCATGAAGGTTCTATTTGCTGTATCAGAGTGTGTTCCGTTTGTGAAGACAGGTGGCCTGGCTGATATAGCAGGGGCACTTCCTAAAGCGTTAAAAGATCTTGGGACAGAAGTACGAGTTATTTTACCCAATTACTCCTTAATTCCTGAAAAGCTAAAAAAATCATTTCAATTTCATAAAGAGATTCGTGTGCAGGTTGGATGGCGGAATCAACACTGCGGCATTTTTACACTAGAGCAAGACGGGATTACCTATTACTTTATTGATAACCAATATTATTTTTACCGAGATTCTCTATATGGTCATTTCGATGATGGGGAGCGATTCGCTTTTTTCTGTAAGGCGGTTCTTGAGAGTATTCCTTATTTAGATTTTGTTCCTGATGTGATTCATTCCCATGACTGGCACACAGGGATGGTTAATTTTTTATTAGACGCACACTATCGTCTGAATCCGCTCTATTGGGATATGAAAACCGTATTTACCATTCACAATTTGCAGTTCCAGGGAATTTTTCCTTATTCGGTTATGAGTGATCTGTTAGGATTAAGTCCTCAATATTTTAACAATGATCAGCTGGAGTTTTATGGGAATATCAATTTTATGAAGGGGGCTATTGTTGCATCAGATATGGTGACGACGGTCAGCCCAACCTATAAAGATGAAATCCAATTTCCCTATTATGGCGAGGGACTTGACGGCCTCTTGCGAAAGCACAAAAATAAGCTGATCGGAATCGTCAATGGGATAGACGATACGGTTTACAATCCTAGGATAGACCGAGATATTGCTGCTTCCTATTATATTGATTCGTTAGAGGGGAAAGCAAAAAATAAGCAAGAATTACAGCACTATTTCGGATTACCAGAAAAATATAACACCCCCATTATCGCGATGGTCACACGCTTAACCAGTCAAAAAGGGTTAGATTTAGTGCTCCATGTATTTCGGGAAATGATGAAAGAGGATCTTCAATTCATCGTCCTTGGTTCAGGTGAAACGGATTATGAAAACTTTTTTAACCAAATGAAACAAGAGTATCCCGATAAGGTAGGAGTGTATCTCGGTTTTAATGAAGCGTTAGCGCATCAAATCTATGCAGGGGCTGATCTATTTTTAATGCCATCTCAATTTGAGCCATGTGGCTTAGGGCAGTTGATTGCCTTACAGTACGGTACCATTCCTATTGTCAGAGAAACAGGCGGCTTAAACGATACGGTTTTATCCTACCATGAGTTTACAGGTAACGGGAACGGTTTCACCTTTAAAAATTTCAATGCTCATGACATGCTGCACACCGTTAGAAGAGCTATTTTTTATTATCAGGAAAATGAAATTTGGAGTCGGTTAGTAAAAGCTGCGATGAGCCAAGATTATAATTGGCTGCAATCCGCGAAGAAATACAACGATATCTATAGGGAACTGCTGCTAAACTCGGGAATAGAGTAAGCATGATAAGAATGGATCTTTCTAGCAATAAGTTTGTAACACCCTTTTTTAAAGCCATACTTTTTATAAAATAAAAAATAATCCACCCTTGAGTTAACGGCTCGGGTGGATTGTCACACTAAATTAGCCGATTCCCTTAGTGGGAACCTTCTATTGCTCGATCAGACATGTTGTTGCATGACTGGTCTTTTTTAACTTTTTCTTATTATAACTCTATAAAACATACCCATATATGTAAGGGGAGATCAACAAGTATAAGAAATACTAATCAATGGTTAATCGTGGGACCTCACTAAAACCCGCTGTCTTCTTAAAGTTCATTTGATGACTGAAATTTTGCATGGCATCCGAACAGTCTATATGGTCGAAATTCAATTTGTTTAACGTCCTTTTTTCTATTTTTACCGAAAGAATCGTAATCTTTCTATTATAGCCGGTTGAGGTATCCATCATGGTCTCCATTGCATGGATATAAACAGTGTCCAACGGCAGAAGCGCAAACATATCCCGGGCAATTCTTAATACACAACTGCAGACATAATCCTGTTGGATATCGAAGTATTTGCCCTTTGGCATCTGTTTTGTGGATAGTTTTCCTGTTTTTGTCAATGATAGCTGTTCCTTAGGCACCACTGTATCACTATGTACATCAAATTCTATTTCCATCGTCTTTGAATCTTCTGCAAAGAACTCGAAGCCGCTTCCAAATTCAAGTAAGTCATCTAATGGATTGAATTCTTGGATGACTTCGAAGTAGGTATCAATATCTCCTTCGATAACCTTAGTGGCTATTCGAACGTCCCTTTCCCAGGAACGATATTCCATTTCATCTTTTTGTCGTGCTTCTATCACTTCGTTATTAAGTTTTTCCAATTCCTTATCGGATTGTTTGAATAGTTTCGAGATCAGATTCGGTTTATAATTATGTACCTTATCTAATGCTGCCTGTTCATGGAAGCCTTTCTGTCCTTGATTTTTATGATAGGGCGGGTTCGCGCTTCGGACCTTAATCCAATTAATCGGTTCATCTGCTTCTTTATGGATGGATTGTATTCTTTCTAATTTATTTTCATAGAGATCAACCTCTAAGGCAGCTTGTTCTAGTTTATCTAATCGATCTATTTCTTTTTGTCTTGCTTGTATTTCACTTTGCCGGTTATAAGCTGTGGTGTTTCGCTTCCTTCCGCCTGAAGTGGTATAGTAAATCCCTGTTCCTGGAATGCTAGCCGTCATCCGGCTGCCTGTTCTAGAATTCACACTATAGCGTAAACCTTTCACACCTGCACTCAAACCCACACTTTTGGAACCAACATTCAATCGAATCCCTGGAGCAATTTTGAAACTCTTTCTAAACCCAAATCCCATTACCTTCCCTCACTTTTTACAAATTATAACAAAATAACCCTTCTTGAAGAAGGATAAAAAACTCTAGAAATAAATCCTCTGTTTCAAAAATTAAGCTTATCTACCTATCTTTTGTAATAACCCTCCATCAACTAGTTCTTAAGTTTCATTTTACTTATCTCTAGCAGCGTTTACATTCCTCACCGTAAACGTTGCCATGTCCCGTCCTAATAGGAATACAAGACATTCACAGTCTACTATTTCACCAAATGGTCTCATGTTGACGGCATTAGTAAATAGAATTAGATTTAATAAAAGAGTAATAGGTTATAGGTTATTTTCTACCATTCAATTAAAGGATTACATCAACAAAAGGAGCATCACACATGAAAAGCATCCAGAGACGCTTATTTCTAATGCTTCTTATTTTTATCATCCTCCCGTATTTTTTGATGGTTTTCTTTATTTATGGTTATACCAAGAAATTGGTCGAACAGCATGAGCTGGAAGTCAGCCGCAATCAAATGGAGAAAGCATCAAATGAACTGGAGCAATACTTTGAGGATTTAGTCGGCCTTCCCTATGTTACCTACCGAAATCCTGATTTGTTCCGGATCTTTGAAGAAGGGTTTCAAGATTCCATTTATTTCAACCCTCTTACAGTGAAAAACAGCATTGAAACGTTTTATCTCACAAGGAGCGAAATCCGGCAGATTCGTTTTTATATTGATAAAAGTAAAGAATCCTTTACAGTTTATAATGCCATGGTCAGTACCCGTAAATCTCAGCCGGACTTAGTAAAGGAAGATTCGATTCAAAAGCTTTATCACTCTCATTCAAAGTATTTGATTGAGCCTCCTCATCCGATTGAGAATTATAATGACGCGGCTATTGTTCCTCAATCAGATAACACGATAGTGTTAACGATTCACCATAAAGTAATGGACGTACTTTCGAACAAATTTCTTGGAATCATTACGCTTGATATTGATTTAAACTCGTATGCTCGGCTTTGTAACAGCCTTGTACAGAATGATAAAGAAACCGTATTACTCGTGAATTCGGAGAACCAAATTATGTACGCTAGCGATCGACACCTCATAGGAAAACCGGTTCCATCCAATTTGTTAAAGTCTATTCATCAGTCAGGCGTCAAAACGGGCAAGGAGATTATCCTCTCTAGAACGTTGTCAGGCCCTTTGCGTCAATGGAAGTTAGTAAAGATTACACCCGAACAAGTTTTATTTCACGATGTTAGACAGACCGCCTATACCAACATTCTTGTAGGGATAGGGGTCGGATTTTTGGGACTTTTAATGATCGGGATTATTTCTTACATGATTACGAGACCCATAAAGCTACTCAGCAGAAAAGTGCAAAGCATTGAGGCAGGGAATATGGATGTTCCTTTCAATGACAACGGACAAGATGAAATTGGGCATCTGGAAAAACACATAAAGGAAATGATGAATCGGATTAATTTGCATATTGCCCGAGAGTACAAATTGGAAATTGAAAATAGAAACAATCAATTAAGGGCATTAAAGTCCCAGGTGAATCCGCATTTTTTATTCAACGCCCTGCAAACCATAGGTGCGGTTGCACTTAGATCCAATTCGCCAAACGTATACAGATTAGTCACCTCTTTATCCAAAATGATGCGATATTCCATACGTGCCAATCAATGGGTCTTAGTCCGGGAGGAAGTGGATTATATAAAAACCTACCTGTCTCTACAAGTGGAGCGTTTTGGGAACGAATTGACGTATACAATCCATCTGGACGAAACGATACTTAATCTAACGATTCCAAGTATGACACTCCAGCCACTCGTGGAAAATTTCTTTAAACACTGCTATGAAGAAGGTTTCTACGATGCACAATTAAACATCTATGGAGAAATGCAAGGAGAAATACTCTGCCTTGTAGTAGAAAACAATGGATCGAGTATGTCATCTGAAGAATTGCAAATCCTTCGAAAAAATATTTATACCAAATCAAATGAAGAATCTTATTCAGCGGAGCATATTGGTCTGAAAAATATTCATGACCGTTTGGTTTTAAATTATGGGCTAAAGGCTGGTTTGGAAATAGATACCAATCAAGGGAAAGGTTTTATTGTTCGATTAATGATTCCACTAGAATCAAAGTTTGCCTGTCAAGAACTTGAAACCGTTTAATCTAAAAGTTAGCAGCAGGGGAGATGAATATGGGAATGAAAGCTCTCATTGTAGATGATGAATTAAACGTCCGTTATGTCATACGCCAGTTGGGCCAGTGGGAGAAAAATGGAATTACCGGACTATTGGAAGCAAGAAACGGGGAAGAAGCAAAAAGAATCATACAGAAGGAAAAACCAGAGATTATTTTTACTGATGTAAAAATGCCTGGCATGAGCGGGATCGAAATGATTGAGTGGCTCGACAGCATTGCTTATCCTGGCAAGGTCATATTCATTACTGGATTTGACGATTATTCCTTCATGAGAAAAGCCATTAAGCACAACAGCTTTGATTATTTACTAAAACCAATTGAGGCTGAACCTTTTAATCACACGTTGGCAGAGGCGGTAAAATCATGGGCAAATGAAGAAGTAGACCGTAAATACAAGGAAACAGGCGTATATGATGATGTGAAAAGACTACGTATCAATCAAATCGTCACAGAGGCTTGCCTAGGGGAGTTTTTCGACCTTGCCGAAATTGCTTCTTTTCTGCCTGCGGCCGACGAATATGACCTTAGCCTTATTTCTTTTTACCAAATGCATCATTCGGCCCCGTATATTCAACAGCTAGCTGAAGAACTTGAGCATCAGGAATGGGGAAATGCCTTTGAACTTCAGAATGATCATAGTCTTTGTTTGGTGCTTACTGTAAAAGGAGTCTGGTTATCTGTTGAAGAATGGATCAGCAAACAGTTTGATATTCCTGTGCGTCTTGTAGACGGTGAATCTTTGATGTCTTTGGAATGCCTTTCTATTTCCTATAAGGCTTTACAAATGAAGTTGGAAGATCAACATTTCAGAGCGATTCACCGTTTGAACGATTTAGATAATGCCTGCCGCATGCGGAACATTGTTCATTATGTAGACACGTATTATATGGAAGAGCTGACGCTGGAAAAACTATCCAACCGATTTTTCTTAAGCCGTGAACATATTTCCAGAAAGTTTAAACAAGAAACGGGTATGACCCTGTCCAAATACATGACGAAACTAAGGATTGATCAAGCAAAATCTAGGTTAAGAGAATCCGATGAAAGTATACTTTCTATTTCTCTGATGCTCGGATACCAGGATGAGAAATACTTCTCTAAACTATTCAAAAAAGTCACGGGTTTAACCCCTTTTGAATACCGAAACCGTAAAAAAAGACAACAAACGGGGGGCATCTGATACGTGGCCACATCTTCTGTACATATTTGGAGGGGGTAGGAATGAAAAGAATTTTACGATTACACATGGTTTGTATAGCCATCTTGAGTATCTCTCTCTCAGCCTGTGGACCGACTAGTTTGAAAGAGAAGAAGCCAAAAGAAGCAGATACCCCAACATATAAGATTACACTGGATATTCGAAATCCAAAAGTAGAAATTTCCAAGCAGTTTGAACATATGGCCGCCGTTTATGAAAAAGAAAATTCAAATATAAAAATCAAGATTCACACAGTAGGGGGTGCTGCAGATGACTTAAGCGATCTAAAGGCAGAGATGTCTGCCGGAAATGGTCCTGATATCTTTACGAATATTGGATATCAAAATGCGATTCTTTGGAAGAACTATTTGGAAGATCTCTCGGATCAGCCATGGATTAAAAACGCCTATCCAAAGGCGCTGCAGCCAATGGAATTTGATCATAAAATTTACGGAATGCCGCTAAACCTGGAGGGCTATGGTTTTATTTATAATAAGGATTTATTTAAGAAGGCAGGTATTGATTCCGTTCCTAGAACGTTTACAGAATTAACAGCAGCGGCCAAACAATTGCAAAAAGCAGGCATAACGCCTTTCGCCACTGGTTATTACGAAGAGTGGAAACTGGGTGTTCATTTGTTGAATATTGCCTTTGCCCAGCAGGAAAAACCAGCCTTGTTTATAAAAGCCCTGAACAACGGAACAGAAAAGATCACTAATAATCAAAAATTTAAAGATACCATCGATCTGCTGGACGTCACATTAAAATATGGAAATGCAAATCCGCTCTCCACGGATTACAATATGGAAGTCAATTTATTTGCCACAGGAAAAGCGGCGATGATTCAGCAAGGCAACTGGGTGCAGCCGATGCTTGACCAGATGACGCCAAATATGAATATCGGATTTCTGCCCTTATCGATTAATGATGGAAAGAAGAATGACGCCTTAGTCGTCAGTGTACCGAACTTTTGGGTGATCAACAAACAAACCTCACCCGAGAAGAAGAGGGAAGCAAAGAAGTTTTTAAACTGGATGGTTTCCTCCAAGCAAGGGAAAAGGTTTATGACCGATGAGTTCAAATTTATTCCTGCATTTAAAAACATAAAAGCGAACCATTTAGGACCGCTGGCACATGATACACTCGCTTATTACCAAGCTGGGAAAATACTAGACTCCAATTGGCCGGAGTTCCCGGTTGGTGTGAGGGAAGAGTTCGGGTTGGCGATGCAGCTCTACGTAAGAAAACAGCTTACTCGTGAGCAATTACTGGAAGAATTTCAAAAATCCTGGGATAAGGCCAAGTCCACTTTGCAATAAACTCTTCTGCCTCCATTTGGGGGCTTTTTTATTTTATTTATTACAACACCACTCCAATATCAATTTAAGACGAAATTCTAATCAATCCCTGCCATCTCCAATCCATTCGTCCTCCTCTATAATTCTACTTAATAAGAAACGATTACTAGCTTTCTTATCCAATTCATACATATCCAAGGAGGAAGACGATGAACTTCAAAAGATTAACAAAAAAAGCAGCTGCCGTAACATTCAGTACCGCTATATTAGTAGGAGCGGGCGGACCGCAAATTTTTGCGCAGCAAATGACCAGTGGGGATTACAATAATGACTATGGTTTTGCCCATATTACACGCGCTGACATGCTAAAAATTCCAGGACAGCAAAACAGTGATCAATTTAAAGTGCCACAATTTGATGCATCAGCAATCAAAAACATTGATTCGGCAAAAGGGTATGATAAGTCAGGCAACCTAATAGATTTAGATGTATGGGATAGCTGGCCACTGCAAAACGCTGATGGTACTGCGGCAAATTATCATGGATATCATATCGTTTTCGCTTTAGCAGGTGACCCAAAAAACAGTGATGATACTTCAATTTATTTATTCTATCAAAAAGTCGGTGATACATCGATTGACAGCTGGAAAAATGCTGGAAGAGTATTTAAAGATATGGATAAATTTGTTCCAAATGACCCGTATCTTAAATATCAAACACAGGAGTGGTCAGGTTCTGCTACTTTAACCAAAGAGGGCCAAGTCCGTTTATTCTATACAGATTACTCAGGTAATCCTGAAGATGGTGGAACCGGTGCTGGTAACCAAATTATTACAACTGCTCAAGTCAACGTATCTCAGCCGGATGCAGCTACACTTAAAGTCGATGGAGTATCTGATCACAAATCTGTCTTTGATGGCGGAGACGGTACAGTTTATCAAAACATTCAGCAATTTATCGATGAAGACAAGTGGATTTCAGGTGATAACCATACATTAAGAGACCCTCACTATGTTGAAGATAAGGGCCATAAATATCTTGTATTTGAGGCCAACACTGGAACAACAGATGGTTATCAAGGCGATCAGTCTTTCAATAATAAAGCTTACTATGGCGGAAGTGACGTCTTCTTCCAGGATGAAAAAAATAAACTGCTACAAAGTCCTAAAAAACAAATTGCTTCTTTAGCGAATGGTGCATTAGGCATTGTTGAATTGAACGATGACTATACAGTGAAAAGTGTTATGAAACCATTAATTGCATCAAACACAGTAACAGATGAAATCGAACGCGCCAATATATTTAAAATGAATAATAAATGGTATCTATTCACGGATTCAAGAGGATCCAAAATGACGATTGATGGAATTAACGACAAAGATGTTTATATGCTAGGGTTCGTAGCCGATTCCTTAAATGGTCCATTCAAACCGTTAAATGAAAATGGACTTGTATTGAACATGAATCTTGATCCTGCTGATCTCACATTTACTTACTCTCATTTTGCTGTACCGCAATCTGAAGGTAATAAAGTGGTAATCACAAGTTATATGACGAATAGAGGCTTCTATCCAGACCATCATTCTACCTTTGCGCCAAGCTTTTTGCTTAACATTAAAGGTTCTAAAACATCTGTTGTACCAAACAGCATCCTTGAGCAAGGTCAATTAACCATTAACGAATAAACTAACCAATAAAAAAGAAAATGTCACTGTATCAGCAGGCATTTTCTTTTTTTCTATGATGTGGTGATGATCAATGAACAAAGTAAAGGTAGCTTTATTAATTTATAGCTTGATCCTAGCGATTTTTACTGGACTACTTATTTCTCAAGACAACAAGGCAATAAAATTAAAGCAAGAAGATTCCACAAGTAAACCATACAGTTTAACAACACCTGCCAAAGGAAATAGCTACCGGCCAGAATACCACTTTTCTGTTCCTGACAAATGGAAAAATGATCCGCAGAGGCCGATCTTTTTTGGGGGGGAGTATCATTACTATTACCTTTACAACAAAGACTATCCTGTTGGAAATGGGACGGAATGGCGGCAAGCAACGTCTAAAGATTTATTGCACTGGACGGACAAAGGGATTGCCATCCCTAAATATAAAAACAAAAATGGAGACCCGTGGTCAGGGTCTGCTGTTGTCGATTGGGAAAATACAGCGGGATTTGGTCGCGGCGCGATTGTTGCGATTGTCACACAGCCTTCTGCCAATGGCGGAAAGCAGGAACAATTTCTCTGGTACAGCAAAAATAATGGAAAAACGTTTACCTCTTATAGCGATTCCCCGATTATGGCCAATCCGGGTACTAAGGATTTTAGAGATCCGAAAATTATCTGGGACAGCAGCCATCAAAAATGGATCATGGTCCTAGCAGAAGGAGGAAAAATAGGGTTTTATGAGTCCCACAACTTAAAAAACTGGCACTATCTCAGCAGTTTCTTTACAGAAAATATTGGAACCCTGGAATGCCCGGATTTTTACTTGATGCAGGCAAATGACGGAGCATTAAAATGGGTGCTTGGCGTTAGCGCAAACGGAAAAGAAATTGGCAAGCCAAATACATATGCCTATTGGACGGGAAGTTTTAACGGATTGGAATTTTCTCCTGATCAAATTGAGCCCAAATGGTTAGATTACGGTTTCGACTGGTACGGAGGGATCACGTTTGAAGATGGGAAAGCCAGCGCCCCATTTCAAAGGCGCTATGCTCTCGCTTGGATGAATAAATGGGATTACGCAAACAACGCCCCGACGATGAAAGAAGGTTTCAACGGGATGGATTCGATTGTTCGAGAAATCGAACTAAAACCAACGGGCAGCATCGAATATGTGTTAACCTCCAAGCCATTAGAAGCAATTAATGAATTAGTATATGCAAAAGATTATATTAAGCAAATGAAAGTAAACGGATCAAAAACGATCAACCTTACAGGTGATGCATTTCAACTTGAAACAGATATCTCGTGGTCAAATTTAAAAAATGTAGGGATCAGGCTCAGAGAATCAGCCGACAAGTTCAGGCACGTGGACGCAGGTATTTTTGTAGAGCAGCACTATTCTTATGTCAATCGAGCGAATACCGGTCACCCTGAAAAAAGTCATCAGTATTTGGAAAGCCAGGCTCCTTTTGATGTCAGTAAAAAGAACGTTCATTTAAAGATTCTTGTGGATCGATCAAGTGTTGAAGTTTTTGTGGATGATGGAAAAGTCGTTCATTCCAATTTAATCTTCCCAAAAACAACGGACCAGGGCATCACTCTCTTCTCAGAGGGAGGGACAGCAGTATTTAAAGATTTGATCATTAAACATTTGAAGGAATCCTAGCAAAAATAGATTTGCAAATGGTTTACTGTTTCAAGAATTTACGTATCAATATGAGTGATGTAAAAGAACGTAAAGAACTGGCCCTAAATAGGGTTCCATAACCCCTGATTAGAGCCAGTTCTTTTTATGCTGTAAATTTACATTTTGGAAAGCTTCTGCACCCCTTAAAGTCCCCGTATTTTCCTTTCCTGTCTACGAGTTTATTTCAACATTTAGGACATACTATTTTCCTTTCCTGTCTACGAGTTTATTTCCACATTTAGGACATACTATTTTTCTTCTGATTACACTAAGCATCATTTGAACGGGATCAGGACGATGCTCGTTATGAGATTCTTCTTCTCGTAACAGAATGGCTTCCTTCGCCATTACCGCAAGTTCAATTGTTTCCAGGGTTTTGCAATAATTAGGTAAAATCTCTCCCACAAGAATTAAAGTAACCGTGGATATTTGTTGTTTAACAGATTATCAAGCGTTAATGGAAGAGGACGGTCTTGATGGCCATGGTATTTACTATTATGTGCCTGAGTTGTTAAACCATTTTACCGCGTCAGAGATCAATGCTTTAATTGCGCCACGAGCTCATTTAGGTTTAGCAGGTACCTAGGACCCGCTTACACCACTAAGTGGTTTACACAAAATTGATCAAGAGCTCAAACAGGTCTACCGGAATATGAATGCTGAGGATGCATGGAAGATTTTCCTCTATGATGTGGGTCATGTGGAAACGGAGGAAATGCGAACGGGAGTCTTGAAATTTCTGGATGAGAACCTGTAAGATTGGAATTTTCCTAAGTTAGTCATTTATGGCTTCTGTTACCATATATTTAACTTAATAAAGTCATTGGAAAAAGCAAGGGACCGATTTAATCCAATGAAGAATTTATTTAACTACTTAAATATTGGAGGTAAAAAATGAAACTTGGTTTAAGTTCTTATAGTTTATATTCAGCCCTTAAGTCAAAGGAATTAAATATCCTTGAAGCAATTGAATGGATTGCGGAACAAGGAGGGGAACATATTGAAATTGTCCCAATGGGATATTCGTTGGACGAAAATCCTGATTTAACAGATGCTATACGCCAAAAAGCAGAAAATGTCGGCATTGAGATTTCTAATTATGCCATTGGAGCAAATTTTATTACGGTGGATGAAGAGCAATTTGAACAAGAAGTAGAAAGAGTATTTAAACAAGTGGATATTGCAAAAAGGCTAGGTGTCAAGCTTATGCGTCATGATGTGGCTTGGAGACCAATCGGAGAGAGTTCCTTTCAACAATTTGAACAAGACTTACCAAGGCTCACTGATGCTTGTAAAAGAATTGCTGATTATGCAGCCGAATATGGTATTACAACTAGTGTTGAAAACCATGGGTATTTTGTTCAAGCTAGTGACCGTGTCCAAGCTCTGCTTCATCGTGTAGATAAGGTTAATTTCAAAACCACATTAGATACCGGAAATTTTCTTTGTGTAGATGAAAATCCTATCAAAGCAGTGAAGAAAAATATTCATCATGCTTCAATGGTTCATATTAAAGATTTTTATTACCGGCCTGAAAAGTATAACCCTGGAGAGGGATGGTTTCAAACAACTTCTGGGAATTATTTAAGAGGCTCAATCATTGGCCACGGGGACATTGATATATATGAAATAATTAAAGTGATTAAGCACTCAAATTATGACGGCTATATTTCCATCGAATTTGAAGGTATGGAAGATTGTAAGAAGGGTTCAAAGATTAGCTTAGACAATGTTCGGAGAATTTGGGAACAAGTTTAATAGAAGGGGAGAATGAGTAATGGGGAAACTTAAAATAGGTGTTATCGGTGCTGGCTCCATCTCGGATATGCATTTGCAGTCCTATCAAAAAAATGAAAGAGCCGAGTTATATGCTGTTTGTGACAGGAATACAGAAAGAGCAGGAGAGAAGGCAAGTAAATATGGCGCTGCGAGAGTTTATGGAGATTATCGGTCATTACTAGCTGATCAAGACAATGATGAAGTCAGTATCTGTACATGGAAACTCACATGCGGAAATCGCCATTGCGGCATTAAAGGCAGGGAAACACGTTCTAGTAGAAAAGCCATTAAGTACCTCTGTAGCCGAGGCAAAGCAAATTGAAGAAACCGTAAAACAAACTGGAAAAATCCTTCAAGTTGGTTTTGTCAGAAGATATGCTTCCAACACAGCGATATTAAAGGAGTTTATTGATGCGGATGAGATCGTTGAGATTTATTATGCCAAAGCTTCCTGCATAAGAAGACTCGGAAATCCAGGCGGTTGGTTTTCAGATATCGAAAGATCAGGTGGGGGACCCTTAATTGATCGTGGAGTACACATGATGGATATTTGCTGGTGTTTAATGGGAAAACCGAGAGTAAAGTCGATTAGCGGGAATACCTATTCTAAACTCGGGAACAGATCTAATATTAAAAATCTATCATTCTATAAAGCGGCAGATTATAATCCGGAAATCAATACCGTTGAAGACATGGCAAATGCGTTGATCCGATTTGAAAACGGGGCTTCTTTAATGGTAGGTGTCAGTTTTACTCTCCATGCAAAACAGAATGAAATCTCAGTCAAACTGTATGGAGAAGAGGGAGGACTCGAAGTGGAACCAAAATTATCAATCATTACTGAAAAGCACAATACGATTTTGAACATTACACCTCAGGTAGATTCGTTAACATTTGACTTCGAACAAGGCTTTCAAAACGAAATGGATCACTTCGTATTAGCCTGCCTGGGTGAAACCGAGACCTTAAGTCCAGTGGAAGACGGCTTAGAGATGATGAAAATTTTATGTGGCATCTATAAATCCAGTGAAAAAGGAATGGAAATTTCGTTTGATTAACGTTGATAGTAAGAAAAGAGATCATGACAGTTTTATCATGGTCTCTTTTTAAGAGGTAAAGATATTAGAGTCGTGGGTGGTAGCATAATGATTTTTATCAAACTTTAAAGAGAATACTATCATGGATAGGTACTACTGGATCATTATCCTTTATTAACCCTTTACTTTCTCCATGATAAGCAACTTGTATAAGCCATCTGGTGAAGGGAGCTACATTCATCGACTCGATTTCTTCTAAACTGTAAAACCCTGCTTCATCAGACTCCACACCATCTGGTCTTGGAATTCCATCCATATATTCCATTGCAAAAGCAACATAAAGATTATGAATGTTACGTGGAATATCTCGAATCGCCATAATACCTTTTATTTTTGCTTTAATTCCTGATTCTTCCTCAACCTCTCGTATAATTGTATCTTCGATTGATTCCAATTGTTCGATATATCCGCCAGGATTAGTCCAGTATCCTTTTCCAGGATTATGTGCTCGTTTAACTAGCAGAAACTTTTCATCTTTAATGACTAATGCTCCAACGCCAATACTATAGTCACCCCAGTATATAAAATCACAACGGGAGCATGCCTTTCTCATTGTTCCGCCAATATCACGAAATTCCAAGCCAGTACCACATTTTAAACAGAAATTTGCTGACAAATTCGCCCATCCTTTCTTCATTAAAAAACATCGTGTAATAATCAATTTCGACGTAATGAATTTATATCCTTTACCATAGTCATTTTTTTACTGGCTAAATGCAAACAAAGTGATTTATTAGTTTGTCCGTGTTAAATCGTGCATCACTCAATCTATTAGAACCTAGAAGTATGATTATCACATAATTAGTTGGCAGCTCTTTTAATAACAGGTTACATTTGTTTATGATGGGCTCTTTGCATTTTTAGGAGGCTTTATTGTGTAAATTTTTGAAATCACTACATGCAGTTTAGATTCTAGGAGTTTTTACCTGTTTTTAAAATATTTTATATTTTCAGAAATGTAAGTGTTTACATTTGGTGGAATACCGATTATTATACTTTATAAAGACACTGGAAAAAGAAAGTTTTGGAGAGTTAGAGGTGTAGGGTAATGCGAAGAACAGGCGATTTAAAACTGATGCAGGAACTGAATAGGTCAATCATTTTGGACTCAATTCGAAAACATGGACCTATTTCGAGAAGTGACATCGCAAAATTAATTAATATAAGTCCAACTACAGTAACTTCCGCCGTGAACGAACTTATTCATGAAGGGATTGTGAGGGAAGATGGGATTGGTACTTCCAATGGAGGAAGGAAGCCGGTTTTACTTCGATTCGATCCAAATACTAAGTATGTAATTGGCGTGTCAATTTCGAATTCGTTTATTAAAATTTCTGAGATGAATTTGGAAGGAAGCATTTTACGAAAGGAAATCCATCCTACCAATTCTCAGCATGGTGAAGAAATCATTAGCCTGACCCTAAAAATTATTGAACACTTTCTCCAGTCGAAGGAAAATCTCGTGGGGTGTGAAGGGATCTCCATTATCACACCGGGAATTGTGGATTCAAGAAAGGGAATTATCTCCTATAATACCAAACTAAAACTCTACGATATTCCTTTAAAAGAAATGGTTGAACAGCAATTTGGACTGCCTACCTATTTAGATAATGATACCAATGCCTTTGTATTGGCAGAAAATTACTTTGGTTCCTTCGGTCAGTATAAAGATTTGGTTTATATCACGATTGGTGATGGCGTTGGGTCAGGAATCATGGTGAATGGAAAAATTATCCGCGGATATAAAGGTGTTTCAGGTGAGCTTGGCCATACCACAATTGTAAAGGGGGGCCAAAAATGTGAATGCGGAAATGAAGGATGTTTAGAGAATTACGTGAATTGGCCCGCCATTTACTCCAAAATTGTGACGGCCCTAATGAGCCGAGGGAAAGACACACTCATCAAGGATCTAGTAGGAGAGAATCTGAATCGGATTACTCCAGCGGTATTTGTACAAGCCTTAAATGAGGGAGATACTTTATGTCTTCAAATTATGGAAGAAATCGTGTCACATCTTTCTTCAGGTATTATTAATACCATTCACCTGCTAAACCCAGAAGTCATTATTCTAAGCGGTGAAATCGTCCAGGAAAATGAATTATTTGTGAATTTGCTCAAAAGCTATGTAACCAAGCAGGTCATCCCCATTCTGAAAGAAGAGGTCAATATTCAGCCAACCTCCCTTGGTGCCGAGTTTGAAATGCTTGGGGCAGCAGCTATCATATTACAAGAAAAATATCAATTTACCATTTAATCGCCTATATGTAGGCTGCTTTTTAGGAGGTGATGCAAGATTTAAAAAAACTTGCTACATAGGTCACTTATGTAGTAAATACACGACAACATGAAAATGCTAACCATTTTTATAGACTTCTAGGTTTTACAATCTTAATAGTTTCATAAGGACCAAATAATCCGAGGGGGATAAAAATGAAAAAGATGAGGTTTCTGGTTCACCTATTGTTAATCATTGTAGTTGTTGCTATGTCGGCATGCTCCAACACGCAGAGCAGCGGGAAAGAAAAGAAGACTATTGAAGTGGCTTTATGGGATAAAAATGTCAGTCCTGCAGTAGATAAATCAATCGAAGCATTTAAGAAACAACATCCTGATGTTAAGGTTAATGTTACCTACACACCTTGGGAGGATTATTGGACCAAGCTGAAAACAAGTATCGGAGGCGGAAAAGGTCCGGATGTTTTCTGGATGAATGGACCGAACTTTTATCAATATACTTCCTCAGGATTTATCAAGGATTTGGAACCTTTTATTAAAAATGATAGTGAATATAAAAAGGATAATTATTTCCCAGCCGTTGTGGATTTATATACTTATCAAGATAAGCTTTACGCGGCTCCTTATTTTATCGACTCAGTTGGTCTGTATTACAACAAAAAGCTTTTCGATGATGCAGGTGTTCCATACCCAGATGAAAACTGGACCTGGGATGATATTGAAAAGGCTGGCAAGAAGTTAACGAATAAAGCAAAGGGTATTTATGGGTATTCGGCTGATATCAAGCAAAGCCAATCTGTTTATTACGATCTTATGCACCAAGCAGGAGGATACATTATCAGCAAAGATAAAAAGAAGTCTGGATTTGACTCTCCGGGATCGAAACAAGCCTTTCATTTTATTAAGAAGCTGATTGACGAGGGAATCTCACCTTCAGCGAAAACGGTTATGGAGACAGAAGGAAAACAGCTGTTCCTATCCGGAAAAGTGGCCATGATTCCTGCGATTTCAGTCAGTGCAGGCGAATTTAAAGGTGTACTCGGTGATAAATTAGGAGTCGCTCCGCTTCCTAAAGGCAAACAAAAGGCTTCCATTGTTCATGGAATTGGTTGGGCAATGAATGCAAAAACCCAAAATGATAAAGCTTCGTGGGATTTAATCAAAGCCTTATCAGGTGAAGAAGGGGAAAAGGTGATTGCCGAATCAGGATTCTCGATTCCTGCAGAAAAGAGTATCAGTGATCTTTGGCTTAAGTCCATTCCTTCTTTAAATTTAAAAGTATTCCTTGACGCACAGGAATATGGGGTTCCATACCCTATATCCAAAAATACTGCTGAGTGGCAGGATGTTGAGCTAAAAGAAATTCAAGGCGCCTTTTTAGGACAGAAGCCGATTGATGAAGCATTGGATACAATTGCGAAAAAGATGAATGGCATACTCGCCAAAGAAAATTCGAAGTAAATTAGATTACCTAATTGAATAGTTAAACAGACTGTGTGTGACAGTCTGTTTGACTATTGAAAGGAGAGATGATGTTGAGCAGCTTTTCTTCGACTATTGAAAAGAACAAACCCGACATTGTTGCCGTTAACCAGAATAAGAAAAGGGTGAATAAGGAAGCTATTTACGCTCTGTTGTTCATAGCTCCTACTTTTTTAGGGCTTCTTATCTTCTATATGCTGCCTGCCATTGCATCTTTTGCCTTATCCTTTTCAAGCTGGGACGGCATAACAGCACCGGTATTTGTAGGGCTTGAAAATATTCGGACTTTATTTGTGGATCCAGCCTTTCAACGTTCTATTATCAATACAATCGTCTTTACTATTGTGTCGGTCCCTTTATCCGTGGTGATTGCCACCATTGTGTCTCTTATGCTGAACCAAAAGATCAAGGGAATGGTGCTTTACAGGACTTTGTACTTTTTACCGGTTGTGACCATGCCAGTCGCAGTGGGGATGGTTTGGAAATGGCTATATAACACGGATTACGGCTTAATTAATTATCTTTTAGGTGTATTCCATCTTCCTCAGCCATCATGGCTATTCGACCCAAATATTGCCCTGTTTTCAGTCATTATTGTCTATGTATGGATGACCATAGGCAATAATGTCATTCTATTGCTTGCAGGACTTCAGGGAGTTTCAAACAGCTATTATGAAGCAGCCCAGATTGATGGTGCTTCGAAGTTCAGGCAATTCTTAAACATAACCTTGCCTTTAATTACACCTACTCTGTTTTTTGTCTTTATCACTTCTATGATTAGTTCCCTGCAGATGTTTGATTTGATCTTTGTGATGATTGGAGACAACAATGCTTTATTGGATCCACTCCGAACCATTGTTTTTGGAGTCTATGAATCTGGATTCAAATACTCGCAAATGGGAATTGCTTCAGCTCAGGCCTTTCTTTTATTCTTAGCCATTTTAGCCATTACGATCATCCAATTCATCTACCAAAAGAAATGGGTTCATTATGATTCCTAGTGAGGGGGTGTGAGGAATTGAAAGAAAAAAAACTATTTAGTCATATTTTGCTGATCATTGGTGCTGCGATTATGATCATGCCATTTTTGTGGATGATTTCGACATCCTTGAAATCCTACGGTGAGTCCATGCAGGTACCGCCATCGATTATCCCGAAGGAATGGCATTTTGAAAATTTCGTTAAAGTTTTCGAAGACGTTGATTTCCTAAACTACTACATTAACACGATTATCGTAACCGTTGGCCGGACACTTGCCCAGTTATTTCTTTGTTCTATGGCGGCATTCGCCTTCGCACGCATGAAATTTCCGTTTAAAAATGTCATTTTCATTGTGATTTTGTCTGTTTTGATGGTTCCTCCACAAGTCATTTTAATCCCGAACTTCGCGATTATGACAAGGCTGGGATGGATTGATACGTTTTATGCCCTAATCGTTCCAGGAATCTTCAGTGCATTTGGAGTCTTCTTACTTCGTCAGTTTTTTATGGGGATCCCAAAAGAATTGGATGAGGCAGCGATTATTGATGGCTGTTCCTGGTGGGGGATTTATTGGAGGGTGCTGCTGCCGAATGCTACACCTGCACTGATTGCTCTCGGTATTTTTACAGCCCTTGCATCATGGAACGATTTTCTGTGGCCGTTAATTATGACAAACTCTGAGAATATGAGAGTACTGTCTATTGGAATTGCTTCTTTCCAAGGCCAGTATTCTACGAATTATCCATTGCTCATGGCAGGTGCCCTGTTATCCACGATACCGATGATTGTTATGTTTATCTTTTTACAGAAACACCTAATTGCCGGTATTTCGTTAAGCGGTGTCCGGAAGTAGATGATTTTTCCGAATAATAGGAAGGAGGTACATATTTGAACGCAACGGAAGAGTTTTCCATCGGTTTAGATATTGGAGGGACGAAAATCCTTTCCGCTCTAGTTTCAAAGAATGGAGAAGTTGTATCGGAAATCCAGTGCGACACAAAAGGGGGAGAAGAAAATTTCAGTCATCAAATTATCCTTGCAATTGAATCCCTCCTGGAAAAAGAAGACATCGAGATGAATCGAATTAAAGGCATTGGCATCGCTACAGCCGGGGTGATCGATTCAAAAAAGAAAGAAATTCTTTATGCAAACAATTTAAATTTAGAAAACTATCCAATTGGAAACGTATTAGAAAAGAAGTTTGGTCTTCCTGTTCAGCTTTATAACGATGCCAATGCGGCAGCAGTAGGTGAATGGCTATGGGGAAGTGGAAAAGGAAAACACAATCTTATCTACATCACTGTCAGTACTGGGATTGGGGCAGGGATTATCAGCAACGACAGTCTTTTAACAGGAAGTCATGACAGCGCCGGAGAATTTGGGCACATCTCTATTAATCTGAATGGCCCCCTATGTGCTTGTGGCAATAAAGGCTGTTTAGAGAACTACGCATCAGGAACTGCGATTGCCGCTATCGCCCGGGAACGGCTTGCAACTGGAGAAGCCAGTCATTACTTTTTCGCTAAAATGGATGGGCTAACGGCCGTTGATATTTGCACGGCAGCCAAAATGGGCGATTCCTTTTCAATCGGTTTGCTTAAGGAAATTGGGGAATACCTTGGCTTAGGAATTATTAATCTGATCCATCTTCTTAATACAGAAGCGGTGATTTTGGGCGGGGGTGTGATGAACGAATCAGAATTAATTCTCCCATCAATCCGAAGGACCGTTCAAAAGCATGGCATTCAAAGTATGGTTGAAAAGGTAAAAATCGAAAAATCAAGTCTTGGCAGTTACGCATGTGTAGTAGGAGCAACCGGTTTGTTTTTTTGCAAAAATGATCAACTAGCTGCCCTGCCTCATTAGATTTGTGAATGTTTCCAATTTTAAAACTAAGGGAGAGATGACAGTGTTACATGTTCTATTAATAGGGGCTGGCACGATGGGAAGTGTGCATGGTGAAGCCTTCGTAAAAATGGAAAATGCCGTTCTTGCTGGAATCGTAGATAAAAATTTGGATAAAGCCAAGAAGTTGGCCGAAAAATTACACACAACGGCGTTCCAAACATTCGAAGAAGCCATCAAATCATTAAATAAGGTCGATGTGGTTTCAATCTGTCTACCTACTCCATTTCATAAACCATTTTTGAAAAAAGCTGCCGACCAAGCGCTGCAGGTCATTTGTGAAAAGCCGCTTGCCAGGAATCTGGCTGATGCCAGAGAAATGATTGAGTATTGCAAGGAAAAAGACGTAAAGCTATTTGTTGGTCATGTCGTGCGATTCTTTCCTGAGTATGTACGCGCGAAAAAGATTATTGAAGAAGGAACAATCGGAAAAGTAGCCGTTGTCCGTACTTTTAGAGGGGGAGGATTTCCGTACGGATCAGATGACTGGTATGCGGACTATGAAAAGAGCGGCGGATTGGTGTTAGATATGATTATCCACGACTTTGACTTCTTAAGATGGTGTTATGGGGAAGTGGAACGTGTCTATGCCAAAAGCATCAAAGATGGGAATCTGAAGCGGATTGATTATTCCTTAGTGACTCTTCGTTTTAAAAACGGCGTGATCGCCCATGTAGAAGGATCTTGGGCCCATCAATCGTTCACAACCCGATTTGAATTTTCGGGTCAGAGTGGAATTATTGAACATGACAGCTCTAAGTCTGTTCCCGTTGTATTTGAAGGCAGAAAAAACAGTACAGCGGGCGGTGGCGTAGCCGTTCCTGAAAGTCCGTTAAAGGACAACCCTTATTTCGTTGAATTGGACCATTTTATTCACTGCATTAAAACCGGCAAGGATCCGATAGTTACAGCAGAAGATGCCTATAAAGCAATGGAAATTGCCCTTTCTGCCCTTAAATCTATCGAAACAGGCAGAGAGGTCATCATAAATGAAAATCAAAAAGAGGAGGCACAAATCCGATGAAGGTAGGGATTATCAGTTTCGCTCATGGTCATGCATACAGTTACGCTGACGCATTAACAAAGATCGATGGGGTTCAATTGGCGGGAATTGCAGATGACGATGAAAATCGTGGTACAAAGGCAGCCGAAAGATATCAAACCCAATATTTTAGCCGTTATCAAGAATTACTCGAACAGGATTTAGATGCTGTAATCATCACATCTGAGAATAGCAAACACCGCGAACATGTCGTGGCTGCAGCAAAGGCTGGAAAACATATTTTGTGTGAAAAACCAATTGCGTCGAAGCTAGAAGATGCAGAAGCGATGATCGAAGTATGTAAGCAAAATGATGTTATTTTGCAAACTGCCTTCCCGGTGCGCTTTAACTCAGCGATTCTTCGAGCCAAAAAGATGATTGAAAATGGAGATCTTGGGCAAATCCTCGCCATTAAAGGCACAAATCGCGGGACCAATCCCGGCGGATGGTTTGTCGATCCAGCCTTATCAGGCGGAGGAGCTGTTATTGACCATACCGTCCATGTTGTCGACATCATGAGGTGGTTCATGGGTTCTGAGCCAAGGGAAGTATATGCGGAGATTGACAATTCCATCTCACCATATAACATCGACGATTGTGGCATTCTTACCATTGAGTTCGATAATGATGTATTTTCCACTCTGGATTGCAGCTGGTCACGGAACGAAACCTATCCAACCTGGGGGGACGTGACGTTAGAAATTATCGGAAGTGAAGGAACCCTTAAGGTCGATGCGTTTGCTCAGAAATTAGATGTTTATGACATGAGTGGTGCTAATTGGAATTATTGGGGAGACGATATGGATTTTGGATTGGTAAGTGACTTCTTGAATAGTGCTTCAACCGGGAAAGAACCATCCATCACAGGAACTGATGGATTAAAGGCACTAGAGGTTGCATTCGCAGCCTATGAATCTGCTGAAAAAAAGCAGCCTGTAAAGCTGAAGTAATTGGTTGTCAGGAAATCTGAAAGAGGTGGGGACAAATGTTAAAAGGAATAAATCAATGGTGCTACCCAGAAGATACATCCCTGGAGAACGTGTTTAGATATAGTAAGGAAGCTGGGTTTGATGCAGTTGAATTAAATCTGTATAAGCCAGGTGGAATAGGGTTAACATTAGATACCTCTGCCAAGGAGGCAGAAGCGATTAAAAAATTGGCCGAAAGCTATGACATCGAGCTGCGCAGTCTGTCAACCGGCCTTTTGTGGGAAGCCCCCCTCTCCTCGAATGATGCGAGCACCAGGGAGCGGGGAAGGACGATTGTCAAAAAGCAGCTTGAGTTGGCAAGTGTGATGGGAATGGATACCGTCTTGGTCGTTCCGGGAATCGTGGATGAGAAGACATCCTATGCGGATTGCTATCAAAATAGCCAGGCCGAGCTTCGGTTGCTTTCGGAATTCGCTGAACAGCTTGGCGTTCACATCGGAATTGAAAATGTCTGGAACAAATTTTTGTTATCCCCGCTTGAAATGAAACGCTATGTCGATGAGCTTAATTCTGATTTAATCGGCGTCTATTTCGATGCAGGAAATGTGCTTCAGTTTGGCTATCCTGAGCAATGGATCCGGATTTTAGGGAAGCAAATCAGGAAGGTCCATGTGAAAGATTTTAGAAGAAGTGTTGGTAACATCACAGGCTTTGTTCCATTGCTAGCTGGGGACGTTAACTGGAAAGAGGTTATGACGGCTCTTCATGAGATTGGATATAATGATACCGTCACCGCTGAAATTCCGTCCTATTCGATTTCTTCATATGATTTAGCTCATGATACTTCACGTCATATGGATGTTATCTTTAACTGCCTATTAACAACAGAAAGGGCCTAAATACATTTATGGAAAAAATAAACGTTGGATTCATTGGAGTGGGAGGAATTGCCGCTAAACATCTGGAGAATATCAGTAAAAATGAGCATGCCTCGATTGTTGCTGTATGTGATATCAATCCTGACAGAGTCCGTGAGGTTGGGGAACAATATGGAGTACCTTCCTATGTAAATGTAGATGATATGTTGCAAAATGAGTCTCTTCACGCATTGTTTGTTTGTGTTCCGCCATTTGCACATGGATTGATCGAGGAAAAAGCGGCCAGCCGTGGCATCCACCTCATGGTTGAAAAACCAGTTGGACTGGATCTTCCGATGGTTAGGGCGAAGGAAAAAGCAATATCCGATTCAGACATTATATGTTCAACAGGATATTGTTTACGCTACCTTGATACAGTTGCAAAAGCCAAAGAATACCTGACAGGTAAACAAATTGCCATGATTCGTGCGCATTATTTGACCAAGTTTGTGCCGACACCTTGGTACAGGAAAATGTCCTTATCTGGTGGTCAATTGGTTGAACAGACAACCCATACCGTTGACTTAATTCGCTATCTGGGAGGCGATTTTCGCACAGTGTATACGAATTCAGCGTTGAATGTCATGAATGACATCCCCGATATCGATATACCGGATGTGACGTCTGTTAACTTTATGATGGAGTCTGGGGCTGTCGGCAACCTTTCAAGTACCTTTATCCAGGCTGATCACCAAACCGGAATTGAAATCATGGGTCGGGATTTCAGAGTGATCATCGATGGGACATCCTTACATGTCATTGAGAAAGATAATAAAGTCACATTCGAAAGTGAAATTGATTTCTACGAGGAACAGGACAATGCATTTATTGAAGCAATCCGATTCAACAAAAAGGAATTAATCCTAGCTCCATACTCCGAAGCTGTCAAAACTTTAGCAGTCACATTGGCGGCTAATCATTCAGGGGAAACAGGCCAGCCAAAACAACTGGACGATTATGAAATAGTTGCTGAGGTATAATGGGGAATTAAAAATGCCGAGAAAGTGGTTAAACACATTAGTATAGAATATTATTTTGAAGTATCAAATAGTCTACATTATCATTTTGAGCGGAATGCAAAGATTACTTGGATCCAATAATCAAATATTTAATCGCATAAAAATAAGCCTCTCCTTGTTGGGAGGCTTTATTTGCTAATCATCAAATACTGTATGTTTTACTTTCTATTTTTCCAATGCAATAAACAATCAGAAGCTATAGATTAATAGTGTGATAATGCACAATAACCACCATTTTATCCAGGTTCCAAACAATCCGTTGGCTGACCCGTTAAAGGTTAATCTTCTTCCATTTATCACCGTATTTCTTGTTTTCCATTCTAATATCATCGTAATGGCCCAAGGATAACAAATTCCAAATGTGCAAATAGTTACAATTCCCCCTAAAATAGTCCAACCTATGTATTGTAATAAACCACCATCAAAATATGATTTTCCTTCCATTTGTGAAGTATAAATCTGATTAACATTTATTGTTGAATTACTCATAATTTTACCTCCTAAGATGTATATGGGGAAATTATACTTGAAACAAGCAGCAGTTTCCTCTTATTTTTGTAGAATAACTAAAAGGGAAGCGATGTTATAAATATTTGATTATAAAAAAATTGATTTAAATCAAGGAAATAGCAATGCATTTCCCTTATGATAAAAATGTATTTACAAATGAGAATGATAATCAGCTTATAAGAGTTATTTTTTAAAAATGAATATAGTAATAAAAAAATTATCATATTAATGGGTGTATTTTGCACATTACTATTCTATTCTATTATTTTTATAAAGGAGATTTAAAAATGTCTGAAGAAAAATTGTCAGATTTAATTAGTCCTGAAGCTGTAATTAATTTTGAAACTGGTGCGATTAAAGCAAGCACTTTGGATTCAATCATAAAACTTTTGCCATTTGAAATGGGCTTTTGCGATGCCAACGATATTTTCCGCTGGTATTCAAACAATCCAAACCGCGTACATGGTCGCCGTAAAGAAGCGATTGGTCAGCATGTGCTTGAGCTTCACCCAAAAGTGGCTCACCACGTTGAAAAATTGTTGAATGATTTCCGGTCAGGAACACGCGACGAATGGGAATTTTGGTTCCCAAAACGCTCTGGTGAATCTGGACAGATATATCAAAAGTTTATGGCATTGCGTGATGTAAGTGGAAGGTACCTTGGCTATATGGATGTGACCGTTAATATAGAACTTTTTCAAGGGAAAGAAGGATTAAATACCCCTGAAACGATTGACGAATTTAAAGCTGTTAAGCCTGAATAATAAAAAGTACCTTCCCATTTGAGGAATTGCAGAAAAACACATTGAATACACCAATTCAATGTGTTTTTCTTTATAATAGACTTATATGTTAGGTGATTATTTCGCTTAAACAACAAGAAGAATGATAGATATGTATTTTTAGCAGATGTTACATCGGCCCCAATCTACTCATTTATAAAGGGGGTAAAACATGAAATATATCTCACCGAAAGAAGCGACGATAAAGGTGAAAGAGTGGCCTAAAAAAACAATATCGGCGGGTCGTCGTCATACCGTTGGGCTAAGGTCTGACGGAACGGTAGCGTCTGTAGGTGGTAATCAATATGGTCAATGCGAAGTAAGCAGCTGGCGCGATATTGTGGCAGTCGCAACGGGTAATGTTCATATGGCGACGAACACGGGTAATGCTCATACAATCGGTCTTAAATCTGACTGCACTGTGGTGGCTGTAGGTTGGAATAAGCATTACCAATGTGATGTAAAAAACTGGCGCGATATTGTCACGGTTGCGGCGGGTTGGTGTCGTACCATTGGGCTTAAATCGGATGGAACGGTGGTAGCAGTGGGCCGAAATAATGAAGGCGAATGCAATGTAAGTGACTGGTATGATATTGTGGCGATCTCGGCGGGTGACTGGCATACGGCCGGTCTTAAATTGGACGGAACGGTGACGCTTGTGGGTAATAATCGGTATGGCCAATGCAATGTAAGCAACTGGCGTGACATTGTGGCGATCTCAGCGGGTTACCTGCATACCGTCGGTCTTAAATCGGACGGGACGGTGGTAGCTGTTGGTCAGAATAAGCATGGTCAATGCGATGTAAGCGGCTGGCGTGGTATTGTAGAGATAGCGGCAGGTAGTAAGCATACTATTGGCCTTAAATCGGACGGAACGGTGTTGGCTGTAGGTTTAAATCAGCATGGTCAATGCAATGTAAGCAGCTGGCGCGATATTGTGGCGATCTCGGCGGGT
>NZ_JBALNF010000040.1:40393-61601 GCF_036962465.1 Neobacillus vireti
CAATGCGATGTAAGCGGATGGCACGGTATCCAATTGCCCGGCAATTAATTTTTATTAACAACATGCAGCAGAATGACTGAACGAGTTAACGAGGATTGCTGAATATTGGGCTGCTATTCCATTTTGGAGGACTACTCCAATATGAAATAGAGGAAAACTCGATATTTATTTTATAGGCTGGATCGTCGAACAATTTGAAGTAGAAATTGTTAGAGAAATGCTTCGACTGTGATAGAGCGAATTGACCAGAAAGTGAAGGAATTACAAAAGAGTGAGGTCGTTCGGAATTAGGTTGTGAGATAATTATATGTAAAGTGGCATTTTCGTAACTCTGAATAATCTTCAACAATGAGAAAAAAATGGTTATTCTTCAACTAGCGGGTGCATTACTGGAACAACGGTAATGCTTTTTCTTATTGAAGTAACGGGGCAGGTTAGTGAAAGAAGAAGTAGCGATTTTTCTTTTCCTTAGACACTTCTATATATATATTGATAGAATAATCAAAAATATATTAGAGGTGGTATGGAATTGAAAAAAAGATTAGGATGCCTACACGCCCATTATTCAAATATTGAGTATATCGAAAATGCACTTTCCTCATATGAAATTGAATTAATACATTTTGTTGACCCCGCATTAATGTATCGAGTTACATCAGATGAGAGTTTTAAAGTAGTAGATGCTCAAAACAAAGTTAAAGAGCAAATAGAGTGGATTGCACAATGTAATGTTGATGCTATTCTCATTACTTGCACAAACTATATTGCCATTTTACAGGAAGAACACCTTTCAATATCAGTGCCAATAATAAAAATAGATGAACCCTACTTTGAATACATCAGTAATATAACGCAACCTCAGACAATCTTATTTACAAATCCCGCAACTGTTAATGGGACAATGGAGCGTCTCAATCAATATGCTTATAATCATCAAAAATCTTTAGATATAGAGGTATTTGTCATTAACAATACTTTTGAATTGATAATGCAAGGTCTAAAACAAGAATATAATCAAGAAATTTCCAAGTTCCTAAATAAAATTATTAAAGAGGATAAAGTTATCTCCGTGGCTCAATTATCTATGGTCGATGCATCTAAGGAAGTTGAGTATAAGACATCAAAGCCTATAATTAATCCATTGGATACATTAATATCTTCCGTTGTTAGTCAGTTAAAAATAGGTAAGAAAACAGTGGTAATCTGATTTTTCTTCTTCAACAAACGGGTCCTATTCTTGAATAAGAACAACTTTAGAATCCAAACTAATTGTAAAATTCAGAGTTGCAAAAATGGTTGTGTTTAGGTTTTCTTGCAAATACTTTAAAAAAATGTTAAACTTTAGAAGAATTATTTTTGTTCGGTGTAAAGGATAGTATAAGATTAACTTTTCGTCTTGATGATCACTGAGTCCAAGGATAGTAACACATTGTGTGCAAAGCACACAGCAGGAGGAAACAAAATGGAACAAGGTAAAGTAAAATGGTTTAACGCAGAAAAAGGTTTCGGATTCATCGAGCGTGAAGGTGGAGAAGACGTATTCGTTCATTTCTCAGCAATCCAAGGCGAAGGTTTCAAATCTTTAGACGAAGGTCAAACAGTTACTTTTGACGTTGAGCAAGGTCAACGTGGAGCTCAAGCAGCTAACGTGCGTAAAGCTTAATTAATAATAAATAAGAACAAATAAAGCAGGCTCTTCATAGAGTCTGTTTTTTATTTGTTCTTTTAAAACAAGGAGCCCCACTCACGAATGAGTAGGGCACATGTAACAAGTAAATCAAATGGTAAACAAAGTGTATCACATAATCAAAAATTCTCCTAATTATCTTTGAATAAAAATTTTAAAGTGCTTTTGTAGAGAGTGGGAATATCTTATATTGTTTCAAGTTTTACCGACTTTCCACTAAAAGCATCTGATTACAGGTGTCCTGACAGAAATGGGTAGCTTTTTTTATTTGCTTTTTTTATACCCACCCTCTACAAATCTAATCATATCACGCCCTGAGATCTTTTCTATTTCATGATAACCTTCTTCATCACGCAAACTCAAGTACCAGTTGCTAACGCCATCTTCATTTAGCCTATATAACTTATTGGTAAAAACATTTGTATAAAAAATCTCCATTTCTTAGCCTCATAATATCCTACCTCTAATGTATATAAACTGTATTATGCCCAAGATATCCACCGTGAGCCATTAGACATATACAGTCAAAAATCCCATGGATATTCAATGAATAGACGTGCCGATCAAGAGGAGAGGGACAGAACATGGAAAAGTTAGAATTTTTCCTTATTCAGCTAAACGAAGCAGGTTAGCCTGATTGTTATGTGTTAGAATATTAGTAAAAATAAGAGAATATTACCCAATAATTAAGACTTTAGTGGTATGGGTATTTATTTACGAGGGGGGTAACGTACTATGCATTATGACGTAATTGTAATTGGAGCAGGTTCGATGGGGATGGCTGCAGGTTATTTTTTATCAAAGAGTGGGAAAAGAACTTTATTATTAGATTCCTTTAGCCCGCCCCATAACAAAGGGAGTCATCACGGTGACACGAGAATCATTAGGCATGCGTATGGTGAAGGTGAAGAATACGTTCCGTTGGCGCTCAAGGCCCAAGAATTATGGAACGAATTAGAGAAAGTGACGGGAAAACAATTATTTCTCCCAACCGGAGTTCTAAACGTGAGCCATGAAAAAACGGGTTTTATCCAGAATATCATCTCAAGTTCAAAAGCCTATTCATTGCCACTTGAGGTTTTAGATTCAATTGAAGTGAATAAGCGTTGGCCGGGCATCACTTTACCAAACAAGTATATTGGGTGCTTTGAACCAACATCAGGAGTGCTGAAATGTGAGGAATGCATTGAAGCCTATCGAGATCTTGCAGAGCGACATGGAGCTACCATCTTAACCAATAGTAAGGTGAGAGAATTATCGGTTCATGATAAAAGAGTTACCATTAAAACCGAGGGTCAAACTTTTACCGCTGATGCGTTAGTGGTTTCAGCAGGAGCATGGTCAGGAAGTCTCCTTTCCATGTTAGATTTAAATCTCCCTCTAAATCCAGTTAGAAAAACATTTGCTTGGTTTGATGTCAATGAAGATTTGTATAATCATAAAGATTTTCCAGCCTTTTCGTTTGAGACATCTCAAGGACAATATTATGGCTTTCCAAGCATCAATGGTTCCGGATTAAAAGTAGGCCGACATGATGGAGGAGAAACAATCAATCCAGATGAAGCCATCCTGGGATTTGGTGAACTAGAGAAAGACGAGACAGATTTAAGACAATTTTTACATAACTATATGCCTTCTATACAACAATTGAAGTACGGTAAAACCTGTATGTATACACTGACTCCTGATGAAGATTTCATTATCGATTTGCATCCTAACTATTCAAACGTTGCCATTGCATCAGGCTTCTCAGGACATGGCTTTAAATTTAGCAGTGTAGTTGGACAGATTTTAAGTGAATTGATTATTTCAGGGAAGACAGAACAAAACATTTCTCCTTTTTCAATCAATCGATTTAAATAAACTTCTTTAACTAACGGGAATAAAGGGTCGTCAATAAGATAACGGGTTCTCTTTTGGGGGACAAAAGGCAATAAAAATATTTAAAAACGCAAATAAAAACCACGATTTCCAAAAAAAAATCGTGGTTTTTTTAACATTATAATTTCATCGCATAATTCCCTTAATTTTTTGTTCTTCCTGAAATTTAATTAAACATTTTTTACATATGCAATCTATTCTTATACTTTCAACAGGAACTAATTCAAAGATTTCTTTAGGGAATTCCTCCATATCACACCAACAATTGCCGTGTTCTCCAGCACCAGACATACATCCATTAACTTCCCCGCATATAGGGCAATATTTATTTGTCAATTAAATTCCCCTCCAATTGTGACACAATAATAGTCATTTGTTATATTCTATTACTACTTATACTACCTCATTTTTTACTTTTTTGAATAAAAAACTTAACAAAACTAGTATAAAATGGTGTAAGCACGATTATTGACAAAAAGTCTTTATTGAGCTGATGGGGAGTTGAAGAAGGATATTTCTTTTATTTCTGAATATAGATGATAAAAATCCTTTAAATTATCAGAAGTGGTGAGATAAATAGAACAGAACTTTACTTTCTCTTTAGAAAATAAAATGGTAATAAGTATAATCGAAAGACTACGAAGCGAGGGTTGTGTTTTTGCTGAAGAAGAAACACAGTTACTCATCTCAGAGGCTGCCAGTATCGAGGATTTAATGAAAATGGTAGAAATGCGAGCCAGTGGCTTACCACTAGAATATGTACTTGGATTTACAAAGTTTTATGGGCTACGGATAGAAGTAGAACAGGGAGTTTTTGTACCACGTCAACGTACGGAATTTCTGGTTCAGCAGGCAGAAGCCTTGACCCGCATTTGTGATATTGTAGTTGATTTATGTTGCGGGTCAGGTGCTGTTGGTGCCGCAATAGTAACTGACTTGAACAAGATTATATTACACTCCGTTGACATTGATCCCGTCGCTGTAAAATGTGCTTCCCGCAACATAACTAAAATTGGTGGCCAAATTTATCAAGGGGACTTGTATAATGCATTGCCCCATTCATTAAGAGGTCGTGTGAACATAATAATTGCCAACGTACCTTACGTTCCTACTGATGCAATAAAGCTGCTTCCCCAGGAGGCACGTTTATATGAACCAAAAGTGGCACTCGACGGAGGAAAGGACGGACTAGACGTTCAACGAAAGGTAGCGGAAGAGGCTCCTCAATGGCTTGCTTCTGGAGGGTATCTATTGGTAGAAACGAGCGAAATGCAGGCGGCTAAAACCTTTGAAATCTTTGCTAATGCTGGACTAACTACCAAAATAGCCAGAGATCAAGAATTGGATGCAACAGTTGTTATTGGAAAAAATTCTGGCAAAGAGTAACTACAAAATACGTTCCTTATTTCACTATCGGGGGCGTTTCTTTTAGTGAATATAAGGGATTTTGCTGAGGCTACAGTGTAATTTCGGAGTAGCAGTCATTGTAATAGTGGAAAGAAATCGAACTAATTATTAGGCGGTAATCAGTTTCCTATGCTTTAGAACAAGCCGATTTCCAAAAGAAAATCAGCTTGTTCTTTTTTTGGGAGAGGTATTAACATTTATTAACTCCCATTCTTTAGGATTCGTGTCATCTGAGGCTACTCCATTGATAATATCAAGGTAGTGATTTGCTTTTTCTTCCATATATTTAGCTCTTTGTTTTGCTTCCTCCAACTGTTCCTGAGCAATGGCTTTTTGTTTCATAATGATTTCATAACGTTCTTGAATGGTAGAACGTCCTTCCAAACACAAGTCTACATAAGATTTAATGTCTTCCACTGACATACCACATTGTTTGAGATATTTTACACCTATAAGCCAACTGATTGATTCTTCGTCAAAAAGTCGATTATTGTTTTTGTCACGCTTTACACTTGGAACTAATCCTTTATCCGTATAGAAACGAACGGTATGCTCGGTTAGTTCAAGTAGCTTGGACACTTCCTTCACAGTATACATTTTAACCACTTCCTAAAAAAAATTTTATTAAAACAGCTAAAACCACCTTGCCTTCGTGTTACCCGAAGGTGATAGGATTATCATAGTTCAGGTTGCTGAAATTGTAAATCCCGGAAAAAACGATCTACAGAAATGCTAACCTATGTTTGAGGTATAATTTAGCAACTTAATTTGTAGTATATGTTTTAGTCCGACATTGAAAAAATTATTTTAAAATTACTCAAACGTCTTGACTTCGTGTTACACGAAGGTAGTAAACTTACACAAGTACAAGCGTACTGAGACTGTAAATCCCTAACCAAAGAGGACTAATGGGAAAATGAGTGGCTGGACACTTACTATATAAAAACTACAGGAGGACCATTTATGCAAAAAGTAATTTTAAACAATGGTGTGGATATGCCAATACTGGGCTTTGGTGTTTTTCAAATTGAAGATCAAAACCAATGTGAACAGGCTGTCTACGATGCCATTATGGCAGGCTATCGTTTGATTGATACCGCTGCTGCTTATTCAAATGAAGAAGCAGTGGGAAAAGCCATCAAACGAAGCGGTGTCCCAAGAGAAGAACTATTTATTACAACAAAACTTTGGGTTCAAGATGCTGGGTATGAGAATACAAAGAAAGCATTCGCAAAATCCCTAGAAAAACTTCAGTTGGATTATTTAGATTTATATTTAATTCATGAGCCATATGGGGATGTATATGGTTCTTGGCGGGCTATGGAGGAGTTGTACCGTGAGGGCAAGATCAGGGCAATTGGCGTTAGCAACTTCTATCCTGATCGTCTAGTGGATTTGATCATTCATAATGAAGTCGTTCCCGCAGTAAATCAGGTTGAAACCCATCCTTTCTATCAGCAAACTGAAAGTGCGAAATTCATGAAAGAGAATGGCGTTCAGATAGAAGCATGGGGACCTTTAGCTGAAGGAAGAAATAACCTCTTCCAGAATGAGATTTTAGTATCTATAGCGAAAAAATACAATAAATCAGTCGCTCAGGTGGTTTTACGCTGGTTGACACAAAGAGGGGTTGTTGTTATTCCAAAATCTGTTCATAAGGAAAGAATCATCGAAAACATCAATATCTTCGATTTCGAAATAAGCCAGGGTGATATGAATAAGATTGCTGGGTTAGATACTGGAAAGAGTTTGTTCTTTTCTCATGCCGACCCTGAAATCGTGAAATCGATGAGTAATTATAAGATTGGTCAAAAAATCGAACTCTAGGTTAGGTTGAGAGTTCTCCTGTTACGTTCGGGGAAAATAGGACAGAGTAAAAAAATATGGGTAATGATAAGGAAACTTTAATCACAGGCATTATCCACTTCCTTCCATACATGGGCTTTCCCAGAACACTAAACGCATTAGCTTGCGTGAACGAAATTATTTCTGAAAATTAAGAAAGGGTGTTATTTATTATGTCTAAAATCAAAGATAAAGTTGTTGTTATTATGGGTGCATCAAGTGGGATTGGTGAAGCAACTACCAAAAAGCTTGCACAAGAAGGAGCAAAACTGGTGATTGCTGCTCGCCGTGAAGACCGCTTGAAATCACTGGTTGAATCATTGCCAAATGCTGAAATATCATTTTTAGTTGCAGATGTAACAAATAAAGAGGAAGTTCAAGCGGTTGTTGATTTTGCAATTGAAAAATATGGTCGTTTAGATGTAATGTACAATAACGCTGGTGTTATGCCACTAGCTCTACTTTCAGAAAATCGCTTTGATGAGTGGCGACAAATGTTAGAAATCAACATCATGGGTGTTCTAAATGGGATTGCTGCTGCATTGCCAATCATGAAAAAACAACAAGCTGGTCATATTATTACGACTGATTCTGTTGCTGGTCATATCGTCATGCCTACCGCTGCCGTATATTGCGGAACGAAATTTGCTGTTCGTGCCATTATGGAAGGTTTGCGACAAGAGGAACATGAAAACAATATCCGTACCACCATGATCTCTCCAGGGGCAGTGGATACTGAGTTACCTAACAGTATCAATGACCCACAAATGGTAGAAATGTTGAAGGAAACTGCAAGTAAAGAAGGTTTTGGATTAAGACCAGAAGATATTGCAGAAGCAGTAGCTTATGCGATTAACACACCTGAAAGTGTTGCTATCAACGAAATTTTAATTCGTCCAACAAAACAATCTATGTAATGGAATAACAATATTCGCAGTACCAATATGTATGTTAAAAGGATAGCTAATTGGCTATCCTTTTTGTATTAACACGTCGCCTTTTTTATTCTACATCTAAGATTTTGAAAAAATGTTTTTAACTATAGGGGAGTTTTTGTTTTGTTCTTCACCTGCAATCTGTCTGGCACGCTGGATGGCGCTGTCGGAAGCTTGAATCATCTGCTTTGCATCTTGATAAATAGAACGTCCGGCTGCGGTCAAAAATACGCCTTGGTTTGTTCGCTGCAGTAGTTTCACTCCTATATCAGTCTCAAGAGCATTGATCTGTTTCATTACGGATACGGTAGAGATAAACAGTATTTCTGCGGCTTTGGAAAAGCTCCCACTGTCTGCTACTTGAATAAATGTATAGATATGTCTATTGTACAAGCAAACACCTGCTTTAACTTTAAGTTAATGCTATGTTAGCTTTTTGGTGTATTCACTGTCAAGTGGCTATGTATTAAAATTCAAGAGTATTAATGTTAAAACTTTGGACAGTCATTCAAGCTTCTGGTCATTGGTTTAACATTGAGGAATTATCTTTCAGGTTGGAACAAAGGGGAAGAGATGTTTATCAGTAAGGAGGGAAATTTGTGGAGTATACCACTTTGAATAATGGTGTGGATATGCCTATTTTAGGATATGGTGTTTATCAAATTAGTGCCAGTGAATGTGAGCGGTGCGTTTTGGATGCCATTGAGGTTGGTTATCGTTCGATTGATACAGCACAGGTATATGGCAATGAGAAAGCAGTCGGGAATGCAGCGCGAAAATCTTTTTATTACAACCAAATTGTATAGTCCTTTTTATATTTGGTAATAAAATACGAATTTCATTTATTGTATTGGAAATACTATCTGTCGAGGTGAAATAAATGAGCAGATTTAAAGTTGTGTTTGAGAATACAATCCAAAGTGGTGGGTTTTCATTGGAGCAGTATTTGATAACATTACATCAAGAAAAAGATATGTTGGATTCATTTGATGGTCATGATGATTACGAGTTGGACATGAAGTTATTTGAAGGGGAGATTCAGAAAGTTAACCGCTTGTTAGAGAGCTAAGGCTCTCTTTTTTATTTTCTTCTTCAACTAACTGGCAGAATAGTTTAATAAGAAGTGGGTACTATAAGTTCATTATGTAGAGTAGTGCCTTAATTTAAATATAAAAGTGTCGTCCTTTATTACGTATAAAATTATATATAATTTAAATACTAAATTTGCCACATTAAGATTAAGGAATGATAATATGATCCAAGATAGGATGTTAAGAATAGGTATATTAGGCGTACTTTCAACAATACCAGGAGAGATTGCTTCAAGGATATTTGTACATTTTGGCTTCGGAAAGTTTAGTATTTATGAATTATCAAGTCTTATTATTACATTTAACAGACAGGTATTTACCATAGGATTACTGGTGGATTTTTTAGTTAGTAGTGTTTTAGCAATCTTACTTTACTTTATATTTGAAAAGTTCGGTTCATGCCATTTGGTTATAAAAACGACCGTGGGAAGCTTATTTGGCTGGTTAGCATGTGAACTATTATTCACAACATTAATAGAGGGTAAGTATATCGATATTAGACCCATCAATGATTATTATTCTCATATTTTCAGCACCATCATTTTTGGTATTACATTAGGTTTGTTGCTAAAAAAATTTATATTCAAGAGTTAACCCTATATTAGGAGTTATATTAAGTGTAAAAGAGATTGTGAACTTTAGCACTTAAACTATCGGGTGCTTGAGCGAAGAAAGGTTAGGTTGCTACGGCAGCCTTTTTCTTATTGTGATCCAACGATTCAGTTTAATAAGATGCATAAAAATAAACCTCATTTCTAAGGTTTATGGCTTAAAATTTAATAATCCCAAGAATTTGTTTGTATTGCTTTGAAATTTAAACAAATTTGGTTGGTTCTCATTGTCAAAAATCAATAAGTATGGATTTTATTGAACAGGAAATATAATCATGACTTCATCTACAAGGTCATTGAACCACTGATTTTTAAACGTAACATTATTAAAATGTCGATTAGGTAGCAGAAATTTTGAGTTTGTGAATAATTGTACTTAAACAAACTGGGGGCGATTCTTCAATAACGAGGGATCGCTTTTTACCTTATTCAAGTAACGGGTCTGGTTAGCTAATCAAGGATTTGATCATTATAAGTTGTTTCTTTTTGTTAATGGGTGTGATTTTTTGTGATTTTGTCACATGTTAGTCACAAAATTAACTTGTTTATATTTAAAAACTATTCTATTGTATTATTGTTAGATAATTTTAGATAAGAACAGGAGGTTGGCAATGCTCCCTTATGAAAGGCAACAACAAATATTGACCTGGTTAGAGGAAGAAGGAACACTTTCCATTTCTGAAATTAGCAAGCGTCTAAATGTTTCTGAAATGACCATTTATAGAGATATTAAGCCCTTGTTGGAAGGAAAGAAAATCAATAAAACATCAGGAGGTATATCTTTAGCTACCATCTCAAATGTTTCACCCAATTCTTGTAGCTATTGTTTAAAGGAATTAAACAACCGACATCCCGTTCAGATCATCACCACGCATCAGACGGTAGAACAATTATGCTGCCCTCACTGTGGGTTACTAAGATTTAAAGATATTGAAAAAAATGTTTCTCAGATTATTTGCCGAGATTTTCTTCAAAACACCACGATAAGTGCTAAATTGGCGTATTTCTTAATTGATGCGGATTTTAATTTAAATTGCTGCCAACCCCAAGTATTAACATTTGAATCATTAATATATGCAGAGCGGTTTCAAAAAGGCTTTGGCGGAACAATCTTACGATTCGATGAAGCAGTGAAAGAAGTTTCGAAACGAATGAATGGGGATATATGCTGTGGTTGCCATAAATAGAGGAAGAGCTGTTTTAAAGAGTGTTTATTTCGGCAGCCTGCTGTTTACGGCTTTATGTCTTTTTCTTTTTATTTACCCTTCTTTTGCAGCTGCTCACGCTTACATAATTAAATCAACCCCATCCGAAAATGAAATACTGAACGAAGCACCAAAGAAGGTATCCATTCAGTTCGACGAAACCATCCAACCTTCTTTCAATTCAATAGAAGTTTTTGATTCAGCAGGGAAACGGGTGGATCAGAAGAATGGGCGAGTGAATGCAAGTAATCCATCCATCATAGAATCTGATTTAAATGAGGACCTTTCGAATGGAACATACAGTATAAAATGGAGAGTTGTATCGAGCGATGGTCATCCCGTGGAAGGGGTCATTCCATTTCAAATAGGTAATGGAGATACAGAAGACAGTTCTACCATAGATAATGAATCGAAGGGATATACGCCCCAATTCGATCTTATTATCATACGGTGGCTTCAATATGTTAGTAATGCCTTGTTTGTTGGAATTCTTTTTTTCTACCTTTTTGTTTTAAATAAACAATTGACACAGGAAGTATCAGTTAAAGATATTTTAAGTAAACTGTTACAATTTTCTTTTATCACTTTATGCATCAGTATTATTTTGAGTTTACCATTGCAGGCTACTATTGAATCTGGTTCATCCTGGAGTAAAATTCTAAACCTTCAAGTGTTACGGGAATTCATTTTGAACTCGACCTTTGGGGAATTATGGTTCATCCAAATCATCGGTTTGTTTGTCCTATCAATAACCTCATTTCTTTTAATCAAGAATAAATTTAAACCGATTTTAGTTTGGATTTCGTTTATACTTGGAATTGGTTTGTTACTTTCAAAGGCGTTCACAAGTCACGCTGCCTCATCATCAAATGTTATTTTGACTATTACATTAGATTTTTTACATTTACTTGCTGCTTCCGTTTGGATAGGGAGTTTATTTGTTCTCGTTTCTTTGGTTCCACTAAGTAGAAAAATAGGGGCAAAGGAACTCTTTTTCGATTCAATAAAAAAGTTTTCCAAATGGGGAATCATTTTAGTTATATTGTTAACCTTGACTGGTTTTATTGCGAGTCTTTCATACATCCCTAATCTAAGGGCGTTACTTTTTACCGATTATGGAAGAGTATTGTCAGGTAAGATTCTTCTCTTGGTATTGATGATTGCTTTTGCGGCAGTTAATTTGGTAAAAGGAAAGCGGCATAGAGAAAAAGGGTTGGCATCCTCTTTATGGGGAGAATTGATAACAGGAATAATCGTTTTAGTCCTGTCTGTTTTATTAACCAATTTACCTACTGCAATGTCGTCTCCTGGTCCATTTAAGGAAACACGTTCAATCACTGGCAGTAAACTTACCTTCGAAGCGACCCCAAATGTTATCGGAAAAAATACTTTCGCCGTATCATTGAGAGACCAAAAGGGTGAACCTATGAAGGATATTGAGCAAGTAACTCTTACCTTTACATCACTAGAGATGGATATGGGTAATGATACTAAAACGTTAATCAAAGTCCAAGACGGAAAGTATGAATCTAAGGGAATGAATTTCAATATGGCAGGTCGTTGGAACGTTCATGTTCACGTCCTGACCAAGGATTTAGATACTCTTGATACTGACTACAAAGTATTGGTTGGTAGTCAATAAAATACAATATAGAGGAGAAAAGAAAGTGAAAAAAACATTAAAGAAAATCTCGAAAGTAGGTTTACCAACAATTCTAGGATTATTTTTGTTCTCAAGCGTTGCAAGTGCACATGTAACCGTCGTTCCTAAGACATCGACAACTGGAGCTTGGGAAACCTATACGGTAAAAGTTCCAGTGGAAAAAGATGTACCAACCACCAAGGTAACAATAAAAACACCCGGAGGGGCTGAAATTGAGTCCTACCAACCAGTACCTGGTTGGAAATATTCTGCTGATAAGGATTCCAGCGGCAAGGTAAAATCGATTTCATTTGAAGCAACTGGTGAAGGAATTTTGCCTGGTCAATTCCAGCAATTTTCTTTTGTAGCGAAAAACCCTGATAAGGCTGGAGAACTAGCATGGGATGCATTTCAATACTATAAAGATGGTAGTGTAGTGGAATGGACTGGAAATGAAAGTTCAGACTCACCGCATTCTATTACAGCTATTGTGGCAGGAACATCGACAGATGACCACCATGATGAACAAGCTACAACGGAAAACAATAATAAAGAAGTGACGAAAACAGCTGATACTGAACAATCTAGTTCTCTTCCACTCATCTTATCGATTGTTTCTGTTATCCTTTCACTAGTGGCACTTGTTGGTGCTTTCCGCAAAAGATAATGAATCAAAAAAAGACCTGTTCTTTCGAGGACAGGTCTTTCCTATTTATTCTACGTTGATTACAAATGGAACAGTCAGTATTTGTCCATTCACATTAAATTGCCCCCAGACTTTATAGATTCCTTTAGCAGGAAAATAGGTCATGAATACAACATAAGGTCCTTTCCCTTTTGGATACATAGGGTGGATATGCATGAACTGTTTCACATCTTTATCTATCGCAACCGCATGTCCCACGGTCCCCAAGTAAGGCTTTAAATTATTAAAAGGCTTATTGGATTTGGCATCGTACAATGAGAAGGTCATTTCGATATTTTTTTGGGCTTTTGGTTTACCATCAAATGATAGGGTTGCCTTTACTCCATTAATGACTTTGGTTTGATTTTTATCTGGAGTAATAGGTATGGATTTTACTGGGGTGCCTTTCACATTTACCCAGTGATTTTCTATGCTGTAATCGCTAGCTCCTACGGGTGTCATTTCAGCAATGAGTTTATAATCTCCCCCAGCAGGAAATGTAGTCTCAATTTCAAATTTTCCGTTTCCCTTGAGGGACGGATGAATATGTGCAAAATATGAAAGATCTTTACTAACTACAACTAAATGCATTTTTTTAGTGCTGACCGTCTCAAATTCCTTGATCGGTTTATTCTTTTTATCTTTAATTATAATGGATATTGGCACAGGTTCTTTTGCGTTAATAGTTGTTGGTGTGGTCCATTCTGAATTTGTTTCATTTCCACTAACTGGTTTCATATTCCCCATTTGTTTTGGATCCTCGACAGCACCGTTTATAGTACCGCAAGCAGTTAATAATAAAACACTAAATAATAAAGTCAATAACAAGTTTTTCTTCAAAAAAAACGCCCCTTTCTGCTAAAAGGTTATATAAATTAGTTTGCCAAAATTTAGTTCACATGTAAAACATGAACGTACCTAATTAATTTAACACTTTTTTGCAGATTGAGAATTTTTACACTTAAAGTTACGGGTAGCATAATTCAAAAAGGGGAGGCCCTTTTTTCATAGTGTAAAGAAGGATTGTAAAATGTTGTACTTATACTATCGGGTGCTTGAGTTCAATAAAAGGAGTTCGAACATATGGAACAATATAGTTATGAAGAATTTCTTGAAGATTTAAGTATGGGAAATTAGATTCATTTTATTTATAAAGACGAACAATATTTTATTGGTCGTGGAACAGGTCCATTTATGTTTTGGAAGTTTTATGATTCTGCAAGCGAAATCATAGGAGAAGATGTTGCAGATTTACTTCGAAAAGTAAGGTTGGATGAGAACAAATTAGAGAAGTATGGCACTTAGTTGAGATTGATACTATTTTCTGATGTAAGTAAAAGCAGATAATTAGTGTTGTTGAACTAACGAGTGTGCGTGTTTAAGAACGGGAACGCTTCGGCAATCCCTTTTTATTGAACAAAAGGGGCAGTTTAGTTCAACAAGGAATCTTAATAATAAGGATTGAATTATATTAGAAATCCCATAAGGAGTTAAGAAAACAATGAAATTCAATACAATTAACTTTGAAGATTGATTTTCAACAGATATACCCGAAAAGTGGGAGTTTGAAGAAGAAAACGATTTAATTACTTTCTATAATACAGTAAACCCAAAAGGCAGCTGCTCTATTAGTTGAACTGGTTTGATAATCTGTGCATCCCGGCCAAATCCTAGAAAGTATTCGGCAAAGAAGTTGACAATTTGAATTCTAATAATATAATAGTCATATGACTTTAGAACAAAACGATACGCAACGAATAAAAATATTTAATGCCTTAGCAGATGAAAAAAGGATCGCAATCATCCGCTTATTGTATTACGGAAACAATCGCCCGATGTGTACGGATATAGGAAGGAGTTTAGGTGTAAGTAAGTCCAATGGTTCCTATCATTTAAAAATTTTATCCGAAGCAGAGCTGGTGAAGATTGATCGTGAGGGTGTCATAAAATATGTCTCATTAAATGAGGAGACATTCACCCGCTATTTACCTGGGTTTTTGGCTACACTTTAATGTAGCCTCCTTTTTTGATTATTAGTTCTAAAGTTTTATGACTTTGATATAACGGAGGAGAAATAGATGAATCAAAAAGAGAATAGGTTGATTATCACATTATGTTTAATCGTTTTATCCGGGGTAGCCAATTCACTTCTGTTTAATGTTGCCTTATTTGAAATGATGAATGGGCTTGAGGTGACAGCTTCCAAAATTAGCTGGGTGGTTATTTCCTATACTTTAGTGATTGCCTGTGGTTCGATTACTTATAGTAAGCTAGCCTCTTATTTTCAAATTAAAAGTTTGTTGATTTTTGGAATTAGTTTATTCGTTACAGGTTCCCTTATAGGGTACACGACGAATGATTTTATCGTTGTGGTCTTGGCCCGTATTATTCAAGCAGCGGGTGGTAGCTCGTTTATTGCATTATCCATGATCCTGACGAATCAGTATCTCACCTTCTCTAAACGCAATCTGGCTCTAACATTAATAGGTGCCTGTCTATCACTTGGTTCAGGAATAGGATTTTTGCTCGGAGGCTTCTTTACTCATTTTTGGGGCTGGCACTCCCTATTTTTATTAATGAGTATGGCTATTTTTACGTTGCTAGGAATTATTTTGTTTGTGCCCTCCGGATATGCCAATCATAAGAAGCTTACCCAACCGTTTGATTTTTTAGGCTTCCTTTATTTATTGACTTTTGTCGTGACGTTTATTTTAGGAGTCAAATTAAATGGTTATTTGCTAATCATTACAGTGATATCTGTATTTTTTATGGGGATCCATGGCAAACGTCAAGATGTCGGGATATTTATGGATCTGTCAGTTTTTCGATTCTATGCCTTTAATCGGTTCCTTTTGCTTAGTTTTATTAATAGTGCTGCCATGGTGGGAATTATTTTTCTTTTTCCGTTATTAGCAGGACAGCAGTTTCATGTCTCTGCCTTGAAAACTGGCTTTATTTTGGCGGGGATATCAATCTTTTCCTTTTTGCTGAGCTTCGTAATAAGACCAGCTATAACCCGCATCCAAGGGAATGGTCGATTGGTCGTTGCTGTCGTCCTTCAATTTATTGGATTTCTGCTATTAGCCATCTTTGGAGTAAACCAATTTGCAGTGGCTAGTGTTGGCGTTGCCCTTATTAATATAAGCTTTACAATCCTTACCATTGTCATCAATATTGATATTCCCCACACGATACAGAAGGAAAAAAGTGCAATGGGGCTGGGGATCTATAACTTAATCAACTTTTTAGGAATGTCATTTGGCCCTTCAATAGCGAGCCGAATCCTAAACGTGACATCAAGTTTCAGCCTGAGCTTTGGATTTTTCGTTAGTCTATTACTTGTAGCATTGCTATTATCATGCGTGAGCAGCATTCCAGTCTCTTCAAGGAAGATAAAGCAGTCACGTCAACTGTAATCTTAAAAAACTGGTTAGATATTCTCTAGCCAGTTTTTTAGTGCTTAAAACCTTTTGAATGGTTCTTTTAGCTTGGACGACTTTCATTCGTACACGGTCACAATAATTCCATCCATATTGTCACCCGAGATAGCCCTAGAAGGCATTGCTAAAAAAAACGCTAAGATAAACGGAAAGTAGGAAGACCATCAGGTTTTGACCATCATTAATCCTAAAGATTAACTGATAAAGACACTTTGAAAATGTTGACTTCGTTAATTCAGAAATAAATTTTTTATTCCCCAAAAGGGCGCCTTTCTTTAGTAAGAAGGCGTCTTTTTTGTATGCTCCTACACAAAAGATTGTGAAAATTTTCACTTAAACTATAGGGTGCTTGAAGTTATTGATGATATAGGAAATTTGAAGGAGTTTCAAAATGAAACCAAAAGAATTGGATGAAGGTTAGATGAAAAAGGATTTAAATTCGTTCAGCAAAAATATATAGGTCAGAATTTTAATGTAAGGGTTAGGGGAATTTTATAAATGGGACTGAACGGTATATATATGTTAATAAAAATAATAAGAAAATTAGCTCTAAACAAAGCTATTAAAGAAATTGAACTTAAAAGAACATTAAAGAAATTCTCATCAATAACTAAATGGTTTATTTCTTTAGGTATCATATTCTATATTATTGCTTTATTATCTTTATTTTTTCACTAACGGGTAGTTTTTATATAACATTGGTATTGCGGCAGCAACAAAACAGGTGCGATTCTTGAAGAGACTTTTAAGGGGATATTCAAATGACATTTAACATAGAAGTAGGATATAAAAAAATTAAATCTTTCAACCCAACAGACGACATATTCGAATCATTTAATACCGACATCAACTTTATCCATAATAGAAAATCTTTTTTTGAAAATTTTTCACCAATTACAAAAGATAGTGAATTGGCAAAGTTTATTGTTCATAGTGAATGGGATAGCAGTGCATTTACACATCAGCTTGAAAATGGAAATTTCCCTTTATTTAGTATTGTTATGGATATAAATTTGGGGTTAAAACAAATTAAACTTTACGAAATCTTTGTAATGACCCACGATGCATATCAAACAGAATTTGTATTTTATAGAGATGAAGAAGGAATCCATATATTTTTCCACCTTAAATACGAAGGATTATGGTATGACGGTAATAAAATAATTTTTACAAGGCAGGTTCCTGAAAAGTCCAGTTTTGTGGTTAACACAAATGAATTTATTGTGGCTTTACAAGATTTTATTAATAAACTTCAAGGATATTTATTAATAAGTTATCCAGAAATAGTTAAAGACCCGTTGGTTAAAAGAAGTTTTGGATATGATAAACGTTTTAACGATTTGTTTTCGGAAAACAAAAGAACCAATATTATTGCTGAATAGGACGTTCCTTCTTCAGCTAACGGGGCAGGATCGTTTTATAACAGTCTAAAAGACAAAGGAATTGATACTTTTCAATCGCTTAAAACCTAGAAAATTAGCGATAAACCAGTACCATTAACCCAAAATTTGTTATAGTTAATTCTATTAATAATTGAAAATACCCCTAACAACTTGTTAGGGTTTTTTTTATGAAAACAGCAGTCATAATTAAATAACATTAGGCAAAAATAAGAAAAAATTGAGGAGGAGGATTTATATGTACAAACTTGCTTTTGCACTCCCCTTTTTGTTTGCTTTATGGGTTGCAAATCCAGCATATGCAGTTGAAGTAAATGGCATTATTCAGATTATGGATCAAAACAATAAAGTTATAGTAAAGAAAAATATAACATTTGAAGAGGGAGACACTATTTACGACATAACCAAAAACAACTTTGACGTGGCGGAGACAAACGGTATGATTACAGGAATCAATGGATTGGTTGAAAAACCTACAGAAAACATCCATTGGGCTGCATTTATTGATGGTGAATTTGTAGAAATTTCACCAGATGATGCAGGAATTTACGCAAATGATATTTTAACTTGGGCGTTAAGGAATTTCGATAAGCAAGAAATAATGAAATAAAAAAGAAATGTTCATCACGGAGGGTTATATAATCCGCCTCTTTAGAAATAAGAGTTGAAGGTCCTGCTGCTATTGATGCAGGATTTTTTATTGTGCTAACGGCGGCAGGTTAGCGGAATAAGGAATTCCTTTTTATACCCCCTGGAAATATCCAAAATTTCCAAATTATCCTTCAAGTAATACAGTATAATGTAATAAAATGTAATCAAGGATTTGTTAGTGTAAATGGGGGAAGAATATGTTTTTCTTTAATAAAGAAGAAATTTACATTGGATATTCAATGGAAGAATTTTCAAAGGTAAGAGGAATTATAAAAAATAAGGGCATTAAGTATACCTACAAAGTTATTAACCGTTCAAGTCAATGGTTGGGACATGGTACAACAAGAGGAAACTTTGGAAGTGCTGGAATGAACAGTAATTACGAAACACAATATGTCGTTTCTGTTAAGAAAAAAGACTCAGAGAACGCAAAATATTGGGTTAATACTGTTTTACATCCATAGAAGAATGTTCTTGGTAAACTAACGGGGTGCATTAGCAAAATATTAGAGCTGCCAATTGTGGCAGTTTTCTTATTGTGCTAACGGGGCAGGGTAGTTTAAGTACATTCTTCACAAAGTATAGAAAGCCGATCTTCTCAATCAGGAAAATCAGCTATTTTTTGTTAACAATTTTTAAAACCAAATTTTCAAACAAAATATATGGCACAAATCAGGAGGCTTTATTACTACAAAGGTCTATTCAATTTTAATGCCTACATCAAATACATAGGGCTGCTGTGGAGCAGTAATTTTTGAAAGCTGGTTAATTTTTATAACGGGAATTGTCTCTCCATTGAATTGGGTTTGATCAATTTTGCCTGTTACTTGAACCCATTTATCCTTCGGCAATGCAGCTACCTCTCCTTTTGCCATCATTCCATATACCGAGGCATCGGCAACACAACATGTGATTCCAAATCGAGCAACAATAATCTGGTTTTGCATAAATTCTTTTTCCCGATACACAAATCCTTTTGTGGTTACCGTTTTTCCAATCATCGCATTTAGATTATCCTGTATAATGTTCATTATGTTTACATACTGGTTATCGTCTATATTAATGATATTATCCTTTAATATTTTATTCTTCAACGCATCATATTCTTTTTGAGTTAAAGGCTCAGGTTGATTATCAAGTACACTTTGTGTGTTATTTGAGTTATTAGGATTAGATGATGATTGTATCTTTGAACTACTGTTATTTAAAACACTATTTTGTTTAGGCGGTTGAGAGTTAGCTCCCAATTTAATTGTTCTATTCATTGCAACAGAGCTGCCCAAAACATTATTCGAGAAAAGAAATCCTGTGGTTATAGGAATAATAAACAATAAATAAAGAAACACACTTTTCCCGAAAGAGGAAGGATAAGTATGATCCCCATCACAATCACAATGATAGGAATGATCCTTCCCTGAAGTTCCTCTAATAATCAAAAGAACTCCAAGAATAAGGCATATAAAGAGCGTGAAATAAATAAATCGAATCATTTTTGGTGCGATTAAAAGGGATATATTATTCGTTAGAAGTAATTTAAATAACAGAAGCATAAATCCAATCAAAATGATTCCCCTGATAAGATGATGAAAAGAAAAATCTTGGACTTTATTAGGTCTCATAATTGGCACCCCTTTTATAAAAAAATCATTGAAAAACATAAACAGAAAAATAGACGACAAGAGGAGTCACCAATAGTAGATATAAGACAAACTTTTTCTTAAAATAACCGAATAGCATTAAGCTGTTTTTTATATCAATCATAGGACCGAAAACAAGAAATGCAAGGATGGACCCTTCTGTAAAAGTGGAACCAAATGACGAAGCTACAAAGGCATCTGCTGAAGAACATACAGAAAGGACGTATCCTAGTCCCATCATAGCCATTGGTGCAAAGGTTGTGCTGGTCCCTATTGATAAGAGAACATTTCGGTCCAAGAAGGCTTGAAATAAACTGGCAAGAAAAGCACCTATAAATAAATACTTCCCTGTATCAAATAATTCATCACTTGCATGATAGAGTGTTTCTAATAGTTTATTTCCTCTATGGTTGTTGTGATGGTGATGGTCTTCCTTATGCACTTTAAGAATATTAACACCTTTAAAACGTCTGTAAATGATTAATCCAATAATAATGGAACTTATAAATCCTACAAACATCCTTGCATTGGCTACATACGGTGTGCTTTTAAATGCAAAATAAGTAGACGCATAAACGACAGGGTTTAAGATGGGAGCACTAAGCATAAATACAACACCTACATGTGAAGGCATGCCTTTTTTTATTAACCTGCGAACGACAGGAACGATGGCACACTCACAAATAGGAAAGATTATTCCAAGTAAAGCAGCAGGTATAAGGGCTAAATAGGCATTACGGGGCACGACCCTTCGGATTACATTTTCGGAAACAAATGATTGGATAATAGCCGATACAAATACACCGAGTAAAATAAATGGAATGGCTTCTAAAATAATACTAAGGAAAATGGTATTTACATTAAAAAACGTACCAGGGATTCTAGTAAAAAAAGAACTGTTTTTTAATTCCTCCGCAAAAAGAAATAGAAAAAGGAATAAACAAAATAATAGTAATACGAGGCTATCTTTAACCATCTTATTTATAAAGCTCAAAACCATTCTACCTCCTCAAATCTATCATTCCTATGATATGGATATGCAGTTCTAGTTAATTCATTTCATTAAAATTTGATGATTGACATAAATAAAT
>NZ_JBALNF010000041.1:0-36054 GCF_036962465.1 Neobacillus vireti
GAGCCATGTCCGAAGATCAACCAACATCGGCTACCACCTCATTTTTTTGACGATGCCCTGTCTAAATTTCATCCTACTCCAAACACCACTTCATCTTTAAGCAGCTAACCAAAGCCGTTTTTTTGCTAGTAGGCCCATATTGTTTCCAGTGGTTTCTCATCAAATAATAAGTAACGAAGTATAAAAATGGGTACCATACAAATAAATACACATTAAAGAAGTGTTACTAAGGGGGAACCTTTCATGAAACTAACACACGAGCAGGCAATAGAACTGCACGGCTTCAACAACCTTACCAAGTCTTTAAGCTTTAATATGTATGACATTTGCTTCACAAGAACGAGAGAAGAACGGGAAGCCTATTTAAAATATATTGATGAACAATATAGTGCAGATAGATTACAAAAGATATTAAAACACGTCGCAGATATTATTGGGGCCCACGTCTTAAATGTGGCCAGTCAGGATTTTGAACCGGCCGGGGCAAGTGTCACTTTATTAGTCTCAGAAGGACCCGTAACACATGATGTTCCATCAGAATCCTTTGAAGAGTCACCAGGACCGCTTCCTGAATCAGTGGTCATGCAATTAGACAAAAGTCATATCACGGTTCATACATACCCGGAATTTCATCCTGATGAGGGAATTAGTACATTTCGTGCAGATATTGATGTTTCAACCTGCGGTGAAATTTCTCCTTTAAAGGCGCTCCATTATTTAATAAGATCATTCGAAACAGATGTAATGACCATTGATTACCGAGTCCGCGGCTTTACAAGAGACAAAAGCGGCCACAAACTCTTTATTGATCACGAAATAAACTCCATTCAGAATTACATTCCTGAAGATGTCGGAGAACTTTTTGATATGATTGACGTCAATGTTTATCAAGAGAATATCTTTCACACAAAATGCAAACTCAGAGAATTCGATCTCAATAACTATTTATTTGGTTATACCAAAGAACGACTAACACCAGATGAACACATCGAAATAACGAAAAGATTAAAGATAGAGATGGATGAGATCTTTTATGGAAAGAATATTGTTTAGAGCTCAATACATGGGCTCTTTTTATAAACGATTGACATGAAACCAAAAGGTGTTATATAGTTGCGTTATGAAACTTAATGGTTTCGTAATTTGGAGGTCAATCGAGGAGGATTCTTAGTGGAAAATCAATCACAAGCAACATTAGAGGATATTAAATATACAGTCGTTTATAATGCGCCAATTGCTAAAGTTTGGGATGCAGTTGCAACAGCAGAGGGGCTGAGTGCTTGGTTTATGCCGAATGATCTTCAGCCCATAGAAGGTCATGAGTTTCATATAAATGCAGGTCAATTTGGTATGTCACCATGTAAGGTAACACAGGTAGACCCTCCAAACCGTCTTTCTTTTAAGTGGGGAAAAGATTGGACCTTAACATTTGAATTGAAAGAATTGGAGAAGCAAACAGAATTAACGTTAATCCATGGCGGATGGGATATTAATAAAGTAACTGAATTTGGTGCCCCGCATACACCGATTCGTGACAACATGAACCAAGGCTGGGCAGGTCTTGTAAAAAAACTCCAAGCGTATGTTGAGGCATAAATGGCAGCTCCATTAGCAAAACATGACGTCTTTCAAGCGATTGCTGATCCTACCCGTCGAAGTCTTTTGAAACTTCTTAGTAACCAAGAGATGCCAGTTACCGCAATCTGCAAACATTTTCCGATTACCCGGACGGCTGTTTCAAAGCATCTGAGAGTATTATCTGAAGCTGGATTAGTTAAGGAGCGGAAGGTCGGCAGGGAAACTAGGTACAAGCTAGAACCAACACCATTAGTTGAACTAAAAGACTGGCTCCAATATTTCGAGCTGTTTTGGGAAAATAAACTGGGTGCACTTGGGCGTTTTTTAGAATCAAATGATTCAAACTCAGAAAATGGACAGTAAAAAAACAAGTAGCGAAAACCAAATGGCTATCGCTACTTGTTTTATTATTGCTTCCGTATTTGAAAGCTGAATACTATCGATGTTTGTTACTTTTCGGTTTTTTATTAATGAATGATAGTATGATTAGAAGGACAATTGTTACAATACAAACAGATGTCCCAATCAAATTATTGGCATTAAATAAAAATCCAATAAAAATGATGATTAATGATAGGAGTGCAAAGATTGTTGTATAAGGAAACCACTTTACTTTAAAGGATGGTTTATTTTTATAATGCGGTCTTAACTTTAACTGGGCTGCACAAATACTCATCCAAATAATCATGACCGTAAAGCCAGGGATTGTCATAAGGTAGCCAATGACTTGACTTGGTGTTAAATAAGCTAAATAAACACCAACCAAAATACAAATACTTGTTACCATAATCCCAATAAACGGTATACCCTTTGAAGAAACCTTTGCAAGAATTTTAGGTGCAACCTCACTTTGGGCCATAGAATGCAAGGTTCTCGACGTGGCATAGATACCGGAATTGGCTGCTGAAAGGACAGCAGTTAAGAGCACAAAGTTCATGAGGTGGGCAGCTCCAGGTAAGCCTGTACTACTAAAAACCTGAACAAATGGACTGTCTTGACCATTCACTTTGTTCCAAGGCATCATTCCGCAAATGATTAGGATCGGCAAAACATAAAAAATGATGACGCGCCAAACAGCACCTTTAATAATTTTCGGCAAGACGCGTTCCGCATCTTTTGTTTCAGTAACAGCGACTCCAATTAATTCAGCCCCGCCATAAGAAAACATAACCACTAAAAAGGCATTAAAGGTTCCACCAAGTCCGTGCGGAAAAAAACCGCCATGCCCTGTATAGTTTGAGAGTGGATCGTGAACATTGCTTGGAATTAAACCTAAGAGAAGTAAAAATCCTAGGATAATAAAGGCTATCAGAGCAATTATTTTAATCCCGGCAAACCAAAACTCAAGCTCACCATAGTATTTTACTTGGAATAAATTGATGCCGACGATGACAATCGCACATAGAAAGCTGAGAAGCCATAATGGGACAGACGGAAACCAAAATTGAAGAAAGCTTCCCGCTGCTAATAACTCAACAATCGTGACTAAAATCCAATTTATCCAGTATAGCCATCCAACAAGGTAGGAAACTTGGAATCCAAAAGCTTTGTTAACTAAATGCTGTACATTTAAGTTTGGGAAAGCCAGTGCCATTTCGCCTAATGCTGCCATGATTATAAATAACAATAACCCACCGATTAAATAGGCTACAATTACACTTGGTCCGGCTATATTTAAGGTATCGGAACTGCCTTTAAAAATTCCTGTCCCGATCATCCCCGCAAGGGCAATAAACTGGACATGCCTTGGCAGAAGCCCCTTTTTTAAATTTTGCTGCTGATTATTTTTCATATAGGTACCTACTTTTTTCTTTTTTACTTAGACGCTTTTAAGCGTTAAAGCATTTTTCTATACTAATATATCATAATTATTATACCTGTCAAATAGAATAGAAGATTTAATTGTGGGGGAAAAAAGTTAGTCGAACTTAGCTCAGCGCCTAGTGGCGCTGAGCTTTGCGCTTCGTCCGCATTTGCTCCTAAACAGTAAAAAGCATGCGATAGAATCGCATGCTTTTTTATGCGGATTATTTAATTTTTATTTTACAATTAAGATGTCATCTTCACTTTCTTTTGTGTTGTTGTCCATTTTCCGCGGCTTGGGCTAATGACCAAGTCATTATAGGCTAAGACATTTAAATCTCGTTGTATGGTGCGAGGAGTGATACCAAATTCCTCTACAAGTTCTTGGGTCGTGACAGTGCCGTTGTTTCGAATAAACATGTAGATACATTTGATGCGGTTTAACATCCGGTTAGTTGAAGGTTTCAAAGAACCACTCCCTATCCTAAATTTCAAACCTATGGCTTAATCCAGCTACCGACAGCCTATTTGAAGATTTCTCTTCAAGAAATATGTAGTTTCTTTTCCGCGCGGACATCTCCTTTAAATGGAATGTAACAATGGATACAGTAGTTACCTGATGTCATACATCTAACCTTATTGTACCCATAATTTCAGAAAATTTCTACCAATATAGTAAAGAATACAAAATTATCATCGGTAATTAATGGTAATCGTCTGTTTTTCCCGCCTCCTAAATTATTTCATACTATAGAGTATGGGGGGAGGTCCTTGGTTTATGATTAATTGTTTGAATTTTTAGTTAAAAATGTCTTTTAGCATAAAATTTGTTTTGGGTTACATAGAGTGTTTATAGTGACAATTAAAATAAATCACTTGAAAGATATCTTTCTCCAGTGTCACAGGCAATACAGACAACGACCTCATCCTTAGATAGGCGTTTTGCAACCTCAATCGCGGCAAAACATGCTGCACCGGAAGAGGGACCTACCAAAATTCCTTCCTCTTTGGCCAATTTTCTTGTCATCTCATAGGCATCTTCATCTGTAATGGGGTGGATTTCATCATAAACTTCTTCATTAAGAATCTTAGGGATAAATCCAGGGCTTGTACCAACTAGTTTGTGTTTACCGGGTTTACCCCCTGACAGAACCGGAGACCCCTTTGGTTCGACCACATGGACAGATAATCCTCGATAATAGTCTTTAAGAGTCTCTCCTGTTCCTGTAATGGTTCCTCCTGTTCCGGCTGTTGCCACGAAAGCTGAAAGGGGTTTACCGATTTCATTCATGGCTTCGATAATTTCAACAGCAGTAGAATGTCTATGAGCATCCGGGTTTGCTTGATTTTCAAATTGCATCGGGATAAAACTATTAGGGATATCTTTTGCTAATTCCAGTGCTTTCTTAATGGCTCCTGGCATTTTTTCATCTCCAGGGGTAAGAATTACTTTTGCTCCGTATGCCGCGAGTATGCTGATCCGTTCCTTTGTCATCGTATCAGGCATCACAATAATCGCTTGATAACCTCTAGCAGCAGCATTCATTGCAATCCCAATACCCGTGTTGCCGCTCGTTGGTTCAATGATCGTGGAGCCTTTTTTTAAATCTCCGCTTTTTTCAGCTTCGATAATCATATTATAGGCCGCACGGTCCTTTACGCTTTTGCTGGGGTTGTAAAATTCGAGTTTCAAATAAACCGAAGCCCCTTCTTCAGGAACTACACGATTCAATTTTACAAGCGGCGTTTCTCCAATTAATTCAGCTATATTGTCCACTACTCTCATTGGGCTACCCCTTCTAAACTTATTTTGACTTCTAATTCAATGATAATGAAAAAAAAAATAAAAGTAAAAAATATCGCCTGTGAGACTGTTTGATTGTAGATACAATTGGGAGAAAATAGACTAAAATTAAAAAAAGGATTGAGAGGTTTTATATGAATCAACGACCACATTATTTCTTCGCTGTAAGAATTCCTGAAACTACAAAATTAATCATGAAGAATCATATCGAAAGTTTACAGGAAAAGATCCTATTTAGCCGCTGGGTTCATCATTTGGACTTACATATAACATTAGCATTCTTAGGATCAGCAGAGCCGGAGAACCTTAAAGCTGCTGAAAATTATGTAAAAGAGAGCATTAGCAGCGAGGAAGCTTTTACATTAAAAGTAAACAAACTAGGGATATTTGGGAGGGCTGATTCTCCTCGGGTTTTTTGGGCCGATACAGAAAGCAGCGATAAGCTGGCTGCAATTAGAAAAAAAGTATTTTCAGGATGTGAGAGGGCAGGCTTTCAACTAGAAACCCGCCCCTTTAAACCTCATATTACGTTAGCGAGAAAATGGAAGGGGCAGGGAGTGTTTCAAAAAGAGCTGTTAAATGTTTGGGATCAATTACAGCCGGAACCACTTGGATTTAAAGTTGAAGATGTTGTTGTTTATCAAACACATCTTGACCAAACCCCAAAATATGAAGCCGTAACCATATTCCCATTACAATGATTGAATCCCACTAAAAGGTGTGTTTTATGAAGCAGATATATTTTATTATTAATCCAAAAGCTGGTAATGGATCCTGCTTAGAAATATGGAAAAAAGTTGAATCCAAACTGAAGGATGACCAGATCACCTTTTTAGCTTTTTTTAGCGAATACCCTGGTCATGCTAAATCGATTGCCAAACAAATTGCCTGCAGCGATCAGCAGGAAAAGCTGATGATTGCAGTAGGCGGAGACGGAACCATCCATGAAGTGCTAAATGGGATTGCGAATGACAAAAGCATAACACTTGGTTTTATTCCTGGCGGTTCAGGAAACGACTTTTCAAGAGGCTTTCAAATTCCAGCCAATCCTAAAGAGGCTTTAACCGCCATTCTTCGCCTCCGGAAGCGGCCAGGAAAGCAGATTGATATCGGTAAAGTTTGCCTGACTAATAGGGAGGAACACTTTTTTATTAATAATATGGGTGCTGGATTTGATGCTGTTATCTCTTATCAAGTGAATCAATCCCGTATAAAGGCATTGTTAAATAAAATATCATTAGGCAGGCTGGTTTATGTCTATTTTCTATTAAAAAATGTATTTACTTATAAAACTGGAAGATTTGATTTATCAATTGACGGGAAAAAGCATATATTTGAACAAACGTGGTTTGTTACTGTATCTAACCAGCCTTACTACGGCGGCGGCATGAAAATTGCACCGGATGCCAACCCCGATGATGGTTTTTTTGATATAACAGTTGTCCATCAACTATCCAGGCTGAAACTTTTATTCGTTTTTATAAGTGTTTTTTGGGGAAGGCACATCCATTTTAAAGAAGTAAAAACATTGAAGGGGAAAAATATAACTATCTATTCGGCAGAAACACAGTATGTTCATGCTGATGGGGAACATATCGGATACACCCCACTTTCGATTCACCTTCAAGCGAAAGCCTTAGAGGTGTTATCTAGAAGTCGCGGGAAGGAAGAAGTTGATCTGAAGGAGAGGGATTCGAATGAATTCTGCTGACCGAAATTTTTTTGCTTACTTAGATGAAATGAACATCGTTACTATCCTTCTTCCCCATTCATACCATCACGGAATATCCACTTCATTCTACATGGCAGCGGATGCAGTTAAGACACCCCTAGTCATTTTGGAGAAGACGGAAATTGAGGAACACTTTAAATATATTTGCCGATTTGAAGGAGAAATTTCCTTTGGCAAGCTGTATTGGATTTTTGATGAGTATGGTGGGAAAACAGATTTACAAATAGGCGCAGTGATTCGAACAGATCAATTTGATGAAAAATTTTATTATGAAGGGAACGACCTCGGTGTAACCTTTCAGGCCGGGCAAACCTGTTTTAAACTATGGGCACCAACAGCGACAGGGGTCAAATTAAAATTACGCCCATCTGGTAATGGATATTCAGAAATCATCAAGATGAAGCGGGAGGAGTGCGGCGTTTGGTCTGTCTATCTTCACCGCGAGTTGGAGCTTTTTCAATATAGCTTTTTGGTTCTTGTCAATCAAGAATGGCGAGAGGCTGTAGACCCGTATGTAAAGGCAGTAACAGCAAATGGGGAGCAAGGTCTGATTGTACTTCCGGAGAAGACTGCTAGGCCTAGACTCGGAATACCGCCTTTAGAAAACCCAGTTGAGGCGATTATTTATGAGACACATATTCGTGATTTTACGATTCATCCCCATAGCGGTGTCAGACATAGGGGGCTGTATTTAGGTGCCGGTGAACTGGACACAAAAAGTCCAGATGGTGATGCAACTGGCTTATCATATGTCAAAGATTTAGGGGTTACCCATCTAGAATTTCTCCCGCTGAACGATTTTGCCGGAGTGGATGAATTAAACCCAGCAAAACTGTATAACTGGGGATATAATCCTCTCCATTTCTATGCTCCCGAGGGAAGTTATGCAACCAATCCATCCGATCCTTATTCCCGTATCATTGAACTAAAAAAATTAATTGAACAGATTCACAGTCAAGGTATAGGGGTCATTATCGATGTCGTTTTTAATCATGTCTATATACGTGAACAATCTTCCTTTGAAAAAATAGTCCCAGGCTATTATTTTCGTCATAACGATATTGGTTTGCCTTCTAACGGCACGGGTGTTGGAAATGATATTGCCTCAGAACGTAGAATGGTACGGAAGTTTATTGTTGACTGTGTCCGCTATTGGTTGGAAGAGTACCAAGTCGATGGGTTTCGATTTGATTTAATGGGTATCTTAGACGTCACAACGATGAATGAGGTAAGAAAGACTTGTGACAGTTTAGCAAAGGGGATCTTAATTATTGGTGAAGGCTGGAACCTTAATACTCCTCTGCCGGCCGCACAAAAGGCAACCATAGCAAATCAGGCAAAAATACCGGAAATTGGACAGTTTAATGATAAATTTAGAGACATCATAAAAGGAAGTACGTTTAACTTGTTTGATAAAGGCTATGCCATAGGGAACGAGCATTTGGTGGATGCCGCAATTGAGGTGATCACTGGCAGTATCGGTTTTACCAAAAAGAGTACTCGTGTCTTTAATAGCCCACAGCAATCTGTCAATTATGTCGAATGTCATGACAACCATACACTTTGGGATAAACTGCAGGGCTGTTATTCCGAAGCTGATCCGGCTATTCGGAAAAAATACCATCGTCTTGCCACAGCAATTGTTCTACTATCACAAGGTATCCCGTTTCTTCACAGTGGACAGGAGTTCTTCCGAACAAAACAAGGAGATGGAAATAGCTATCGTTCTCCAGATGTGATTAATCAACTCGATTGGGAACGGAAAAGTAAGTATAAGGACAATGTCGAGTACATCAAGGGTCTTATTAAAATCCGCCGGGAGTATTCATGCTTTCGAATGAGAACAGCGGAGGAAATTTGCGCTCACATACAAGCGTTGTCATTTCCGGCTCCGGTTGCCGGCTGTTTTTATCAATTACCTAAAGAGGAACTGATTCTTGTTATTAATCCTTCCTCCAAAGCCCAAATGATCACCCTTCCAGAGGGGGACTGGGGAATATTAGCCAATCACCAGTTTGCTGGAACCACTGCCAATGATTTTATAAAAGAGTCCCAATATTTAATTGAACCCATTTCATTAAATGTTTTGCTGAAAAAATAGTTTTTGAAAGATTACTTGACGAAAAAAGGGAATAGGAGATAAAATTTAATAAGATGGCTATTGTGTGCAATGGTTTCAATAGCTTTTTTTTTATTTAAAAAAAGGCTATTGTTATAATTGTGGTTTATAAACCTTCCTACAGCACAGGTTTTACCTCGGCTTTACAGAGGATTAAGCCCATTAGAACGGCATAAATTGAAGGTGAGCAATTTTGGAACATTTACTAGGACAAGAGTGGGAAGTTATCCCAGCTGGAGGCAAAACAGGAGAAGCCTTTTATGCAGAATATAAGGATCAAAGGCTTTTTTTAAAGCGGAATTCCTCTCCATTCCTTGCAGTACTATCAGCAGAGGGCATTGTCCCAAAGCTTGTATGGACAAAACGATTGGAAAACGGAGATGTTATAACAGCACAGCAATGGCTTCCTGGCCGGGAATTAAAGCCCTCTGAAATGAACCAAGAGAGTGTAGCCAGATTGCTTAAGAAAATACACTGTTCAGAACCAATGCTTGGAATGTTAAGCCGGTTAGAAAATTCGCCGGTAAATCCTGAGCCTATTTTACAGTCAGTCATCGAGGAATTGGATGAACAGGTACTTTCTTTACCTGAATCACAAAAGGCAATCAACTTTCTTAAAGAGGAAGCCTTACATGTATATTGTGATGAAAAAGTGGTTTGTCATGGGGATGTCAACCATAACAACTGGCTGCTTGCAGAAGACAACCAGTTGTATTTGATTGATTGGGACGGAGCCATGATTGCTGACCCTGCCATTGATTTAGGATTGCTTCTTTACTGGTACATTCCTGAAGAAAATTGGGAGGACTGGTTAAATCTTTATGGTAAAGAGCTAACCAATCATCTAAAACTTAGAATGAAATGGTATGTAACCATTCAAACCCTATCTTCTATTCAGTGGTATAAAAATAAAAATCGATTTGAAGAAATGAATAATTGGATTGATTTTTTGCAAAATATCCTCTAGTTATGAAAATTGGTCGATATCATTTACCCATTGTGATAAATTTTCCTGATTAGATAAGATATGCTGATCTAAATCAGCGGATTGAGTACCATGCTGACTGTATTGATATACTTCCTGCAAGATATTTTTAACATTCGAATCAATTTGGTTGTTAACCATCAGAGATTTTACTAAACGCTCCAATTGCTCGCATTCGCTAACAGACCCACAGCAATCTGTTTGGTGGTTGTTTAAAATATCCTTTAGCAGTGTAACTTGGTCACCATGACTTAATGGCATAAAAGCACATCCTTTCAAGTGAATAATAAGAAAAGCTCAAGCGCCTTGTTCAGCCCCGATCTAGGGCGTCTTGTTGACTGGCCAGCGTAAGCAGGGCCAAAGACTAGTCGCCCTTAATGCGTACAGAAAGCGATAGCTTTCTGTAGCCAAGCCCAATTCGAGCCGGCCGGAAGGTGCTTTTTGCCTTTTGGGCGGATAAGCTTGTGAACTCGAGGGGCTAGGCGCTGGAGCTTGACAATTTAAAAAAAGAATTCACAGTTAGCTTGTGGATTCTTTTTTTGTTTATACGCAAACCTTTTTTCCATTTAGTTTAGCTTGCATGAAAGAGATTGGCATGGTATCTTTTGAAAGATAATGTTTTTTAGGAGTGTCAAAATGAGACTTAGACATAAACCTTGGGCAAAGGAAAAAATAGAGCAGCATCCACAGTATGTAGTAGCAAATCCAGAAAATTTCAAAGGTAAGTGGCATGAAGCATTCGAAAAAGACCAGCCTCTCCATATTGAAGTTGGTACAGGTAAAGGTCAATTCATCACGGGAATGGCTAAGGCCAATCCAGATATAAATTATATCGGTATAGAGCTGTACGTCAGTGTCATTGTTGCTGCTTTGGATCGCCTGATAGAAGTAGATTTACCCAATCTCAAGCTGTTACAAGTAAATGCAGCGGACCTGGATAAATACTTTACAAAAAATGATGTTGACCGAGTCTACCTTAATTTCTCAGACCCATGGCCAAAGGCCCGCCATGAAAAAAGAAGATTAACCTATAAAGATTTCCTAAAGCGTTATGAAGATATTTTGGTTGATGGCGGGGAAATTCATTTTAAGACCGATAATCAGGGGTTATTTGAGTACTCCCTGATGAGCTTCTCTTCTTATGGTTTATTATTGAAATATGTGAGTCTTGATCTTCACAAAAGTGAGTATGAGGGCAACATTATGACAGAATATGAGCAGAAATTTTCTGAACAAGGAAAACGGATTTATCGTTGTGAAGTAAAATATCAAAACTGATGGCAGGGACAGTTCTTTTCTAAGAGCTGTCTTTTGTTTATATAAAAACATCCAGATAATGTTAATATAGAGGGAAAGGGGGAGTGGAGAGTGGAAACTTTACAGATTGGCGATGTTTCACTTACTTGGTTATCCGGCGGTGTCACATACCTTGATGGTGGTGCCATGTTTGGGGTCGTTCCCAAAGGGTTATGGTCAAAAAAATATCCGGTAAACGAAAAGAATCAAATTGAACTTCCAACAGACCCAATTTTAATTCGAATGAATGGGAAAAATATTTTAGTTGAATCAGGATTGGGAAAAGGAAAATTAACGGAGAAGCAATTAAGAAATTATGGAGTAACAAAAGAATCACAGTTAGAGGAATCTTTAGAACAAATAGGTTTAACACCAGAAAATATCGACTTTGTTCTAATGACTCATTTACATTTTGACCATGCCTGCGGGCTGACGAAGCTGGTGGATGGGAAGTATGTCTCAACCTTTCCAAATGCACAGATTATTACTTCTCAAATCGAGTGGGACGAAATGCAAAGCCCCAATATTCGCTCCAGAAATACATATTGGCTGGAAAATTGGGAAGCAGTAGAAGCGCAGGTGGTCCCTTTTGCAGAAAAATGGGAATTAGAAGCCATCATGATGATCCATACGGGCGGGCATAGTGATGGACATTCGATTCTTATGATTGAAGATGGGGGTGAGACCTGTATTCATATGGCCGACCTTATGGCGACACACGCTCATCAAAATGTTTTATGGGTTATGGCCTACGACGACTACCCTATGACTTCCATTGCCGCAAAGCAAAAGTGGATTCCATTTGGGCTAAAGAAAAATGCATGGTTTACTTTCTACCATGATGCTTTTTACCGGGCTGTAAAATGGGATTCAGACGGGAAGCAGCTTGTTGCCAGTATTAAAAGGGAGCAATAAACAAGAAATGCCGCATCACTTATGGATGCGGCTTTTTCATATTATGAAGAAAAAGGGATTAGGTCTATGACTGTACCGGTTTGAGCATCGGCGATAAATTCATATTGCTGGATTTCTCCGTCAATAGTTTGGGATATTCCGCCTTTATAAACACGATACGTCATTTGGCTTTTCTCGTAGGGCTCTGCTTCCATATGTATCCATGAGCCAGATACTGGGCCATTCAATTGAAAATGTTTTTTGACTGCTGCCAATACCCTCTCTGGTGAAACATTTGTTTTTTGTGTGATGATTTCCTTGGTAACATAACCACCAACTATTCCTACCGCTGTACCTAGAAAAAAAGACTTCCAGTTCATTCATCCACCTCCGAAATAGGAAAAGATTACAAAAAGATTCTCTTCTCAGTATACCGTATTTACAGTTAAGTGGATAATATTACGGAAGGAAAATGATTTATTGGTAACAGGCGGGAGGATTTTGTAAAATGGAGAAGGAGAGCCGTAATGAAGAAAAAAAAGAGCAAGTCATGAAAGTAAATACATAAAAGGAGTCTTATCATGAATGAACAAACACTAAAGCTTTTTCAAACCTTAACGGAGCTTCCGGGGGCACCTGGAAATGAACACTTAGTTAGAAATTTCATGAGAGAGCAGCTGGCATTATACTCAGATGAATTGGTGCAAGATCATTTGGGCAGTATTTTTGGGGTGAAAAAAGGAAATCAACAAGGACCAACCGTCATGGTAGCAGGGCATATGGATGAAGTTGGATTCATGGTTACAGCAATTACGGAGAACGGAATGATCCGCTTTCAACCGCTGGGAGGCTGGTGGAGTCAAGTGCTTCTAGCCCAGCGTGTCCAAGTCATGACCAAGAATGGACCTGTTATAGGCGTGGTTGGTTCTATTCCGCCGCATTTATTAGATGAATCAAAGAAAAACAAACCGATGGAAATAAAGAATATGTTAATTGATATCGGAGCTGACAACCGAGAAGATGCTGAGCGGATTGGCATTAAACCCGGTCAGGCCATCCTGCCGATTTGCCCATTTACCCCAATGGCCAATGAAAAGAAAATTTTAGCTAAGGCTTGGGATAATCGTTATGGCTGTGGATTGGCAATTGAATTACTTCAGGAACTAAAAGATGTGTCATTGCCAAATATCCTTTATTCAGGCGCAACCGTTCAAGAGGAAGTCGGCTTGCGAGGCGCTCAAACTGCTTCCAATATGATTAAGCCGGATATCTTTTTTGCCCTTGATGCCAGCCCAGCCAATGATATGACAGGTGATAAACATGAATTTGGCCAGCTTGGGAAGGGGACATTGCTTCGCATTCTTGACCGTTCCATGGTTACCCATCGCGGGATGAGGGAATTTGTACTTGATACAGCGGAAACTAATCATATTCCGTATCAATATTTTGTTTCACAAGGCGGTACAGACGCTGGACGTGTTCATTTATCCAATGAAGGGGTACCAAGTGCAGTGGTTGGCATTTGTTCCCGTTACATCCACACACATGCTTCCATTATCCATGTTGATGATTATGCGGCAGCCAAAGAATTATTGGTGAAACTCGTTAAGGCATGCGACCAAACTACAGTAAATACCATCAAATCAAATAGCTAATAAATAGGAGGCATCCATTGTGCCTCCTCTTCAATGTGGAAAGAGGAGATTCAACATGAGAATTGTTATCGGATCAAAGAATCCTGCTAAAATTACAGCTGTCCAAAATAGCTTTCGACAAGAAGACAGTGAATTTATTTCAATAGATATCCCATCTGGTGTGAACGACCAGCCTTTTTCTGATGAAGAAACGATACGAGGTGCCATTAATCGGGCGGTTGGGGCGTTAGAACAAGGTAATGGTGATATTGGGATCGGTCTTGAAGGCGGAGTACAAGAGACAAGCCACGGATTATTGCTATGTAATTGGGGAGCTCTTGCAGCGAGCGGTAAGGAGCCGGTAATTGCCGGAGGAGCTAGATTCCTATTGCCGGAAGAAGTGGCGGCAAGGCTCAGAGCAGGAGAGGAATTAGGACCTGTTATGGATGACTTTGCAAAAAAGAAGAATGTTAGAAAACATGAAGGTGCGGTTGGCATTTTTACCAATGGCTTAGTGAACCGGGTCGATATGTTTACACATGTAACCAGCCTATTAGTAGGTCAATTTAGCTATTATTCCCAGGCTGAATAATCTTAACTTATGATTGTGGAACCGATAGGTAAGACTATGCATAACATTAGACTCCATAAAGCGTATACTGTTATGATTTGAAAGGAAAGTTATCATATAGGTAAGATGAAAAAACGGAGGCGTTCACTTTGAAAAATTTAGAATCAATCGAACAATTTGATTCACTAAGTAATCAAAATAAAACTATATTTATGTTTTCTGCAAAATGGTGTGGGGATTGTCGTTTTATTGAGCCGGTGCTCCCAGAGATTGAAGAGAAGTTTACCGATTTTACATTTATTCATGTTGACCGTGATCAATTTATTGATCTATGCCAACAGGTGGATGTATATGGGATACCAAGCTTTATTGCGTATGAGAACGGAAAAGAACTGGGACGCTTTGTCAGTAAAGACCGAAAAACACAAGAAGAAATTGAATCATTTATTTCTGGTCTGAAGTAATAGAGATAGAGACCCCTGTTTCTCTTTGTGGAGCAGGGGTTTTTTATTGTCGTTACTTACTGTAAAATGAACGGTAACTTCATACCATGGAGGTAAACAATGAAAATGGACAGTAGACTGATGCGCCAGACATTAGAGACACGTTTGGCAACGGATGGTAGACTGATTACTTATGACAGAGAAAAGGATCAGCTTCGAATCGAAAATAAATCATCTGGGAAAGGGATTAGCATCGCCTTACCAGGAGTTATCGCCAAATGGCAAATTGAAAAAGAAAAAGCCATCGATGAAATCGTTTATTATGTTGAACAAGGTTTGCAAGCAATGGAGAACACTGTTGACCTAAACGATCAATTTAAACAAATTTTTCCGGTCATTCGGTCGGCTTCATTTCCAGTCGAAGCAGAAGAGGGTGTACCATTTCTGACGGAAGAGCATACCGCAGAAACAAAAATTTATTATGCGATTGACATGGGAAGTACTTATCGATTGATTGATACACGAATGATGAAAAAAGAGGGATGGTGTGCCAACACAATCAAGGAGATGGCTTTATTTAATGTTAGGTCTCTTTCAACTCCTATTAAGGAGGACCAAGTGGCAGGAAATATCTTTTATTTCCTTAACACCAATGATGGCTATGATGCCAGCCGAATCTTAAATAAAGGTTTCCTCAGTGAAATGGAGAAGCGGATTACAGGAACCATGGTGCTCGCTGTTCCGCATCAAGATGTATTAATTATCGCGGACATCCGCAATGACAGGGGCTATGATGTGATTGCCCAAATGGCGATGAGCTTTTTTGCGAGTGGAAGGGTGCCGATAACTGCCTTGTCTTTTTTATATGAGAATGGTGAATTAGAGCCAATTTTTATTCTAGGAAAAAATAAATGAGACCTTGAAAGGGATCACGTCATGTGGTCTTTTTTCATGGTACCTTTCCTATTGTATCCAATTCGAACATATTTCGACTCATTCTTAAGAATTGTGTCGATAAAATAAGAAAAACTGATAAAATAGAATGATAGATGAACAAGAAAGAGTGATAGTTTTGAGTTGGATCCAAAACTTTTTCCAAAAGTTAAGGAAAGAAGAGGAAGACGGGGACAAAATGACGGATTATATCCTCCATAGGGAACTAGGGGATCACAATTCCGCCAGTCAATTGGATAGCTTAAAGGATTTAGATGCCAGAATAGCTTATCAATATCCAAAAGGAGGCAGTACTCCGCAAAAGATTATAAGATCAAATACTAGGCAGGTAACTAGCCGAACAAAGCGTAAGGTAGAATCACCTAAAAAAAGTAAATTGCTAGAAAACACTAAAAGTTTACCTGAAATTCCAAAGGTACAGCCGGTCATAAAAGAGCAAAAGGCACGCCCTCGCGGCCCGTTTCATCCCACCGAGATACCTTCACCTGTTTTCGGGTTTAACAGACCACAAAAGACGACGGCCATTGTTGAGCATGAATTAAGTCACTTTTTTAATGATCAACTTGATGACCAAGTGAGTAATGTCATACCAACAAATGCAAATCTTAAAACAGGTTCACTTGAAAATGAAACGAAAGAGATTATCAATCAAAGTCATATAAATCAAATGAGTCAAACTCAGGAGATAGTGAAAGAATCTTACCTTCCTGGAAAAGAGATATGGGAACAAGCATCTAATGAGCTTTCATTTGAGAACGATAACCACTCAGAAGCTGTTAAACCTGCCTATGAGGAAGAGGTTTTAGCGGAAGCTGGAGAGCAAATTTATGAGGATCAGGTTCAAGAGGAAGCCATTAAGCTAATATTTGAGGCAAATGTTCAATCTGGGTTTGATGAAACTGTAATTAAAGAAAATGTCCAGACGGAAACAAATGAACTTGCATTTGGAAAAGAGGATGAAAACCATGACCAAGCGGAAACAGGAGGTGAGGCAGTGTATGAAACACCAGCCCCCCCATCCGCACGGTCTCGTCTGCCTTTTAATGTCATGATGCTCAAGCAAGATAAACAAAAGTGGGAAGAAAGAAATCGCAAAAGAGAGTTCGAACAAGAGCGGCTGCCTCAGCAAGAGAAAATATCTGTTGAAGACAGACCAGTTATCAAAATGCCATCAGCCCGTGAGGAAGTCGAGAATGATGGATTATATGTACTTCCAGAATCTAATTTGTTAAGCCCTCCTGTAACAGAAGTACTTGATACAGACTGGATTGATGGCCAAAAGGATTTATTGAATGTAACCCTTAAGAACTTTAACGTAGGAGCAAGTGTAGTCAATGTCACCCAAGGACCGTCCGTTACCCGCTTTGAAGTACAGCCAGAACCGGGGGTAAAAGTAAATAAAATCACTAATTTAAGTGATGATATTAAATTAAGTCTGGCAGCCCGGGATATCCGGATCGAGGCGCCAATCCCGGGAAAACATACGATTGGGATTGAGGTACCTAATCAAAAGTCACGGCCTGTATTGATAAATGAAATCATTGGGAGTATGGTTTTTAAGGAATCTGCTTCGCCATTAACCGCAGTGCTTGGACTTGATATTGCCGGGAATCCAATCGTGACCGATTTGAAAAAAATGCCGCATGGACTTATTGCTGGGGCTACAGGATCCGGAAAGAGTGTATGTATCAACTCGATTTTGATTAGTCTGTTATATAAAGCCGATCCCCGGGATTTAAAGCTCTTGCTGATTGATCCGAAAATGGTAGAGCTTGCCCCTTATAATCGGATTCCACATCTCGTAAGCCCGGTTATTACGGATGTCAAGGCAGCAACGGCTGCTTTAAAATGGGCAGTTGATGAAATGGAACGGCGCTATGAACTTTTTGCTCATACAGGCGTCCGTGATATCAATCGTTTTAACGAATTAGCCGTTCAGCATAAACGATACTCAGACAAATTGCCATTCATTGTGATCGTTATTGATGAGCTGGCAGATTTAATGATGATGTCGCCAGCTGATGTGGAGGAGGCTATTTGCCGGATCGCTCAAAAAGCGAGGGCTTGTGGAATTCATCTGATAGTGGCAACGCAAAGACCATCGGTTGATGTTATTACAGGATTAATTAAGGCGAATATCCCGACGCGAATTGCCTTCTCGGTGTCATCTCAAGTAGATTCACGAACTATTATTGATATAAGTGGTGCTGAAAGACTCCTTGGCCGTGGAGATATGCTATTCTTAGAGAATGGTGCATCCAAACCTGTCCGTTTGCAAGGTACATTTGTTTCGGACGAGGAAATAGACCTTGTAGTTGCGCACGTAAGAGAGCAGCAAGAGCCTGATTACCTATTTGAACAAGAAGAATTGCTAAAAAAAGCGCAGGTTATCGAGGAAGAGGACGAATTGTTTTATGATGCCTGTGAGTTTATCGTCAATCATGGCAATGCTTCAACTTCCAGCTTGCAGCGACGCTTCAAAATTGGTTATAACCGAGCCGCGAGATTAATGGATATGCTTGAACAAAACGGGTATATCACGAGTGCAAATGGCAGCAAACCACGTGAAGTCTTGATCACGGAAGCTGAATTACAATCGATGCAAGACTAGTATTATGAGCTAATCTTTTGTATTCTTTATGGATGTGGACAGATACTAAATAGTATAATGATGAGGGCGACTGTAAGGGGAAGGGCAACAAATAGTTTTTATTACAGAATAGTGCTATAATATTGTATTGATTTCTTATAATAATAAAACAACGTGTGTTTACATACTGATTAGCAAATGCAGACAGATTTCATATACTGTTTACCAGTATTACGTTGGTTGGAGGTTCTTCTATGACTATTTACCATTTTGTAGGTATAAAGGGGTCAGGAATGAGTGCACTCGCACAAGTTCTTCATGATATGAAATTTCAGGTGCAGGGCTCCGATGTCGAAAAGCGCTTTTTTACACAACTGGCTCTTGAGCAATCGGGGATTACGATTCTTCCCTTTCAAAAGGAAAACATAAAGCCAGGCATGACAATCATTGCGGGAAATGCCTTTCCCGATTCCCATGAGGAAATACAAGAGGCTATGAGACTTGGACTTCCTATCATACGGTACCATCGTTTTTTAGGCGATTTTATGCAAAACTTTACAAGCATTGCCATAACAGGTGCGCACGGAAAAACATCGACAACTGGATTGCTTTCCCATGTTATCGCCGGGGCAAAACCAACATCATTTTTAATTGGTGATGGAACAGGAAAAGGCGAGGAAAGGGCAGAGTATTTTGTCTTTGAAGCATGTGAATACAGAAGACATTTCTTATCGTACTTCCCTGACTATGCGATCATGACAAACATTGATTTTGACCATCCGGATTATTTTGCCAATATTGATGACGTTTTTTCTGCCTTTCAAGAAATGGCAGTGCAGGTTAAAAAAGGTATATTTGCTTATGGGGACGATGAACAGCTTCAAAAAATTCAGGCAAAGGTTCCCGTTCTTTTCTATGGCTTTGGTGAAGAAAACGACTATCAAGCCAAAAATATAGTAAAGACAACTGATGGAACCAGCTTTGATGTATTTATTCGCAATACCTTCTATGACAAATTTTCCATTCCTACGTTTGGTGATCATAGTGTACTCAATGCTCTGGCTGTCATCGGCGTATGTCATTACGAGGAAATCGATGTGGAAATAGTAAAGGAACAGTTACAAACGTTCCAAGGTGTAAAACGAAGATTCTCGGAAAAAAGAGCAGGATCACAAATTTTAATTGATGATTATGCCCATCATCCAACTGAAATAAGAGCAACGATTGACGCGGCTAAGCAGAAATATCCAGATAAGCAGATTGTCGCTGTTTTCCAGCCGCATACCTTTTCACGTACGCAAGCTTTCTTAGAGGATTTTGCTGAAAGCTTAAGTCAGGCGGACAAAACCTATCTGTGTGAAATTTTTGGATCGGCCAGAGAAAATCACGGCAAGCTAACAATAAAAGATTTACAAGACAAAATTGAGAATTCTGAAGTCCTATCAGAAGAAAATACTTCTGTTTTAAACAAGCATGAAAATAGTGTCATTATTTTCATGGGAGCCGGAGATATTCAAAAATTTCAAGAGTCCTATGAAAAACAATTATCATAAGAAAAGCGGAGGCGCCTTGACCAGGGGCTTATGACCCCTAGGCACTGGAGCAAGACAACAAGAAAAGCGGAAGCGCCCTGGTCAGCGGCGTATGGCCTGGAGCGCTCCAACTGAGATAAAGGAAACACGAAGAGCATAATCAATGTTGACTTATCGTAGGGCGGAGCGCGAAGGACACTAGCCGCTAGGGCGCTGGAGCTGGACAATTCTCAATGTCGATACTTATACTTTTCTAACCTATGTAACAGAAAAAAGGATGCCAGCAAAATGGCATCCTTTTTGGTTATTTAAGCTTATCAGGGTTTAGTACGTCTAATTCAGGCAAAACGAATAGACCGTCTTTACGAATGAGGACATCATCAAAATAGATTTCTCCGCCGCCATATTCTTTACGCTGGATGTTAACCATGTCCCAGTGAATATTGGAATGGTTACCATTGAAGGCATCGTCATAGCATTGTCCCGGTGTAAAATGGAAGCTGCCGGCTATTTTTTCATCAAACAAGATATCCTGCATCGGCGTCAGGATAAATGGATTCACGCCGATGGCAAATTCCCCAACATAGCGGGCTCCCTCATCTGTATCAAAGATTTTATTGATGCGGCTTGAATCATTGGATTCTGCATCCACAATCTTCCCGTTTTTAAAGGTTAATTTTACATTTTCAAACGTAAAGCCTTGATAAGGGGATGGTGTATTATAAGTTATAACACCGTTAACTGAATCCCTCACTGGAGCGGTGTAAACTTCCCCATCAGGAATATTTAGTCTTCCTGCACATTTAATGGCCGGGATGTCTTTAATAGAGAAATGCAGGTCGGTTCCCGGGCCCGTAATGTGAACCCTATCCGTCCGGTTCATTAATTCTACTAAGCTGCCCATTGCTTGATCCATTTTAGCATAATCAAGATTGCATACATCAAAGTAAAAGTTCTCGAATCCTTCTGTACTCATTTTAGCTAATTGCGCCATCGAAGATGTTGGGTATCTAAGGACAACCCATTTAGTCTTAGGAACACGGATGTCCCGGTGAACCTTTTTGCCAATCGTATTGCCATGTATTTTCATTTTTTCATCCGGAACATCAGATTGTTCACTGATGTTATCTCCGGAGCGAAGTCCTATGTATGCATCCATCTTACTCATGACATTTGCTTCAAACTCAGCCATCATATTAAATTGTTCTACCTGTGCCCCCATTAAAAGCGAACGGTCCACTTGATGGTCCTTTAGCAGAACAAAAGGATATCCCCCTGCTTCATACGCTTCCTTTACAAGTGCAGTCACAAGTTCCCGCTGCAGCCCAAAATTTTCAATCAGTACCTTTTCCCCTTTTTGAAGCTGGACTGAATAATTAATTAAATTTCTCGCAAGTTTTGCGATACGAGGATCCTTCACACAAACACCTCCAACACGATTTGATCTTTCCTTTCTATTGTACCCGAACAACATTAGAAAGTTGAAATTAAAATATGGGGAATTTTTTAAACAAATGGCAGGAAAACAAGACAAATTTATGGAAGTAGTATAAGATTATTTGGAGGTTTATAACTAGAAAGAATCGGTTATACATAGGGATAGGATTTAAGGCGGAGGTGCATGATGCATATTATTTTATATTTAAGCGCAGCATTGATAGCAATTGCATTTTTTGTGCTAGTTATCTATTTATCAAAAACACTAAAATCACTTCAAGTTACGCTTACAAGCGTTTCAAACACTTTGAGTGGTTTAGAAAAACAATTGGATGGTGTCACAACGGAAACAACCTTACTCCTGCAAAAAACTAACGCATTAGCAGAAGATATTCAGCAAAAATCTGAAAGTCTAAATAGTGTGGTTGAGGCCGTGAAGGATGTAGGCACAACGGTGACCAGGTTTAATGGGACACTTCAGAACATTAGCCATTCAGTTGATCAGCAGGTAGAGGAAAATAAAGAAAAAATCTCGCAAATTGTTCAATGGGGGAATATTCTCCTTGAATTAAAAGAAAAGTGGCAGTCTAGAAAGCAATCCAAACAAGAAGTAAGTGTAAATGAGCGACAAAGGGTAAGGTCACATTAACTAAGAAAGGGAGGAAGAACACATGACTAGTCGAGAATATGAGTCAAGAGAAACGAATCAAAGCCGTAATGAGGGATCTTCTAGCACCTTCTTTTGGGGGGCGGTTATTGGAGGAGTTGTGGGAGCTGCGGCAGCTTTGCTTTTTGCTCCTAAATCCGGAAGAGAGCTTCGTACCACTCTAGGTAGTCAAGCTGATACGATTATGGATAAAACAGTGAGTTTAAAGGAAAATGTAGTAGCAAAAAGTAATGAATTAGCTTCTAAAACATCATCTATTTCTCAAGGAATTGTCCTGCAGTCCTCAGAACTTGTTAATAAAGTTAAAGGGAAAACATCTCAAAAGGACGAGGATAGCTCAGACTCCGAAGGAACCTATATTTCTATTCAAAGCCCGAAGGAATCTCCATCAGCAAAAAAATCAGACAGTAATGATATTAAGAAAAAATTAGAGGAAACGCAAAAGGCTTTTGACGAAGAAGAAAGTAAAGTGAAACTTTAATATTTGTGATAAAAATGGTGAAGTGATAAAATTACTTCACCATTTATTTATTTTGGATACTTTGGAGGTATATAGAAATGCTAAAAAAAATTGATACTGTTGAACAATTTGATCATGTAATGAAAACTGAAGGTGAATTCTATCTTTTGAAACATAGTTTAACATGTCCAATTAGTCTTGCTGCATATAAGGAATATGAAAAGTTTGCAGGCTCCGATCAAGATATCCCTACTTACTTCTTAGCTGTTCAAGATTCACGTCCGTTATCAAACGAAATAGCTGAAAGATTCGAAATTAAGCATGAATCACCACAGGCCATTCTTTTTTCAGAAGGAAAGCCGCGCTGGAATGCTTCTCATTGGAAAATTACAAGCCGCTCTCTTACAGATGCAGCAAATGGTAATTAAATATAATTTTACCTTTTGGAAACATTTACATTGAATTTGCATATATTACTCTATTATAAGTCCATTTACTTTAACGCTTAAAAGCGTTTAATTGTTAAAGAAAAAATAGGTGACAAAAAATTATTTTTCAGCTATAATTGGTCTAATTATTCAAAAATTATAAAATTTTAACTTTAAGCTTGTAAATCATTATCTTTGGATAGAGAATTACCTGAAATTTACTTCGAAAAGAAAATGATCTGCAAAAGGAAGGACGGGACGAATAATGAGCAATAATGAATTGGATCAACTGAGGACACGTGTTGATGAATTGAATTTGGAGTTATTAAAACTAATTAATGAAAGAGCTCAGCTCGTTCAAGAGATCGGACGAGTAAAAGGTAATCAGGGTGTTTACCGTTACGATCCAGTCCGTGAAAGAAAAATGCTTGAAGTGATTAAAGAACATAATGATGGCCCATTTGAGGATTCAACGATTGATCATCTCTTTAAGGAAATTTTTAAAGCAGGGCTAGACTTACAGAAAGATGACCACGAAAAAGCATTACTAGTATCAAGAAAGAAAAAGCCTGAAGATACGATTGTTTCATTGAAGGGCGAAAATATCGGGGATGGTAAACAACATTTTGTATTTGGCCCTTGTTCCGTTGAGTCCTATGAGCAGGTAGCAGCAGTAGCTAAGTCGATGAAAGAAAAAGGCTTAAAGCTTCTTCGGGGCGGCGCCTATAAGCCAAGAACTTCCCCATATGATTTCCAAGGCCTGGGAGTAGAGGGGTTAAAAATTCTAAAACGTGTAGCTGACGAGTTCGATATGGCAGTAATTAGTGAAATTGTGAACCCGGCTGATATTGAGTTAGCTTGTGATTACATTGATGTTATTCAAATTGGTGCCCGTAATATGCAGAACTTTGAGTTATTAAAAGCTGCTGGTGCAGTTAACAAACCGGTCTTATTAAAGAGAGGGCTTGCTGCTACTATTGAAGAGTTTATCAATGCGGCAGAATATATTATGGCACAAGGAAATGGCCAAATCATTCTTTGTGAGCGTGGAATAAGGACGTATGAACGGGCAACAAGAAATACATTAGATATTTCCGCCGTTCCTATCCTGAAAAAGGAAACACATTTACCGGTCATGGTGGACGTTACCCATTCGACTGGAAGAAGAGATTTATTACTTCCATGTGCGAAAGCAGCTATTGCGATTGGGGCAGATGGAGTTATGGCTGAAGTTCACCCAGATCCTGCGGTTGCCCTTTCAGACGCTCAACAGCAAATGGATCTTAAGCAATTTGATGAATTCTATAATCAATTATTAGCATCAAATTTCGTTAATATTTAAAGAACCATCATAAACTGGACCTTCTGCTGTGAATCGCAGAAGGTTTTTTCTTATTTTCGGACATTTTTAAAAAAATATTGACATTTTCAATTGCGGCTTTAATCTAGTTGTCGTATCATTAAGTACATATGAAGATTGTTTATTATCTCACAAACAACCAAAGCGGATGGTCGTTAAACAGAGAAATTTTAACTAGACAAAGAATCATGACTAGTTTTTTACAAACAGATGTAAAATAAAAAAAACAATGAACGTTTTAGGAGAGTGTATAAAAGTGAATATTACTATTTATGATGTGGCAAGGGAAGCTAATGTATCAATGGCAACTGTTTCCCGTGTTGTGAATGGAAACCCGAATGTTAAACCGGTTACCCGCAAAAAAGTCCTAGAGGTTATTGACAGACTAGGCTATCGCCCTAATGCCGTTGCCAGGGGATTAGCTAGTAAGAAAACAACTACGGTTGGAGTCATTATTCCTGATATTTCGAGCATCTTCTTTGCAGAATTAGCCCGCGGGATTGAGGATATTGCAACAATGTATAAGTATAATATCATCTTAAGTAATTCTGACCAAAATAAAGATAAAGAATTACATTTATTGAATACGATGCTTGGTAAACAAGTAGACGGGATTGTCTTTATGGGAGGAAATATTACCGCAGACCATGTCGAGGAATTCGGAAAGTCCCCAGTTCCGATTGTTCTTGCAGGATCTATTGAAGAGTCTAATCAAATTCCGTCGGTAAACATTGATTATGAAGCAGCTGTTTATGATTCTGTAAAGGAATTTATTGAAAAGGGTCATAAACATATTGCTTTTGTTGTTGGGCCGTTACATGAACCAAAAAATGCACAGAAAAAATTAAAGGGCTACCAAAGAGCGCTTCAAGACGCTGGTCTTCCATACAATGAAGAATTGATTGTTGAAGGCGATTATACGTACGATTCAGGAATCGAAGCTTTTGAAAAATTACTTGAAGCTGCAGACAGACCGACAGCGATTTTAGTTGGCTCTGATGAAATGGCACTAGGTGTTGTTCATGGGGCAGAGGACAAAGGCTTTCATATACCGGAAGACTTTGAGGTCATTACCTCAGACAATACCCGCTTGTCACTAATGGTGCGCCCGCAGCTGACCACCATTGTTCAGCCGTTATATGATATTGGGGCAGTTTCCATGCGTCTTCTAACTAAATTGATGAATAAAGATAAGACTAGTGAATCAATCGTTGTCTTACCACATCGGATTGAACATCGTAAATCGACAAAATAAAAAAGTGGGTTGGCACCTTACGATGCCAACCCCTTTTTTTATATCAATTCCTTTTTTTGCTGACTTCTAATTGGGAATAATGCTTTTTCAAGTGTTAGTAGATTTTTTTCGGTAATTTCTGCCTTTCGTGGAATCGGAGTGTATATCCCTTCAGGATCATTCCACTCCATAGGCAATGGAACAGGAGCTAGCTTTTGCCACTGCTCAACCCACTCATCCGGTAAAGGACCATAGCCTTTCCTGTTTTCCGTCATTTCAAGCCAAATCAGTGCCCAAGCCCTAGGTACCACACGCCAGATATCATATCCGCCCCCGCCGACAGCAATCCACTTACCATTACAATATTGATGAGCAATTTCATGAGCAAGTCGAGGTATCTCCCGATATATTTTCATCGTTGCAGATAAATGGGTTAAGGGATCATAATAATGGGAATCAGCGCCGTTCTGAGTTAGGATCACATCCGGTTTGAAAAATTCAGCCACTTCTTTAATTGATTGTGTGTAGACATGCAGCCATGATTCATCTTCGGTAAAGGCATCTACAGGTATATTAAAAGAATAACCGTACCCGAGACCTTGGCCGCGTTCATTAATGCTGCCTGTTCCAGGGAATAAATATCTTCCGGTTTCATGTATGGACAGGGTACAAACACCAGGGTCATCATAAAATGACCATTGAACACCATCGCCATGATGGGCATCGGTATCGACATATAAGACCCGTGCATGATATTTTTCTTGTAAATATCTTATCGCAACAGAGCTATCATTATAGACACAGAATCCTGAGGCTTTGCCACGGAAGCCGTGATGTAATCCTCCGCCAAGGTGAAGGGCATGAAGCGCCTTTCCTGTCATTACTTGGTCCACTGCCGTTAATGTCCCTCCAACTAATAAGGAACTCGCTTCATGCATATGGGGGAACACGGGGGTATCCTCTGTTCCTAGTCCATAATTTTCAGCTATTTCCTTTGGAATAGTTCCCTCTCCTGCCTGTTTTACCGCCTCTACGTAGCTGGGGTCATGGATTAGCGTTAATTCCCTTTCAGTTGCCATCTTGGGCGGAATAATCTGCTCGGGCGCTAAAGCATTGATTTTATGTAAAAGGTCAACTGTCAATTGCAGCCGGAATTGATTAAAAGGATGATGGTCATTAAATTTATATTTTAGCAGTTCTTCTGAAAATATAAAGGAGCACTGATCTTTCATAGAGATATCCCCGGGAGGTTGGGCCATAAAACATGATGGCCAGCTTGTTTAAGATCTTGAATGAGTGCTGTTGGATTCATTGTTTGTACTCTAAGAACAAGGATTTTAAAGTGATCATCGTTTTTATCTGGATAGACCAGAACACTCAGGATATTAGCGTTCCTCTTTTTTATCAAAGCTGTTATATCACTAAGTACACCGGCGAGATTGGGAACCTTGATTTCAATCTGAGAGCCTGGCTGGTGTGCTCCAGTTAATTCAACCATAGTCCGCAGTAAATCCGTTTCCGTTACTATTCCGATTAGTTTTCGGTCATTAATAATCGGAATACAGCTGATTTTATGTTCATAAAACAAACCAGCTGCCTCTTCCACAAAGTCAAGCGGGTGACCAGTGATTACATTTTTCTCCATAATCGTTTCTAGTGGTTTCTTTAAGTCTTCGGGATGTTCATTTGCATGAAAGATAGAGGGGGTTGCTTCTCGTATATTTGCTACGGTTATTAGTCCGTGTAAATGGTTGTCTTGGTCTACAATCGGAATGTGACGAATTTTTCTTGTATCCATTAAATGTATGGCATCTGCAATCGTATTCGTTGGTAAAAGTACGGCAACATCTGTTTTCATGATTTCTTCAATAATCATATAAATCACCCTCAATCAAAATGATTAAGCTGTCTAGCTCCAGTCCTTGCAATGCTAAACGGTCACTTCCACTTTAGTACATAAATCGATTCATAAACCTGAGCCGGTCAAACTTTTGGATGGAATCAGCTTCTATTCTTTTTCCTATCCTTGCCATTAAACAGTTAGCAGGGTGAGAGCAAATTTCAGGATCATCTGTTGCATACCACTCCAGGCCGCCGGCATTCATCATTTTCTCCATAACCTTTCGGTAATCCCAAACATTTAATTTTGTACCTTTCAAATCCCAATGCCAGTAATACTCCGTTGTAATGGTAATATAATCTTCCATGGCATCATCCATCATGGAGACAACCAACAGATTTTTACCGACGGAGCAGCCCCTGAATTTTGGGATGACCTCAATAGCCCCTAATTCTATCAGGTTATCCATCTTTCCTTCTGACCATCGCTCAAGCGGGTCAGGATAAAGATACGTTACATATCCGACGATGGTATGCAGGTCTCTGGCAATAATGATTCTTCCTTCCGGAAGATCGGCAATCCCAATCAAAGCCTGATGCTGTTGCGCAGGCTGTCGAAATGCTACAAGGTCATGGTGAAACTCATATCCAGCAAGTTTTTCAGATGAAATTGGACCCTCAATGATTAAGTTCCCATGAGGAGTTTTTAATTGTTTGGCATTGTATGTTTTTGTATGTTCCATACTGTCACCTACTCTACAGAGATGGTTGTGTATCAATTCTATTATACATAAAAACTAGTAGAAAAAAGAAATTTCAAATAATTTTTTTGTAAGGAAATAGGTGAATGCCCATAAAATTCAAGAAAATAATATTTTTAAAATTGTGAATAGTAATTGTTTGTACTATAATTATCTCATACTAGCAAATGAGGGGGAGATTTAGGTGAAAGTGGAAGCGCTGCCAGTTGTCCAAGGCGAGTTTAATCTAGAAAATTATGAAGAAATGTACAAACGTTTTGACTGGAAGGAAACAGAAAAACAATTTTCCTGGAGCGAAACAGGACTTGTAAATTTGGCTTATGAGGCGATTGACCGCCATGCGAAAACCTTCCGGAAGAATAAGATAGCCCTATATTACCGTGATGGTGCTAGAGATGAAAAGTATACATTTAAGGAAATGAAGGATTTATCCAATAAGGCAGCAAATGTATTGAAAACATATGGTGATGTTGAAAAAGGCGATCGCGTCTTTATCTTCATGCCGCGCTCTCCGGAACTCTATTTTTCAGTACTAGGTGCGATTAAGCTCGGCGCGATTGTCGGGCCGTTATTTGAAGCATTTATGGAGGGAGCAGTCCGGGACAGGCTGCAGGACAGTGAAGCAAAAGTTTTAGTTACAACCCCAGATTTGTTAGAACGTGTCCCTGTTCAAGATTTACCTGCCTTAAAGCATATTTTTGTTGTGGGGAATAATGTTGAAGAGCAAGGAAAAACGAGTAACTTTATAGAGAAGTTTAAATCAGCAAGCACAGAACTTAAGATTGAATGGGTGGATCGCAGGGATGGTCTGATTCTGCACTATACATCAGGGTCTACTGGGAAGCCTAAAGGAGTATTGCACGTACATAATGCCATGATTCAACATTACCAAACCGCAAAATGGGTTCTAGATTTAAAAGAGGATGATGTATACTGGTGTACTGCCGATCCTGGCTGGGTAACAGGTACATCTTATGGCATCTTTGGTCCGTGGTTAACAGGAACTTCTAACCTAATCGTCGGCGGCCGTTTTAGTCCTGAATCCTGGTATCAAATGATAGAAGATTTTGGTGTTACTGTATGGTATAGTGCACCAACTGCCTTCCGGATGCTGATGGGGGCGGGGGATGAGCTTGTTAAAAAGTTCGATCTAAGCAGTCTGCGTCATATCTCAAGTGTTGGTGAACCGTTAAATCCTGAAGTAGTCAAATGGGGTGTAAAGGTATTTAATAAACGTATCCATGATGGCTGGTGGATGACCGAGACAGGAGCACAGCTTATCTGTAATTATCCTTGTATGGAAATCAAGCCTGGTTCCATGGGAAAACCTATTCCAGGAGTTAAAGCAGCTATTGTTGATAATCAAGGGAATGAACTGCCGCCATATCGCATGGGGAATTTGGCGATTAAAAAGGGCTGGCCATCGATGATGCACACCATTTGGAATAACCAGGAAAAGTATGAATCCTATTTTATGCCTGGTGATTGGTATGTGTCAGGGGACTCTGCCTATATGGACGAAGATGGATATTTCTGGTTCCAGGGCAGGGTCGATGATGTGATCATGACGTCTGGGGAGCGGGTTGGTCCGTTTGAAGTAGAAAGTAAACTCGTCGAGCACCCGGCTGTTGCAGAAGCAGGGGTTATTGGGAAACCAGACCCTGTCCGCGGTGAGATTATTAAGGCGTTCGTGGCTTTACGTGACGGTTTTGAAGCCTCTGAAGAATTAAAAGAGGAAATAAGACAATTTGTAAAAAAAGGTCTTGCCGCTCACGCAGCGCCTAGGGAAATTGATTTCCGTGACAAATTACCAAAAACTCGAAGCGGTAAAATTATGAGACGCGTCTTAAAGGCATGGGAGTTGAACCTGCCGACAGGGGACCTTTCAACCATGGAAGATTAATGAACGTTTCAAACACACGATTATTCAAAAAGAATGGTCGTGTGTTTTTATTTTTATATATCCCGGAAGTATGAAAGCAAGATGTGTGTTCACTTGTTCAACTTGCAAGTGACACAAAAAAAGAATGGCTGTGAGAGCCATTCTTTTCTTCATTCTTTATATGCAGCAGATACTTATGGTGCGGTTGTATTAGCTGGTGGTGTAGTCGGTGGTACGACCGGTAAAGGAGCAGAAGCTCCAATCTCAACAACATTAGATGATGCGGATTCTTTGCCGGCAATATCAACTGCATTAACGTGATAAGAGCCGTTTCCTGCCGTATAGGAGAGCTGTGAGCCGCTATTAATACTGGCTACCTTGGTATTGCCTTGATATACTCGGTAACCGACGACATCATTATCGCCTGACTTGGACCAGGATAAGGTATTTCCGGACACAGAAAGAGCTACTCCGTCTGGATTTTTTCCGTTATCGACCATTTTAGCAGTAGGTACAAGTATTTTTCCCCAACGATCCCTTTTCGGAATCAATTGACTATAATTTTTAAAATTTCTTCCGACCATTCTAGTGATAAAGTCCGGATTCAGGACCAAGCCAAACTGGGCAAACTCTTTTGGAGTGGAATCCAGGGCTAAGTACTTTTTATCCCCTACAGTAACAAACTTCCCTTCCACTAAACTGTCATCCACTTGTGTTGGAACATTATTCACATTGAAATAGTCACTTTGGATTAGGCCTGCCTTTGAACAGGCTGCAGATGGAAGCAAGCCGGAAACTGCACAAAAGGAACGTTTTACGATTCCACTAGGCATTTGGAATGATTCCTTTGGGTCCACTAAATTTGGGTTGATATCGTAAGCGGCATTTATTAATTCTGCCCATAAATTATTCGTCCGCTGACTATAACTCATTCCTGATGTTTGTAATGATTTTGGTGTATCATAACCTGTCCAAATTCCAAAGGTTACATTAGGGTTCGAAGCCACAAACCAAGAATCGATATACTGATTACCGGTTCCTGTTTTTCCGGCCCAATCTGCACTGAACTTCAATTTACTCTTAACTCCAGCGGCAGTCCCCATTTTGATAACATCCCGCATCATATCAAGTGTAAGATAGGCGGTTTGCGGCTTAAAGACATCTACAGGTTTTACTTCATGCTGGTAGATAATTTTGCCATCTTTATCAACAATCTTATCGATCATATAGGCATCTATAAATTTTCCGCCATTTGCAAACGTACTAAATGCATTGGTATTTTCCTCAATCGTAACACCTGTTTCCATTGACCCAATCGCTGTTGCAAGATTGGTGTAATCCGGCTTTTTCAGAGAGGTAAATCCCATTTTTTCGAGATATTTTGCAGGCTGTTGTGCAACGATATCTTTATACAGTTTAACGGCCGGAACGTTATACGATTTTGCTAATGCATAACGAGCGGAAACGATCCCGCTATACCTTAAATCATAGTTACGGGGCCACGGAGTGCTTCGACCATCGGCAAGACTTAGCGCTACATCTGGAAGCGGCATACCTGGTGAAGCTTTGCCTAACTCAATTGCAGGCCCATAAACGAGAAGTGGCTTCATGGTCGAACCATTCTGCCTAATGGCGCTAGTTGCATGGTTAAGCTGCTGATTTCCGTAATTTCTCCCTGCTACAAAACTGATAATTTTGCCGGTCTTGTTTTCAATCAATTCCGCTCCAACTTCAACAGGCTCCATGACCCTTACTTCTTCACCGGTTTCCGGATCTTTTTTCACCTGAGCCTTATCAGGTCCGTAGTATTTATAATTATCTTTTACCGTTTGCATCCTATCATAAATATTTTTGTCTATCGTTGTATAAATCTTGTAACCATTTTGGTGGAGATCATGGTTAGCTATTGTTTTATATTTATAATAAAGAGTATCATCATTTTTTAAATCCTTATCTGTGTAGCCATCTTTTTTTGCCAGTACAGTAGTAAGGGCATCGAGAGAACGTTTTTCAATTTCGAATGTAAGCCATGGGTATTTTTCAAGTGGATTGGGTACAGGCTTAATAAAGTCCTTTGTGATGTCGTAAGCTGAGGCTTCAGCATATTGCTGCTGGTTTATGTATCCACCATCAAACATCCTTTTTAAAACTGTTTTCATTCGAGTCAGTCCTGGCTCAAGATTATTTTTCACTGTGCCTTCTCTAGTAAAGGGAGTATAACCAAACGGACTTTGCGGAAGACCGGCAATGAAGGCCGCTTGCGGCAGTGTTAGCTCACTAGCGCTTTTTCCAAAAATTCCTTTAGCCGCTGCTTGGACACCGGCAATGTTTTGACCCGATGAGTTTCTTCCAAAGGTTGAAACATTGAGGTAGGCTTCTAAGATTTCTTTTTTGTTGAAGAATTTTTCTAAACGAAGGGCAAGTAAGATTTCATTGGCTTTCCTTTGAAAGGAGACTTCATTCGTTAGAATCTGATTTTTAATTAATTGCTGTGTTAACGTACTTCCACCTGATTGAACAGCGGAATTTGTTACCTCTTGAAAAAGAGCTCGGAATACGGCCTTCGGTACGACCCCTTTATGTTGATAAAAGTATTGGTCTTCCGTTGCCACTACGGCATTAGTCAAATCCTTTGAGACTTGATCAAGTTTTACCTCTTCCCGGACCAAATCGGTCCTGAGCCTGCCAAGGTAGACATTGTTAGCAAAGTATAAGTCCGAGGTTTCGGTATAATTATAAATATCCTTTTTCATGCTGTCGTATGAGCGGACGGGTTCATCTTTTACTAGTGAGGCAAAGTAGCCTGCACCAACACCTGTTGCAAATGACCCGCCAAGAATGCCGACAGTTAGTACAAGGAGAATTAAGTTCCAAACGACTTGGTAGGTTATGCGTGCACTTTTTACCGTTTTCCTATGGGTAAACAAGTTTAATATGGATCTTCCTTTTTCCATCCAAGCGTGCATTTTTTCATTCATTCAGAGAATCACCTCAATATAAAATCACATCCATTATAGCATACAGAAGGACTAAAAACTGACAACCTTCTACATTTTCTGAAATTTCCAGTCGCCAGTTTGACAGGGGTGAGGAAATATGTTAAAAAAAGCTATAGCATATTTTATATTTAAAGCTGTGAAGGGAATCAACTGTAGTTCTTCTATCCCTGTTTGTAGAGAGTCAGCGGTGGTGAAAGCTGATACACATAGAAGAATGAATTACCTCCTGGAGCTTTTTTCTGTGAACTCGTTTGTTAGTAGCGGAAAACGGTTTAAACCGTTATCTTATTGAGTTGGAGGATATTTCCTCAAGCTGGGTGGTACCGCGTAAACTATACGTCCCTGCATTTTGCAGGGGCGTTTTTATTTTGGGATAATTGGAGGGATTAACATGGATTTATTACAGGATCTAACATGGAGAGGCATTATTTATCAGCAAACAGATGAAGAGGGTCTAAAAGATTTATTAAGTAAGGAAAGTATTTCGCTTTATTGCGGGGTAGACCCGACTGCTAATAGCTTGCACATAGGGCACTTAGTAGCGTTTTTAACACTGAGAAGATTTCAGCAGCATGGCCATCGGCCTATCGTGTTGGTTGGCGGCGCTACTGGATTAATTGGAGACCCAAGCGGTAAAAGTGAAGAGCGTAAATTGCTTACGTTGGAAACCGTTCAGGAGAATGTGGAAGGCATTAAAAAACAGCTTGCTTCTATTTTTGACTTTGATGGTGAAAATGGAGCGACTTTGGTTAATAACTATGATTGGGCAGGCTCTATGGATATCGTGAGCTTCTTACGTGATATCGGTAAGCATATTGGTGTTAATTACATGCTTGCTAAAGATACCATTGCATCACGTCTTGAAACCGGAATCTCTTTTACCGAATTCACCTACACAATTCTTCAGGCAATGGATTTTAATCATTTATATGACCACCATAATTGTAAATTGCAAATTGGCGGCAGTGACCAATGGGGAAATATCACTTCCGGACTTGAATTAATCCGGAAAATGCATAATGAAGAATCAAAGGCATTCGGTCTTACGATTCCACTTGTTACAAAAGCAGATGGAACAAAATTCGGTAAGACAGCAGGCGGCGCTGTCTGGTTAGATCCGGAAAAGACCACCCCGTACGAATTCTATCAGTTCTGGATTAACACAGCCGATGCAGATATAGTGAAATATTTGAAATACTTTACTTTCCTTTCTCATGAAGAAATTGAAAGCCTTGAACAAAGTGTTCAAGAAGAGCCGCACCTTCGTAAAGCTCAAAAAGCATTGGCAGAAGAAATGACCCGCTTAATCCATGGGGAAGAATCATTACAGCAAGCAATTAAAATCTCACAAGCCCTTTTTAGCGGTGAAGTGAAGAATCTTTCTGCAGCAGAAATTAAGCAAGGCTTTAAAGATGTACCTTCTTATGATGCCAAAGAGGGAGAAGAGAATTTAGTTGACTTGCTTGTAGCGGCAAAAATTTCTCCTTCTAAGCGACAGGCACGAGAAGATATTACGAACGGGGCCGTTACGGTAAATGGGGAAAAGGTGACTGATACTGCTTACCTTCTTCAGGAAACAGATCGTATTGAAGGCCAGTTTACGATTATTAGAAGAGGCAAAAAGAAATACACGTTAATAAACTATTAAAGACTAGGGCTTTGGTTTTCCAAAGCCCATTTTTTATTACAAGAAAAACCATGAGGAAACAAAAGCCGGTAAACGAGGACTTCCTTGTCCTCATAAAAAGTTTTTTATATAACTCTCTATACAAAGGTAACGAGGGACTAAGGAACTTCGTCAAATCATATAATAAGGAAAATCGGCGGTGGAAAAATGAAAATTATTATACACATCTTCTTTTTACTTCTTCTCGCACTTGTGACATTTTTTGGGCTTGGTCCTATTCTTATGGCTGATGGACCCATGCAAGAAAGATTATGGACTGCAGTAATTGTATTCATCCTTTATCTATTCCTAACCTATTGTTACCAAAAGGCATTGAAGAAGGTAAATAAATAAAAAAAACGAATGCCAATTGGCATCCGTTTTTTTTTATTAAACAGATTAACGAGAGTAGAACTCAACGATAAGTGCTTCGTTAATCTCAGCAGGAAGTTCAGAACGTTCTGGTAAACGAGTGAAAGTTCCTTCTAATTTGTCAGCATCAAAAGTTAAGAAATCAGGTACAAAGTTATTAACTTCGATAGCTTCTTTAATTACATCAAGGTTACGTGATTTTTCACGAACACTGATAGTTTGTCCAGCAGTTACACGGTATGATGGAATATCTACACGAGAACCATTAACTAAGATATGACCGTGGTTTACTAATTGGCGAGCAGCACGACGAGTGCGAGCAAGACCTAAACGGTAAACAACGTTATCTAAACGTGATTCAAGTAATACCATGAAGTTTTCACCGTGGATACCTGATAATTTGCCAGCTTTTTCGAAAAGAGTGCGGAATTGGCGCTCATTTACACCATACATATGACGAAGCTTTTGCTTCTCTTGTAATTGTAATCCGTATTCAGAAAGCTTTTTGCGTTGGTTTGGACCATGTTGTCCAGGAGCGTAAGGACGCTTTTCTAATTCTTTACCTGTGCCGCTTAGAGAGATTCCAAGACGACGGGATAGTTTCCAGCTTGGGCCGGTATAACGAGCCATGAATGACTCCTCCTTAGTGTTTTTATTTTGGTAAAATAAAAACCGTTATGAGAATCTTTACTAGACATTTTGTTTTCATGCACCTTCGCCCTAGCAGCTAAGGGTTACAAGATGCACCATCAAAAAAGTTTGAGGAACAAAATGAGACCAATAAAATGAACTCAATAGGCTGCATATATTTTACACAAAGAATATTATATGATTTTTATACATGGTAAGTCAAGTATATTTTTAAGCGGACTTAAATGACCCGGAAATGTTCTAGAAAAATTAATATTTTACCTAAAAATATATTCCAAAAGCATCTTATTATTCACTATAATTAGGATACAATGTATTTATTTGGAATTTAAAAACAGAAAATAAGTATGTAGTCTCTAAAGG
>NZ_JBALNF010000041.1:36140-53228 GCF_036962465.1 Neobacillus vireti
TATGTAGTCTCTAAAGGGGATTTACTATTGGATACAGAAAAATATAAAAAATTATTTCAAATATCTGAAAAATTTCATTCAACCTTGAATGTGGACGATCTATTAGGGGAAATATTTGTTACCCTAAAAGAGATTTTTCCTAATTATTCCTACTCCTTACTCTTAGCACAAGATGCCTACCATCATAGTGACCTGCCAATCATGGACTTAGAATACGATAGTGAAAATATGATTGTCATTAATGCCTATGAGTCTGGAGAAATTCAATTTGAAAGTTCAGATGCGTCCGAACATGCTGCCCTCTACGCCCCTTTAAAAAGTAATTCGAAGATTTATGGTGTGCTTCAAGTAATTGCACCAGAAATGACCAAATTTCCGGCTGATGAGGCAGAATTTATCAGGTCATTGTCGGAGTCTGCGGGCAGTGCCTTGGAAAATGCTAAACTACATCAGCAAGCGCAAAAAACCATTTCCGATCTGCAATTAATTAATAAAGCGTCATACCAATTAAATTCAAACCAGCCATTAGTAGAAACGATGACCATTATGTCTGAACAAATTAAAAGCTCTTTTGATGCACAGGAAGTTGGTTTTTTTCTATTCACCAGGGACCAACTAACAGCAAAAGTACTCCCTGGCTCGACGGCATTTTTTTTAACACAACAAGCTCAAATCTACATTGACTATGTAAAAGGAAAATTTCAACAGAGTAACGAACCATTATTTATTGGAGATTTGAATCTTCCTCAGCCTCTTTCACCTGTTTTTCATTCTGTAATGGCGGTTCCGGTCGTTGTCAGCAAGAAGCTGAAAGGATTTTCTATTATTATGCATCGAGATCCCTACTTCTTCCCGTTTGAGGCGTTTAAATTGCTTCAATCCTTGGTCTATCATTCATCTTTGGCATTAACCAATGCCCTATTAAGAGCTGAACTTGAAAAGTTGGTAACCACGGATCATCTTACCAAGCTTCATTCACGTAAGTTTTTAGATGAAAAAATACAACAATCGATGAAGAAAGATGAGGAAGGATCCTTTATTCTTATTGATATTGATAATTTTAAAGAAATAAATGATACCTATGGCCATCAAATTGGAGATTTGATATTGGTTCAAGTAGCGAATCTCATAAAAAGCAGTATTCGAGAAAGTGATATTGGTGCACGCTGGGGCGGAGAGGAGCTTGCTATTTATTTGCCAAGGGTTTCGTTAGAAACAGGAGTTGTCATTGCCCAAAGGATTCTGCATAAGGTGTCAGAGTGCTCTGACCCGCATATTACAGTATCCTGTGGTGTGTCTTACTGGAAAAAGGAACGGAATGATACCTATCAATATTTATTTAAAAGAGCCGATGAAGCATTATACCGGGCAAAAGAAACTGGGAAAAACAAGGTGGTCATCCAAGAGGATGCAAGCATGGTATGTTAGGATCATATTCAATCAAGAAGAGCACAGAATGCGATATCTGTGCTCTTCCTTATTAGACTTAACCTATAAGTACTTTATAAATGATCGACTATTACAGCTGCCAACTCTTCAAGCTTTTGCTGATCAAGCTCATCAAAGCGATTCACTTCTGGGGAATCGATGTCTAACACCCCAAAGAGTTCCCCGTCTTTCAAGAGCGGAATGACGATCTCAGATCGTGAAGCCGCATCGCAGGCGATATGGCCTGGGAATTGATGAACGTCTTCTACTCGGATGGTCTCCTTTTTCAAAGCTGATGTTCCACATACGCCCTTCCCGAGAGGTATTCTTACACAGGCCGGTAATCCTTGAAAAGGACCAAGAACTAGCTCTCCATTTGAATCCATTAAATAAAAACCAACCCAGTTAATCCGATCGAGAAATTGGTTCAACAGAGCAGAAGCATTGCTTAGATTAGCGATTTGATTTTTCTCATCATGAAGCAGGGCCTGCAGCTGTTTTTTTACAAGCTTATAATTCTCTTCACGAGTTCCTTTATACATTTCGACGTTAAACAAGTAATTTCACCTTTTTCTATAATGAATTATTTATTATTTTATCAAAAAAAGAAGAAAAGGAGCGCACTTTGTCGATATTTTCATAAAGGATTCAGTCATATTATACAGAAATCCTATGTATGGGATACCTAAGGAGGAGAATACATGAAGAAAAATGCAAAGGAAGCAATTGTTCAGGCTGCCATATCGTTGTTTAATTCAAATGGGTATTCAGGTACATCAGTTAGGGATATTGCTAAAATAGCTAAAGTTAACACCGCTACCATTGCTTACTATTTCAATAATAAACCTGGACTATTAGAATACTGCTTCATGCATTTTTTTGAACAATATATCAATAAGATAGAAGAAGCGTATCTCTCCATCGACCGTGGTGCAAAAGAATGTTTAAAGAGGATTGTCGCAGATTTACTCCATTATCAATGTGAAAATAGTCAACTTTCCAGTTTTGTCTATCGGGAAATGTCTATGGATTCACAAGTAGTAAGGGAAATCATGTCAACCTATTCCTTAAAAGAGAAATATTATTTGCAAAAGATCATGGAAAGAGGCTTTGAATGGCAGGAATTTCGGCCGCATTCGATTCCATACTTAATTATTCAATTAAAGAGTTTGTTAATGATGCCATTTATGAATACACAATATATGCGAGAAGTTTTATATATTTTCCCGAATGAGCCATTTTTTGAACAAAAGTATTTAAAGGAACTATACGCTTGGATTGATAAAACTTTAAGCTATGAAGGTCCAGTAATGAAGGGCGCAGTGATAAAATAGCGGTAATCGCTATTTTTTTTATTGTATTTTACAAAAAAATTGAAATTAATAGTCAAAAAATGTCGTTAACATGTTATCATAATAGCATTGAATGGGAATATGAATAAATTCTTTTAATATAGATGAATTTGAATATGTTGTTTGATATAGGAGGCTTACTTGTGAAGTATTTCATTGGATTTTTCATCCTGCTACTAGCCTTGTTTGTATGGGGGTATTTAATAAAGAAAAAATACTTTAAGGAAATGGATCGGCTCGAGGCATGGAAAATTGATTTATTAGACCGGCCGATACTGGATGAAATGTCGAAGGTAAAACAGTTAAATATGACAGGCCAAACAGAGGAGCTGTTTGAACGTTGGCGGAATCAATGGGATGATGTAGTAACCGTGAAGCTCCCTGATTTAGAAGAAATGCTTTTTGATGCGGAAGAATATATTGATCGGTACCGCTTTAAAAAGGCAAAAGAGGTACAGCAAGCTATTCATACGAAATTGGAGGAAACAGAAAATCAAATTAAGAATATATTGGATGAACTCCATGAGCTTGTTGGCAGTGAGGAAAAAAACAGAGTAGAAATTGAAGAATTAAAAGAAAAATATCGTGAAGCAAAAAAGAGGCTGCTTGCTCACCGGCATAGCTTTGGCAAAGCCGAAAAACATCTAGAACTGCTTTTAAACGAAGTGGCACATAATTATAAAGAATATGATGAGAAAACGGAACTCGGAAATTACTTAGAAGCGCGTGAAGTCGTTTTACTTATACATAGTCAGCTTGGAAAAATCAAACACCATATGGATTTAATCCCCCAGATGTTAATAGAATGTCAGTCACTACTTCCCAATCTGTTATCCGATTGTTTAGAAGGACATCGTGAAATGACGGGGCAGGATTACTACTTAGACCATATCAATGTAGAACAAGAAGTGAAACGTTTGGAAGAGAAGCTTGCTGAAAATTTAGTGCTGATTGAGACAGCTAAAATTGATCTGGCAGAGGAAGGAATTAAAGAAATAAAGGACCGAATCGATGTCCTATTTGATCTTTTGGAAAAAGAAGTTCATGCGAAACATTTCGTGATTAAAAATGAAAAAGCAGCCTATGAGCTTTTAGCTTCTGCTCAAAAAGAAAATAAGGAGCTGTCTAATGAGGTGTTTGCGGTTCAACAAAGCTATCAATTATCGGACAGCGATTTTGAGACTCAAAGGCAGCTTGAAAAAGAACTTTCCACAGTATATAAGCATTATGAGATATTAGTTGAAAAATTGAAGATGAATGGAACAGCACAAACGGCGCTTAGCGAAGAATTAAATTCGATTAAAGAACAGCTAGAAGTAATTCGTGAAGGACAGCAGGCCTTTGCATTAAAACTTCAGGCTTTACGAAAAGATGAAATCGAAGCGCGGGAAAAGGTTATGGAATTAACAAAAAAGGTGGGCGAGACAATCAGAATTGTGAAGAAAAACAATGTTCCTGGTTTGCCTGCAGATTACCAATTTCTTTTTGAAGATACAAACGACAGCATTCAAAACGTTCGCTATCAGCTTGAAGAAAAGCCGCTTAATGTATCAGCCCTTAATCAATACCTAGAAGTGGCTGTATTAACCGTTGAAAAGCTTGTGACCACTACCTATGAGCTAATTGAAAATGTTACATTGGCCGAAAAAGCCATTCAATATGGAAATCGGTACCGCAGCAAGTACCCGTCTGTCGCCAAAGGATTAGCAGATGCGGAAGAAGCTTTTAGGCATTATGAGTATCAGGAAGCATTAGAACAGGTAGCCGCCTCCCTTCAAGGTATTGACCCGGAAGCATTGAAGAAAATTAAAGCAGCGAGTGTAACACATTAGGTTGGTGAAGAAACCGATTCAGCCGTACGGCGGCTTGAATCGGTTTTTTCTTTTTCAAACTAACCTAAATATGATAAGATTTATTTTTGTTAAGTGTCTGGGCGGGGGAGGAGACAACATCATGATTTATTTTGATAATAGTGCAACAACTAAACCATATAAAGAAGTTTTAGATTCCTTTACGACAGTTTCCAGTGAATATTTTGGAAATCCTTCCTCCTTGCATCGAATTGGAGGGCAGGCAGAGAAACTGTTGACTCAGGCAAGAGAACAGATAGCGAAGTTATTAAAGGTAAAACCCTCTGAAATTTATTTTACGTCTGGCGGGACAGAGAGTAATAATATGGCGATTAAAGGGGCCGCTCTATTGAACCGAAATAAAGGGCGGCATATCATTACGTCAAGTATTGAGCATGCATCTGTGTTGGCAGTAATGGAGCAGCTTGCCGGGGAAGGCTTTGACATTACGTATTTACCAGTGGACCGAAATGGGAGAGTCTCTGTGGAGGACGTAGAAAGAGCAATTCGCAAAGAGACTATATTGATTTCGATCATGCAGGTAAATAATGAAGTAGGGTCTATACAGCCAATCACTGAAATTGGTGAGATGTTAAAAAAATATCCAACCATTTTATTTCATGTCGATGCCGTCCAAGCGATTGGAAAAGTACCACTATCTATAAATCGAAACAGGATTGATCTCTGCTCATTATCCGCGCATAAATTCCATGGTCTAAAGGGGACAGGTATATTATTTGTTCGTGAAGGTACTAGACTAACACCTTTATTATCTGGGGGCAATCAAGAGCGGAAGCTGCGCAGCGGCACGGAAAATGTTGCGGGGGTAGTTGCGATGGCAAAGGCCCTAAGGATGACATTGGGGAAAAGTGTGCATGGGATAGCAGACATGATAAAAATCCAGAACATGATTAGGAAAAGTTTAAACGAAATGGCAGGTGTGAAGGTTCATACACCACTTGAAGGATCGGCACCACATATTTTAAATTTTTCTCTTGAACAAACAAAATCGGAAGTATTTATTCATGCGCTTGAACAGGAAGGTATTTTTATATCCACCACAAGTGCCTGTTCTTCTAAGCGGAAATCACCAAGCAAAACACTAATTGCCATGGGGGTTCCGGAACAATTAGCCGATAGCTCGGTCCGAATCAGTCTCAGTTTTGATAACACAGAAGAAGAGGCAATTGTTGTTATTCATGCAATAAAAAAATATGTAAACCAATTACGAAAGGTTAGGAAATAAATGAATTATGACCGTATTTTAATACGTTATGGTGAAATATCCACAAAAGGAAGAAATCGCCATAAATTTGTTGAGAAACTTAAAAAAAGCGTAAAGCTGACCTTGGCCTCTTTTCCAAATAGTAAAATAGAGGCAAGCCGGGATCGGATGTATGTTTTATTAAACGGAGAAAATGGAACTGAAATAATTGAGAAACTAAAGCATATATTTGGGATTCAATCCTTTAGTCCGGCCATTAAAGTAGAAAGAAATGTGGAGGCACTAAAAGAATCAGCATTGGAGTTTGTTAGGGCGCATTATAAGGACGGACAAACTTTCAAGGTAACCCCAAAACGTTCTGATAAAACATTCGAGTTAGATACTGATGGAATCAATCGCACTATTGGCGGCTATTTACTCCAGAATATCCCCGGCCTTCGAGTAGATGTAAAGAATCCGGATCTTAATTTACGAATAGAAGTTAGAGAAGATGCAATTTATTTATCATGTGAAAATATACCGGGTGCTGGCGGCATGCCGGTTGGCTCGAACGGAAAAGCCATGCTCATGCTGTCAGGAGGAATAGACAGTCCTGTCGCGGGGTACATGGCAATGAAACGGGGATTGGAAATTGAAGCAGTTCATTTCTTTAGCCCGCCCTTTACAAGTGAAAGATCCAAAGAAAAGGTAGTAGATCTCACGAAAAAGCTGGGCGAAATTTATGGAAGTACGATCAAGCTTCATATTGTGCCGTTTACCGACATCCAACAGGCTATTCACGAGCAAATACCGGAAAATTATACAATGACTTCAACGCGGAGAATGATGCTTCGCATTACAGATAGGATTCGGATGAAACAAGAGGCGCTTGCGATTATAACTGGTGAAAGTCTTGGTCAGGTAGCGAGCCAAACGTTAGAAAGTATGTATACGATTAATGAGGTTACCAATACCCCTATTCTTCGTCCATTGATTACGATGGACAAAACAGATATAATCAAAATCGCGGATGAAATAGATACTCTGGAGATTTCCAATAGGCCTTTTGAGGACTGCTGTACCATCTTTGTTCCTGCCTCTCCTAAAACAAAGCCGCGTCGAGAGAAAGTACAGTATTATGAAAGCTTTTCAGATTTTACTTCCTTAATGGAAGAAGCGGTTCAAGCGGTCGAAACGCTTGTCATTACACCTGAAGACCAACATTCAGAATTTGATTCATTATTTTAATAAACAAAATATGAATTTTTTGTGAACAATTACCAATTGGATTATAGAATGAACTTTACAGTTTCTACACATTCTATACTCACAAGGAGGTGATATCACATGGCAAGCAACAACTCAAACAACTTATTAGTTCCTGGTGTTGAACAAGCTCTTGATCAAATGAAATATGAAATTGCTCAAGAATTTGGTGTAAATCTTGGTGCTGACACTACTTCACGTGCTAACGGTTCTGTTGGTGGTGAAATCACTAAGCGTTTAGTATCAATGGCTGAACAACAATTAGGCGGCGGGTTTTCTCGTTAATCAAATTGAATAAGATGGCTACAGAGGGTGTGGAGGTTTACCTCCCGCCCTCTTTTAATTTTGCGAAATCTGGAATAGATTGGGTAGTTAAATGGTCTTCTATATTCTGATTTTCGAGGTATAATAAAGAGTATTTCGAAATTAGAAACATTAAGGGGATCGGAAGAAAGATGAAAAAAACAAATGCAAATAAGGGAGCGCTTCATGCCGGCTTTTCGTATTTTCTTTGGGGATTACTGCCGATTTATTGGAAATTCTTAGATAAGGTAAATGCACAGGAAATTCTCGCAAATCGGATTTTTTGGTCATTTATTTTTATGATACTTGTTCTAGTTATCACAAAAAAATGGAGTTTATTTGTTTCTACATTGAAAGGATTTGCCGAAAATAAAAAACAGATGTATTTCCTAACCATTGCCTCTTTACTCATTAGTGTTAATTGGTTTGTTTATATTTGGGCAGTCAATAGCGGTCATATGATTGAGGCAAGTCTTGGCTACTATATTAATCCACTTATTAGTATAGTATTAGGGATGATTGTCCTTAAAGAAAAATTAACATTTGCGCAGCTTGTATCCTTTATATTAGCTGCAATTGGGGTAGTTATCATAACCGTTTCTCACGGTGTCTTTCCTTGGATTGCGATTTCTTTGGCGCTATCATTTGGGTTGTACGGACTGGCAAAGAAAGTGATTCATGTGGAATCGTCGGTTGGTTTAACATTAGAAACAATGGTACTGGCACCCATCGCTGCTATTTATATGATTTACTTATTTCTACATGGGACAAATTCTTTATTTATCTCCGATTGGAGAACTAATTTATTATTAATGGGTGCAGGTGCAGTTACGGCAATACCACTGCTTTATTTTGCAAAAGGCGCCCAGAAAATTCCACTTTCATTACTTGGCTTCCTGCAATATATTTCACCAACACTAACCTTGATCCTAGGTATTTTTGTTTATCAAGAGCATTTTTCTAAAATACAATTATTATCCTTTATGTTTATCTGGGTTGCACTAGTCATCTATTCATTATCAAAAACAAAATTGTTTACTAAAAGAAAAGTTAAGATTTCACCTGAAAACAGAGCTGCTCTTTAAGTTGAAAAACCTTATCCGACTGATGGCGGATAAGGTTTTATTTATGAGAAAGAATAAAAGTTTTTGACTTTGAGAATTGTCTAGCTCCAGCGCCTAGCCCCTCGAGGTCACAAGCCAATCCGTCCAAAAGGTTAAAAAGCAACCTTTCGGCCGGCTCGTCTTGTGCTTGTCGGGGCTGACCAAGGCGCTTGCGCTTTTCTCATAGAAAGGTTCGCTTAACTTTATTCCAAAAAGCATTATCTTTTAATTTTAAGGTTTTTATTTTGTTATCACTAATTTTAATTTGAATGGTTTCAACATGACGGATACTTAAGGCCTCATTATCCATCCCCATGGTAGGATGATCATTCCCTTCCTGAATAACCCTCAAGGTAAGTGTGCGTTCACTTCCAACAATAAAGGAAGCACCAAGTGTTCGATATTGATTTGTATTAACAGATGCTACCTCACTAACTTGCATACAAGAGAGCAGCGGGTCCACGATCGAGCCACTAACTGATTTATTATAAGCTGTGCTGCCTGTTGGGGTAGCGACGATTAATCCATCACCTCGAAACGTTTCAAGATGGAGCTGATCAATAAACACATCCATCACGAGTGTTTTAATAATAGATGATCTGATGCTAAATTCATTCAAACAGCGAAATGTACTTTGACCATCGACTGTTACCTCGATGGTAGGATAACGGCGGACCTTTAATTGGGTATTCGTGGTAATCGCCTCAATCATTTTTGAGGTATCATTAATGCGGAAATCACAATACATACTCAAATTATCCAGGACAGAAATCCCCGTATAAAGGCAATCTTCTCTGAAACCAGTTTTTCTTACCGCTTGTAAGAATGTTCCATCGTCTCCTACACTGGCAATAATGTTAGCCTTTCGGTAATCATCCACAACTGTAAAATCGTAACGTTTCGCTAGTTCTAGCAGGGGTGCTATTTTTAATAGTAAATCCGCATCCCGTTTGTGATAAAAATAAATATTTCGTCTGGTCTCCATTTTCAGTCCCCCTGTAAGATGATGAAGATGTCATATCATGCTGAAAAATAAAACCTCTGAATTTAGTTTAGCATTTTTTAGAAATAATATAAAAGCAGGATCAACCTATCAATATTGTAGGGCAGGTTTATTTTTTAGATAAAAGCAAATAATAATGGGCTGAAAGGATGTGAGAAAATGTTTTGGCTTCTTCTCTCTCTTATGATCTTATTGTTCTTATTTCTATTAATTATTTTTACAAAGTTGACGATCTATGTTTACTATTCTCATCTAAACGATAATGACGATTTAAAGATAGAGTTACGAGTATTGTTTGGTTTAATCAAATACAAAATAAAAGTACCCGAAATTAAAGTGGATGATGATTCCCCAAGTATTGTGGTGAAAAGTAAAACTCAAATGGGAGACACCACTGATAAAGACACTGAAGCTGATGTAAGTCAGTTAACCAAGCAGGATTTTCTAAGTAAACTCCATAGAACAAAAGATATCCTGCATAAGGTTTTCGATTTGAATATAATAGTCAAAAAGTTTTTACAGAAGGTCACCATTAAAAATTTTGAGTGGCAGACCTTATTGGGTGTTGGTGATGCTGCACATACAGGTATGATGACTGGGGCCTTATGGGCTGTTAAAGGTGGCATTGTTGGACTCCTCAGCCATTATATGAGGTTGAAAGAAATGCCACAATTAACGGTTACCCCCCATTTTCAGGCAGTTGTAATTCATACAAGGTTAACATGTATGTTTCAGTTTCGAATCGGGTATGCTATTCTCGCAGGATTAAAACTGATTAGATTCTGGAGGGGCGGAAAACCGCACCAAAAAAGCAGTACAGAATTTCGAGAAGAAAAAACTAAATCCGTTTCATAGAGGAGGAAATAACCATGTCTGACCATCCAATTCAAGGTTTGATGACGACCGCAATGGAAAGCTTAAAAGAAATGATTGATGTAAATACGATTATAGGTGATCCAGTAGAAACCCCAGACGGAAGTGTTATTTTAACTGTATCAAAGGTTGGATTTGGATTTGCTGCCGGGGGTAGTGAGTTTAAACTCGAAAATAGTCAAAAAGAAGGACAGCCTAAACTTCCATTTGGCGGCGGAAGCGGTGGTGGTGTTTCTATTACTCCTATCGCTTTTTTAATCGTAAATTCTCAAGGTGTAAAAATGCTTCATTTGGACGAAAGCACTCATTTATACGAGAAAATCTTAGAGCTTGCCCCGCAGGCTGTCGATAAAATACAGCAAATGTTCTCGAAAAAAGATGAGGGGAAACAACAGCAATCTCAACAGCAATCCCAACAACAGCAATCTCAGCAACAGCAGCCTAAAGTCGATTTAGAATTATAAAGTAAGAAAGTTAATCTTCCGAGATTTTTGGAAGGTTAACTTTTTCTTTTGTGTTTTAACGCTCCCATTACTACCTTTACTCTAATATCAAAAATTCCTTAGTTCAAATAATTGCAAAAATAGGTTTGAACAGATATATTTACACTGTACATAATTAAAGTCTTATTGTTTTTAAGCAAATGGCTTTAATACGACAAAGGAGGATGAATGAGTATGGCAAATGTTACATTCAAAGGAAATGCAATTACGCTGCTTGGCAATGAGGTGAAAGTTGGCGACAAGGCTCCGAATTTCACTGTTCTTGCCAATGACTTATCAGAGGTGACTCTTGATAATACCAAGGGGCAGGTTCGCTTAATTTCATCTGTACCATCTTTAGATACAGGTGTTTGTGATGCAGAAACACGCCGTTTCAATGAAGAAGCTAACTCTTTAGGAAATGTTAAAATCCTAACAGTAAGCGTTGACTTACCATTTGCGCAAAAGCGCTGGTGTGCTGCTGCTGGAATTGAAAATGTTCAAACCCTTTCTGACCACCGTGACCTCTCTTTTGGTGAAGCATATGGGGTGGCTATCCAGGAGCTAAGACTTTTAGCGCGTGCCGTATTTGTAGTAGACTCAAGCGATACAGTTGTATATGTAGAGTATGTAAGTGAAGCAACAAACCATCCAAACTATGAAGCAGCACTTGAAGCCGCTAAAAGCGCAAAGTAATAACCTTAAAGGCCTCGGCAAACATTGCGAGGTCTTTTTACTTGTTTAAAAAATACATACTCGTATAGAATGAATAAGGAAATTTAATAATGGAGGGAAACAATGAACATTTCTCCAATTGAAGAGTTATTTACTTTATTTAACGAAACTGCCCTTATTTTACAAGAGGAATTAGCTTGCAGCTATCTTGAAGCACTTGCGGATACGGGTGAAAATCTATTCCAAGGAGCTATTTTACAGGAAGAGTTAAGTGAACTAACCGTCAAGCGGCTAAAGAAGCAATACAGTGAAATTAGCTTGGACAATTTTACTAATGAAAACCTTCGCAAAGCCTTTCAGTTAGTGATTCTAAAAGGTATGAAGGAAAATGTGCAGCCAAATCATCAAATGACTCCCGATTCTGTAGGGATGCTCGTCGGGTATTTAGTTGAAAAATTTATGCAGAAGCCATCCTTCCGTCTCCTTGACCCAGCTGTTGGAACAGGAAATCTTTTAACAACGGTAATGAATCATTCACGTAAACAAATCACCGCGATTGGAGTAGAAATCGATGATATTCTAATCAAGCTTGCCTATGTGAATGCAAATTTGCAGGGGTATCCGATTCAATTCTTTAATCAAGACAGCTTAGAGTCTTTATTTATTGACCCAGTCGATGCCGTAATCGCTGATTTACCGGTTGGTTACTATCCGAATGATATTAGGGCAGCCGATTATCAATTAAAAGCGGATACGGGACATACTTATTCCCATCACTTGTTTATTGAACAAGGTGTCCGTCATACGAATGCAGGGGGGTATCTGTTCTTTTTAGTTCCTAATGGACTATTTGAAAGTGAACAGGCACCGCAGCTTCACGAATACATAAAGGATCATGTGTATATCCAAGGCCTTCTGCAATTGCCAACAAGTATATTTAAAAATAAGAGTTCAGCGAAAAGTATTTTGATACTACAAAAGAAGGGCGAAAATGTTCAGCCGCCTAAGCAAACATTGCTGGTGAATTTACCCAGCCTTTCAAATGCGTATGAGATGGATAAAATCCTCACAAAGATGGAAAAGTGGTTTCAAGAAAATAAAGGATAAAGCAGGTGAATTCACCTCTTTATCCTTTATTTTGTTTTCTTGGAATTATGAAATTTGTGAATATATGAACATTTGTAATGTAATCGGTATCAAATAAATTATTCCTTGTAATGTCTTTCCTAGAGTGATTAAATGAAAAATTGAGGGAAATAAACAGGGTCGGTTTGCGCAGAATAAGGGTGTATTAAAACATAATTTACTTCAAGTCGATGTTGTTATATAAAAGGAGCGTTCTTAAAAATGGCAAAAATTATTGCGATTAATGCAGGTAGTTCTTCGTTGAAGTTTCAGTTATTTGAAATGCCTTGCGAAGAGGTAATTACAAAAGGATTAATTGAAAGAATTGGTCTGAATGATTCAATTTTTAATATTACGGTTAATGGAGAAAAAGTCGAAGAAGTCACTGATATTCCCGATCATGAGATTGCAGTTAAGATGCTATTGGATAAATTGACCTCATTAGGTATTATTGAGTCTCTTAATGAAATTGAAGGTATTGGACACCGTGTTGTCCATGGAGGAGAAACGTTTAGCGACTCAGCTTTAATTACTGATGAAGTTTTAGCTAAAATTGAAGAATTGTCAGAATTAGCGCCGTTGCACAATCCGGCAAATGCTACTGGTATTAAAGCATTCAAACAAGTTCTTCCTAATGTACCGGCAGTTGCTGTGTTCGATACAGCCTTCCACCAAACAATGCCTGAGAGTTCTTTCTTATACAGTTTGCCATATGAATACTATAAAAAATATGGTATTCGTAAGTATGGTTTCCATGGCACAAGTCATAAATATGTATCACAGCGTGCAGCTGAATTATTAGGCCGTCCGATTGAACAGCTTCGTTTACTCTCCTGTCACCTAGGAAATGGAGCAAGTATTGCTGCGATTGAAGGCGGCAAGTCTATTGACACATCTATGGGATTCACTCCGCTGGCAGGGGTTACCATGGGTACCCGTTCAGGGAATATTGACCCAGCGCTTATTCCGTATATCATGGAGAAAACCAATCAAACAGCTGAAGAAGTGCTTGATGTCTTAAATAAAAAGAGTGGTATGTTAGCTGTTTCTGGTTTTTCAAGTGATCTTCGCGATATTATTGGGGAAGCTGACAAAGGAAATGAGCGTGCAGAGCTTGCATTGGATGTGTTTGCGAATCGAATTCATAAATATATTGGCTCATATGCAGCTCGTATGTATGGCGTAGATGCGATTATTTTCACTGCCGGCATTGGCGAAAATAGTGACCCGATAAGAGAACGTATTTTAAAAGGCTTAGAATTTATGGGCGTATATTGGGATCCTGCTTTAAACAAGGTAAGAGGAGAGGAAGCATTTATCAACTATCCTCATTCCCCAGTCAAAGTAATCATCATACCTACAAATGAAGAGGTTATGATTGCCCGTGACGTTGTTCGTTTAACACATTAAGGTTAAGTCAGGTAATCCTGAAATTTATATTAGAAAGGCAAAAGCTCTTGTTGCGGCTTTTGCCTTTTTTCAGTCCTGTTTTAATGTGATATACTGGAAAAAGATACAATGAGCAGGAGGGATTACATTGCCATTGACAGACCGTGAAATAGTTGTTCTGAATGAAATTCGCTCATGGGAAAAAAACTTGTTAAGCTATGAAGCCAATGATTTTCAGTTACTATATGAGAAGTATTTGGAACGTTCTTTTTCTTTATTGCCAGAAAAAGTTCAAAGGCAATTTTTTTCCGTAATTGACGGTTGGTTATTTCATTTACACAGTATTATTCAAGGTTCACAGCTTCAAATGGATGCAAAGGAAAGAATACTTGGATCGGGTAGAATCTTTCGAAAAGATATAGAGAATATCGCAGATTTGCGAAAATTGGATATTGACCAATTACAATACATAGCGGAGCAGCAAATTGCTAGACATCGCCTCTATTCCTTTACCCAGGGTGGGCTTTCTGGGACTGGAGGTACGCTTTTGTTAGGGGCAGATATTCCGGCAATGGCGGTTATAAATCTGCGGGTGGTCCAATTGATTGCTATGACCTACGGTTTTGAGGTAAATACCCCGTTTGAAATGATGTCGTCTTTAAAGGTATTCCATACCGCCACATTGCCGCCGAGAATTCAAAAAGAGGGCTGGGCTTCTTTGATCGCGGAATTAGAGCAGCAAGAAGAGTTATATTTTTATGAAGGCAATGAGAAAATTTCCGATATTTCTTGGCTGGAACAACCGATTCAGCAGCTGTTTAAAGCAATGGTAATTATGCTATTCAGGAAAAAAGCAATCCAAGGTATACCACTTGTCAGTATGGCCATTGGCGCTGCAACCAATTATCAATTAACTCGCAAAGTAACGGACTTTGCCCATAAATACTATCAATTGCGATATCTTAAGGATAAAGAGGAGTCATAAAGATGAGTACCCAAGAACATAAAAGTGAGGCACCAAAGGCTGTTAATTGTATGGTCATTACTGTTAGTGATACGAGAAATCAGGAAACAGATAAAAGTGGCCGGTTAATGATGGAAATGCTTGAACATGCAGGTCATAAAATCATGGATTATTGTATTGTTAAAGATGAATCTGGACCGATCCAAGTTGAAATTCTTAAAGCCTGTAATAGAGAAGAAATCGATGTAATTCTTACGAATGGCGGGACTGGAATTGCCAAGCGGGATGTAACCATCGAAACTGTTAAAGGGCTGCTAGAGAAAGAAATAGTTGGCTTTGGGGAATTGTTTAGAATGCTGAGTTACCAAGAGGATATAGGTTCTGCAGCCATCCTATCTAGGGCAATAGCTGGTGTGGTTAAAGATAAAGCTGTATTTTCGACTCCAGGCTCTACTGGAGCAGTCAAATTAGCAATGAGCAAATTAATTCTTCCTGAGATTGGGCATGTCGTTAGAGAGTTAAAAAAAGATCTCTAAATAATAAAAACTCCCTCTTGTAGGGAGTTTTATTGATGGACTTTTGTGGAAACGGTTTGATCTGCACGGTACCAGAGCCATAAATCATTAATGATAGAAGCAAGTTCTGCTATTTCAGTATTCAACTTACACGAAAGAGGAAAATCACTTTCATCAGAAAGCTTGGCCTGTTTATAGTTAATTTCCTGCTCGAGTTCAGCAATCCGATCGGGTATAGACCCGCGAATTTTTTCCCAATGAAGCAAAATAAACTGCTGCGTTTCCTTGCTGTATTCATCCCACTCAACCATTAAATCCGGTACTGGGATCCCAAGACGTTCATCAAAATAAAAATGATCCACCATATGTCAGCCTCCTATATCAAAAATGCTAATAGTAGAAATGGTGTCAGGCACCATCTAAAATAATTGTTTTAATTGTACTATAGATAGAAAGATCATTCACGATAATATATTTAACTTTTAGCGAAAAAGCACGGGCGATGAGCTCCGTGCTTTAAAATATAGAAAGTTTATTCTGTATCTTTTATAGTTCGAACGACTAGAACATCGCAAGGTGAGTAGCGAGTGATATGTTCTGAAACACTTCCGATAAAGAATCTTTCCACTACATTCATCCCGGTAGCCCCGCAGAGGATTAGCTCCACGTGATGTTTTTTTGCTATATCTCTAGGAATACGAATTTTAGGAGATCCGTACTCAATCTCATATTGAACATTTGCTAATCCTGCTTCAACAGCTTGCTGTTGATACTTTTCGAGCATTTCTTTTGCTTCTGTTTCTGCACGGTCGCCAATAACCGTATCATATGCTTCGACTAAGGCAAAAGTCCTTGTATCGATTACATGAACGAGTATCATACGTGCACCATTACGTTTGGCAATTTCTACCCCTTTTTTAAATGCCCACTCTGCTTCCTTTGACCCATCAATAGCGACTAAAATATTTCGATATTTAAGTCCCATGATTATCATCTCCTCACCTTGATTATACAATATTTAACAGTGAATAATTGTTTCAATTTTTCGAACAATAATGAAGTAACATAATCATAAGGGGGTTCGAAAAGGATGGTAAAAGGAGAATCAAAGAACAAGTATACGTTTGAATTTGATGAAAAGGGGACAATGGAGGTAAGTCAGCAGATTTTGAACTCTTATAATAGTGGATTTATAGGAGAAGGAACGGCACTAGCAAATAATAGTGACTTTGCTGCTGTTGAGGAATAAAATATGAGTTTCAGACAAAAAGCTGTCTAAATTAGGCAGCTTTTTTGTTTTGATAAAACAAATCTTGTATCAGGACTAGTCATATGTCCTCGAAAAATAAGCTATAAAGGGCGTTTACCCAAGAGTTTATAGGTGATCCCGCATATTCTTTAGTGTGTCAACTATAAAAAGAGGAGGGAAAAAATGAATAATCATATGTATATGACTCCTGCTGTCAATTATATGCCAGTTGATCAAACCTCTCAATATGGCGGTCAAGACTCTCGTTTGTGGGGTGGCTTCGGCTGGGGATGGGGCAGACCGTGGG
>NZ_JBALNF010000042.1:0-2704 GCF_036962465.1 Neobacillus vireti
TAGAAGAAACATGATAATTTATTGTTTGTTGACGTTTTTGTTTGTTTAGTTTTCAAAGAACAATTTGATAAGACAACTTTTATATCTTATCAGTTATTCATTTATCTGTCAACAACTTTTTAACAATCTTTTTTAAAAGTTTTATGATCTTGCTGACAGCTTTCATAGTATATAACTGATTAAACTAGCATGTCAACAACTAATTACTATTTTTAAATAGTTTTGCTAACAGTTTCTATATCTTATCACCGTGACTAGGACAAATCAATGGAAGTTTTATCCGTATTCTAAGTGAAATTTACTTCATAAAACTTTAGCTTTCAAATTATAGGAGTATCAAGGTCATTATACAAAAGATAAAGAAATTGCGTAAAAGAGAAACTCCTTATCTTTGCAATTTTTAGTGCGATTTAATGATTTATACAAGCAATCAGCCTTGGAGCGCTCTAAAACTTAATCACCATAAGGTAGTAGACCTGACAGAACTGTTACGAGACGTAATATCCCTCCCCGCTGTTGGTTTAACTAAAATAATCAGTTTAGGATTACCCGCGATCGTTAAAGCTAATTATTTTGGGCTCGCCTAATGTATCTTAGTTTGGAGAATATAGGTCTAAAGACTAGGAAGAATTTTTCCATGTAAAGGTTTTCCTCACAGGTTATTAACAAAATTACATTTACTATCCACAGTTCGGTGTAAGATATCAACAGTTTTCCACTATTTATTAACACTTTATGTGGATATCTTCTGAATATTTAGTGGTCCTCCATCTGTTTTATTAGATATTCACATTTTAATGTGAAGTATCCACAAAATACACAATTTTATCCACAAACTCTGGTTATCTTTCCACATTCCGCTCCGCTTTGTCCACAAAAAAACCTAGATATAGATCTAGGCCTTTTCACTCACTCTGTTGTTGTTCATCCAGTCTTGTTGACTCATTATTTTGTTCTACAATTTCCCTTAGTTCACCAGTATCCCCTTTGGCATTAATAATTTCAAAGATCTGGTTTAGCCCTTCACTTGTTTCATCATTATTCTTTTTCATGCCGTTCTCCTTTTTGTGGCTAATTGCCCGTTTTGAAGGTTGTCGAAAACATTCTTGTCCATCTTGACAATTTTCTTCTATTTTCACTATTAGTATTTGCTATTCTTGAAAGAAATAATAGATAGGGGGACAGAAAATAATGTATTTTGAATTATTGTTAGATACCATCCTTGGAGAACGACAAATATTCCATATTATTGAATGCCCTGTCTGTGGTCTGGAGGAGATTTATTACGAACATAGTGTGACAAAAAGATTGATTGGCCGTGCCTGCCGCAGTTGCAATTTTGTCCAAAGGTTTGAAAAATAGAAAAACGCCTAGGAATTAATCCTAGGCTTCTTTTTACCGTGATGATTATTATTTACATTCTTAGACCAAGTTCGACTGCTTTACTGTTGTGGTATAAAGCTTTGACTTTTAGTTTCATTCTTAGCTCTTCGTTCAAGCAATCCTGCTGCAACAGTTGGTTATGCCGATGCTGGAACAAATGGTAATAGTATTGAACCTTATTTAGTAGTTTTAACACATGAAAGACCTCCTCAATTGTCGTTTACATAAATCGCAGGAGTTTGTCGTGTTCGGTAACTGGCGAGCATCGTTTAGAAAAACCTAAGCCCCTGTAGTTTTGCGTCACCACTTTTCAATGGTTTTGCCGTTTCGGACGATTTATGTGCTTATAAAAAACTATAAGGAACGTTTTTAGAAAATAAAAGAGGCTTTCGACTCATCAACCCGTTCTATATTTTATGAGAAAAATCCTAACCTTATTACACTAGCGGCTTTTAACGTTTTAAAGTCTTTCATTGTGTCCATGATAGTAAGGAAGAGAATTTTTATAAAAGAGGACGTTTATTATGACAAAACTACCTTTATTAATGACCATTATGATCGTAATTGCCTCTCCTTTGACCGGCTGCTCATTGAAACAGTATTTTGTTGAAAATCAGCCAACTGCGCCCAGTAAAAATGTGGTGGACACTGCGGGTTTAAAAAACGAAAAGAAGAGTGTTTCGGTTGTTGCCAATCCTTCAGCTATTCCTGTTTTGGTTAATAAAGTGAATAAACTGCCTGCTAGTTATCAACCAAGTGATTTGGTTGACCCTGACATTCCGTTTATTTTTAAAGCAAAAGTGGAGAAACGGAAGATGCGCAGCAGTGCTGCCCAAGCAATTGAAAAATTGTTTATCGGAGCCAAACACGATGGAGTCAGCCTTCTAGGCGTATCTGCTTATCGCTCTCACGCGGCTCAAATAGCTGTGTTTAATCACTATGTAAGTGTCGATGGCCTTAAAGCAGCAAAGACTTACAGTGCGGTGCCAGGCACCAGCGAACATGAGACTGGCCTTGCTATTGATGTAACGGGCGGTGATGGAAAGTGTGCAGCTGAGGATTGTTTTGCCGGGACTTCTGCAGCAAAGTGGCTGGAGAAGCACGCTGACGAATATGGCTTTATCATCCGCTATCCAAAAGGGAAGGAAGACATTACCGGCTACCAATATGAACCATGGCACCTGCGTTACGTCGGCAAAAAAGTCGCCCAAGATATTATGAGTAAAAAAATCACTCTTGAAGAATACCTCGAAACTATCCAAGTAAATAAATAAACTTGCGGTGCCCGTCACCATTAGTAATGCCTAGATAGGAGTATCGG
>NZ_JBALNF010000042.1:2752-54162 GCF_036962465.1 Neobacillus vireti
TAGTATCGCCTAGATAGGAATAATAGTGACAGGCACCGTAAAAAACGGGGGCCCCCGCTGCGTGTATGTTTATTGCAGTGAGGACCCCCGTTTTCTTTTATTATTTGTTTCCCTTTATTTCTAAGAGTTTTAGGCGCAGGTCGTTTTCCATGTTAGCAAGTGCTTGTTCGGCCAGCCGGCGTTTGTGGCGGCCTTCTTCTTGGATTCGCATCGTTTCTTCTAACGTGGAGATTAAGCTTTCCTGTGTTTTCTTTAATGTTTCAATATCCACAAGACTGCGTTCATTTTCTTTGGCGGTTTCAATGGTATTCGTTTTTAACATTTCTGCATTCTTTAATAGGAGTTCATTGGTGGTCTTTGATACCTGTTTCTGAGCTTCAACCGCATGGCGTTGACGGATTAATGTTAACGCAATGGCTACTTGGTTCTTCCATAATGGAATGGCCGTCATAATCGACGATTGGATTTTTTCCACCAGCGCCTGATTTGTATTTTGGATTAAACGAATCTGTGGTGCACTTTGAATCGTAATTTCCCGGCTTAATTTCAAATCATGGAGACGCTTGTCTAAACGATCCGCGAATTGAATCATATCATTGACCTCTTGAAACTTCATTTGGTCATTAGTTGCTTCTGCTTCTTTTTTCAACTGAGGGATAATCTTGGCTTCCATTTCTTCAAGCTTGATTTCTCCTGCTGCAATATAAATATTAAGGGCATGAAAATATTCCTTATTAGTTTCATAAAGCTGTTCGAGCAATTTAATATCTGATAGAAGCACATTTTTACTACGGTCAAGCTTCACACTAATTCGGTCAATTTGCGCTCCTGTTTTTTGGTATTTGGACAGAACTTCTTGAATGGAGGTTGAAATTTTTCCAAACATACGTGCAAACAAGGATGGCTTCCCATCCTTTAATTCATCCGGATTGACTTCATTTAACCGTTTCATCAAATCGTTAATGATTTCGCCTATTTCACCCACATCCTGTTTCTGGACATGTTCCAGCATCGTATGCGAGAACGATAACAGTTTCCCTTGCGCTTGGGTGCCGTAAGAAATCATCGCCTGATGATTGGTCGGGTCGATTTGTTCGGCAAGCTGGTAAGCCTTTTCCCGATTTTCCTCAGGGATAACATCAATTAACTTGACTGGTTTTTGTTCGCCTGTTGACAGTGTCTGCTTTTTGGCAAGATCTAACGTTTCGGAATCGCCAAACGGATTGGCAAGAATATCATCTAGTAAGCCGCTAGTTTTTGGTATTGGATTTTGTTCACTCATTTTAGCCACCTATTTTCTTCAGGAAATTTCAATTCTTTTTTCTTTTGAATGGTATGTTTTGCGACATCTATTTCGAAATTTAATGTATCGATATCATCAGAGATGACTCGATATAAATCCTCTTCTACTACTTTAGATAATTCATTTAATGTTCTTCGCGTCTCAATAAGAGATTGACTGATTTCTCCGTTCTGTTTCGGCTGCGATGAAAGGAAACTGTATTTTTCGGTGAGCTCAACGAGTGAGTCAAGGTGTGAAAAATAAAATTCCTCTGCTTGATAAAATCTTTTCGGTTCTTTCATTGTCATCTTGTGTATTTTTTTAGTGATTCGATTTATGTCAATTCGTTGTTTTACGGAGTAAATATCACGAATTTTAAAGATGCTTTTATTTAAGCGCCTGATTTTCTGTTTTGCCTCTTTTAGGTTTTTCTGAATATAACGGTATTCCTTCCTTGTCAGTTGATGCTTTTTCAAATACCCGGTGTTTTGAAATAACGACAGAATAACATGGGTAAGCGCCCCTCCAAGGATTGCAAATAAGGTCGAGGACCAGAATGTAAAATTGAGCGGAAAGAAGCAGATTAACCATGTAATGACAGTGACGGGAACGGCCACAAACGAGCGAATTAGGAATGCAACAATTGGGTTCATATTGGATCGACTCCTGACTTAATAATCCTTTATATAGATACGAAATAAGTAAATAAATGTTTCACATCCTTCAAAAACTCTTTGAATTAGAAGAATATGACATTCACTATTTCCACAATACACGAAAAAACTCCTTCCCGCCATAGACCACAAACGGAAATAAATCTACGACTTAAGACGTAGTTATGCTAGAAAAGGTTACATTTTTGGGAGATGGATTGGGTTGGGATGGGATTGTGCGGCGGACGGGATTCACCTGTAATCTTAGTGTTTGTAGTGCTAATGGTGACAGGCACCACAAACGGCAGTGAGGTTTTCCTCCCTGCCGCTATAACTGCTACTCTTTTACCCCTCATACAGTTCAAGTGGCAATCCATCCGGATCGGCAAAGAAGGTGTATTTTTTGTTGGTAATCGGATCTATTCGAATCGGTTCTACTAAAATATCATGCTTTTCTAGTTCTGCTACTTCTGTCTCGATATCCTCCACTTCAAAAGCCAAATGTCTTAACCCAACCGCCTCTGGGCGATTCGGTCTTGCAGGCGGGTTTGGAAAGGAAAACAATTCAATTTGGTAGTGCCCTCCGACTTCTAAATCCAGCTTATAGGAACCTCTTTCCTCACGATATACTTCGCTAATCGGAGTTAGACCTAAAATTCGTACATAAAAGTCTTTTGATTTTTGGTAATCTGAACAAATTACGGCGACGTGATGAATCTTCTTTAGCTTCATGTGTTTTACACTCCCTTACATTTAAGACAATAAAAAAGCCCCCCTGCCTCTACATGAACAGGCGGATTAAGTTAACTTTTAGCCAATTGCCAATCAAAGTACTGTCCTCTCAAGGTGGACAGTGTCCACGAGTGGAGCCTGACACCAAATGACACCAATACTGACAACAATTCATTACCATGATAACAAATCTTTCCTAGAGCGAAAAGCATCCTGTGGCAGTATGGCTAGCTTTCTAGTTCTTTAGCACCACAAAAATTTCATCAAATCTTAATAATAAAATTAAGACAATTTCCCAATCCCCTCACACCGAATATATTGCAGAGTAAATTTTAAAATCAACCACGAGGTGATATTTTGAAAAAAAGGGCCTTTTTTACGATACCGATTAGTATACTGCTTATTGCCGTAATTATTGCCTCCTTTTTCCTACTAAATATTCAACCAGCAGAAGGAAAAATTGCACGAGCACAAAAGCTTGCTGAATTCACGAAGCCTGCGGTCGTCCGAGTCGTCGATTATGCTGTCGTCACTTGGCAGTTTACTAACCCTAATGATCCTGAAGTGATCGCCATCCTTGAACAGCTTCACAACCAATCGATAGTGGGCGGATCTGGTTCCGGTGCCATCATAAGCTCTGATGGCTATATTGTCACAAATGCCCATGTGGTAGAAGCCACACAAAAGAAAGATGAAGACATTGCCAATGAAGCATTCGAACAGGTAGTCACCACGGTTGCAGATTATTTTAAAGTGGATTATGAAACTGCCTATAATTATATGGTGAAGTACACCCAATATACAGATATCAAAAGAGTATTAAAGGTGGTTTTACCCGGTGGAGATGTCCTCGATGGGGAAGTGAAGAGCTACGGCGCCCCTATTAATGAAGGGAAAGACGTCGCCGTTCTAAAAATTGAAGGAAAAAACTTGCCTACTGTACCACTTGGAAATTCAGATGAAATTCAAAACCAAGATAATATTTGGGTCATCGGTTACCCAGCGGCAGCTGATTCTGACATTCTATCACCGGATTCATCCTTAGTATCCTCGATGAACGCCGGTCAAATTTCCGCTACCTCGAAAAAGACAGAACAAGGAAGCCCGGTTATTCAACTTAATGCAGCCGCAACCCACGGAAATAGCGGCGGCCCTGTCATTAATGACAAAGGGGAGATCATTGGACTATTAACCTTTAGAGGAGATACGGTAAATGGTCAAGAGGTTCAAGGCTTTAATTTTGCCGTACCGGTAAACACTGTAAAGGAATTTGTGAACCAAGCCGGAGTAAGAAATACGGGGAGCGAAACAGATAAGATTTATCAGGAAGGTTTGGAATTATACTGGGGCGGTTATTATAAACATGCTTTAGAAAAATTTGAAGCAGTTCAGCGGATATATCCAAATCATTCTGAGATCAAACAATATATTGCCAATGCTGAGAAAAAGGTCGACAGCAGTAAAACGCTATGGTCTGATTACGCAACTATATTTTATATCATTGATGGTATAGCAGGATTGCTCGTCCTCATTCTTTTAGTGTTTACGTTCACTGGGGGCAAATCCAAAAGTTCTGCTGCTGGTGCAATTGCTGCATCAACACCTTCCGCAGAACCGGCACCTACACCAGCCACGCCGTCTGCACTGGAAAATACACTACAAGACCTAAATAAAGATGGCAAAATCGACGTCCAAGACATTCTCCTCGCCCTCCAAGAACACCAGAAAAATCAACAGAAAAAAGACGAAGAATAATGGTGCCTGTCACCATTTCTAACAAGGGTGTAGTGTTATTGCTACACCCTTCTATTTTGTGGTCTTGTCCTTCCTTTCTGCCTTTTTAATATATTGCGAAGATCACTTTTTCTAGAAACCTCGCATCTAACAAACTTCTCCCCCAAAAAACCACCTTAAAAAAAGATGGTTTCATTAAGTTCATATTTGATTTTCAAATTTATCTTTTATCCCTTTATATTTAATAAAGAGAAACTGTTTATCGCTAAAAATATACCTATTACAAATAGAACCATGCCGAAAATACAGAGCAATTTCTTTTTTAAAATAAATTGCTCCATCCCAATTAAAAGCCAAAAGACAGCTAAAATAATCTGACTAAGTCCTTCATAGAAATAATTTACTTCATGATTTTTTAAAGAATAAATACTTATAATTAGATAAGCCACTAGAAGGATTAGCTGTATAATCACAAAAGGCTTTATTCTACTTTTAAATATACGCTTATTGAATTTATATAAGAATAAAGCCATAAATCCACCATCTTTTTTATTATCTAATCATCCACAAAATGAAATGTATACATTTGCATTACAGCATTTGAATAGTACCCTAATATTTGTTTTGTCTAAGTTACACTAAAACTACTGAAGAACAAACCAAATAACGAGTGCAATAAGTGGTAAAGCAAAACTTAGTTTGAAACTTGTCCAGTAAATTCTTTGAAGTTTATTATATTTCTCTGTGTACTCCGCATATCCAACTTTCACCATTTCATAAACTTCTGCTTCAATCTCAGCATAGCTCTTCTCTTCACTTTCCCCAATAAACTGCTCAAGTTTTGGGATAAGCACTTTGTTTACTTTTCTAGAGTTGTATAATCGCCACCCCCCTTGAAAAAGGCCAAATCCCAAATTCCACGCAAAGAACAAATTGATAAAGGCACTCATAAAATCTGAGGTCAGTTGCATTCCAAAATCTTTAATCACATGAAAAATTGTTCCTAAAATACATGCAGTTACAACGAAAACAATTACCTCAGTTAATGGATTAATTCGGAAAAGCTTTTTGATCTCTTCCAGAATATCTTGTTTACTCTTTTTTATTTCTATGATTTGTTTTTCCATCAAATCATTCCCTGTTTATTTATACACATAATAATTCTGTACTTTTTTTAATTACCCTTCTCCAATGCCATGAAATAAAAAATTCTTAAGTCATTTCGGACATAAATTATCCTAATATCTTATTTGACAGGTTCGAAAAGATTCACACGTCAAAAAAACACCGTGGATTCCGGTACAGAGTACTCTTTTGAAGCATAATCTTCTAGCTCGGGGAATAGGGCATCTAAAGGGAGATATAATCTCAGAATTCCTAACTTTCGAGCAGCCACCACTGCCGGAAGCATCCTTCCACTGACTCGTTACTCGAGCCCACACCGGAACCATTCCCCTTCCTGCTTTAGAAGTTTGCCGTCTTCCCAGAAAAATTTATCATCGGCCGAAGCATTCATGTATTGTTGGTAATTTTGGGCTGGAGGATCGGGAAAGTAAGAAAGAATCGGTTTGGGGTCAATAAGTGGATGAACTTCGCCATAAACATAGCTTCGATAGCTGCTCCAGGAATAATCTTCGGGGGATGAAACAATCCCGGCCTCTACCGGGTTTAGATGAATATATTTACTGACGTCAATCTCATACTCCCGAGAGTTGAGAAGCTCTGCACCATAACGTTTTTCATACACATGACCAGTAAATTCATACTTTTTGTTAAAATATTTGGCGTACTTCATATTGAGGTTTTTCATAATGATGCTTAGAGGGGTTTCAAGGGTTTCCAACTGGAGGTGGGTATGGTTGGTCATCAAGCAGTAGGTATGGAGATGAAAAGGGTAACGCACTTGTGTCTCTGCGACAAGTTCCAGATATCTCTCGTAATCTTCCTCCTCAAAAAACAGCGAACTCTTTCGGTTCCCTCTGCTCGTCACATGATACTTCGCACCCGCAAACCACAAACGCACACTTCGAACCAATACAATCACTCCCTTATCCTTAATAAATATAAATCCAAGATGAAAATAGTGCTTTCGGTGACAGGCACCTTTTCGTCAATTTGCATGATGAAAATACCTTAATCGGTGACAGGCACCTTTTCTCTGGCACCTTTTCTCTCTTTTCCATTATACAAATATTTTCCATCCAAGCCCTCTATTAATTAGGATGGTAACAAAATGTTCAAAGTTGGTCGGGTATCCCTAAAGATAGCATGGTTCAAATTTAAGGGCGCTTTTGGCCGAGAAAGACGGTCAAGCTGGATTTCACGATAAATGTATAAAAGGTCCTGCGTCATAATATTTATTTATAAGGCAGCGGAAGTTACTCACACGATTTACAACAAAGGAGGAATGTCTCTGAAAATTGTCAGAATGCTTCAGCGAATAATTGGTGTACTCCTCCTTGTGTACGGAGTCTACCTTATATTCGGTACACAGGAGTTCTTTGGTACCATCTTAATTATCCTAGCCTTCCTAATTTTTCCCAGTCTAAACAAAAATGCCCAAAGTAGTCATCATGACGATTATGACCACTATCCCGAATCACCCTCCACACATGACCATTCCTACGAGAGCCACAATTCCGCTGGGGAAAGCGGAGACTAGAACCAGCCTGTCCTGTTAAGCAAACAAGTCACAAAAAGGCCCCCAATAAAAGTTAACTGGGGGCACTTCCTTTATGATTTCTCTTTTGAAAAAAAATACAAAAACCAAACAGCATGATTTTGCTCATCTAGCGCCGCTCTTCTGAACGCCCCTTGAACCATCGGGTCAGTGGCTTTATCGGCTATTTCCATATAAAAATCCACTGTTTTCTGCTCATCCTCAATCGCAAACTTTAAGCCTTTTTTATAACTATTAGGACATTCTTCTAGAATTTTCGGCTGAGGCGGCCTTCCCGTTAATCGTTGATAGATATGAACAAACTGCTGATAATGTCTGACTTCATCCTCACGAATCTCCAAGATCCGCTCCCGCTCTTTCTTACTCGAAGCCAAATTGGCCAACCTCGCATAACATTCTATCGCACTATATTCACCATTAATTGCTTGTTCAATTTCTTGAATCAAGGTATTCGTCTGTCTAAAGACGGCATCGTAATAATTGGTAAAAGGAAACATAGGGAAACCTCCTAATTGTTCATTATACATTCTATGTTTCATGAGCAATTAGGTGTTTCCCCAGACAACCCCACTGGACCCATCAAAATCAAAAAGCCGCGGCTGCAAGGGAACACCCCTAACTAAGCCCCGGCCTATTCAGATTTTTATGTCCACCAGGCGCGGACAAATGTACACTGATGGTGCCTGACACCTTTAATGACACCATTTAATGGCACCACTAAATGACACCATTTACACTTCTTGGATGTTGATTTTCTGTTGGTTTTCGTTTTCTTTGATGAGTTCTTTTAGGAATTGAATCAGTTCTTCGTTGAGTTCTTCTTGTTGCAGTGCAAATTCGATGGTTGTTTTGACGAAGCCGATTTTTTCGCCGACATCAAATCGTTTTCCTTCGAAATCATATGCAAATACGCGTTGGATCTGGTTGAGCTTATGGATGGCATCTGTTAGCTGGATTTCACCGCCAGCACCTGTCTCTTGAGAATCAAGGAACATAAAGATTTCAGGTGTTAAAATATATCTTCCCATAATCGCTAGATTAGATGGCGCCGTTCCTGGCGCTGGCTTTTCAACGAAATGTTTAACCTGATAGCGTCTTCCCTCTGGTTCCATCGGATCAACGATCCCATAACGATGTGTCTCATTCTCAGGAACATGCTGAACTCCAATAATGGAGGAGAAAGTCGCTTCATACTGATCAATGAGCTGTTTTAAACAAGGTGTATCACTTTGGACAATATCATCACCTAACAAAACCGCAAAGGGTTCATCGCCAATAAAGTTTCTGGCACACCAGACGGCATGACCTAACCCTTTCGGCTCCTTCTGACGAATATAATGAATATCCGCAAGATTGGAGGTATAGTTTACTTTGCTTAATAAATCCCATTTTTCTTTTTCCATTAAGTTTTTCTCAAGCTCAGGGGCGAAATCAAAGTGGTCCTCAATCGCACGTTTCCCTTTACCGGTAACAATAATAATATCCTCAATCCCTGAAGCAATTGCCTCTTCAACAATATATTGAATGGTCGGCTTATCCACAATCGGCAGCATTTCCTTCGGCATTGCTTTAGTCGCTGGTAAAAATCGTGTCCCCAGCCCAGCCGCCGGGATAATTGCTTTACGAACCTTTTTCACAGACGATCTCTCCTTCAATTTTCACTCATATGTAAAATTGTGACAATATTTTTATCTTTCCCCAATGAATGACAATAACTATAAACCATTATACCATGTTAAATTCAACAGCATCCATTTTATTGGTATAAACAATCCGAAGACATTTACCTCAAAACTACTCCGTCTGATTCTTCATTGTACGCCCTACCCACTCCGACCGTGTCCTCGGAATCATATTCAGCCTGTCACAGACCTTTTAACAATAGCCTTCCGCAATCCTTCGCTCAATCTCTATAATAGAATGAGTCAATTCCTCAAATGGGATCGGCCTGCTGATAAAATAGCCTTGAATTAAATCACACCCCAACCCTGCCCATTCAAAAAACTGAGCCTGCTCCTCAATTCCTTCAATAATAACCTGCAGCCCCAGATTGTGGGCCATCTGAATAATAGGGGAAATCACGCCGATATGCTTTTTATTTTTCATTAAACTTGAGACAAAATTACGGTCAAGTTTTATATAGTCTACCGGAAGCTTGAGGAAATCGGAAAATGAAAAATAGCCATTCCCAAAATCATCCAAGGCAATTGTGAACCCCATTTCTTTTAGCGCAAACAATGTTTCATTCACGTGTTTTACCGTGTAAATTTCAATATTCTCGGTAATTTCCAATGTAATCTGCGCCGCCGGGATTGAATATCTGGTAAGAATAGTGGACGTTTCTCTTAAAAAGTTATCTAGTAACAGTTGATTTACTGACAGGTTAATCGAATATTTCAACAGTTGGTCTGTGCCACTAGCAATATTTTTGCAGCATTCCTCAAAAACCCAATAAAACAAACCATTGACTATACCAGCTAGTTCCGTATGGTCAATAAATTCTCCCGGGGTAATCATCCCTAAACTCGGGTGGTTCCAACGAATTAATGCCTCGATGCCGGTTATTTTTTTATCAGCCAAACTATACTGAGGCTGGTATTGAACATAAAGCTGACCTTTCTTTAGGGCATAGGGGAGATCATTCTCAATTAACATTTGCCGATAGGCCGTTGGGTCAAAACTACCTTTGTAAAAAGAAAAGGTATTTTCTCCTCCCCTTTCGGCCTCATACATTTGTACCTTTGCAAACGACATTAAATCATCGACTTCTGCGGCTCCATATGGATACATACAGATTCCCATATTACTGCCAACCGACATCTGATGAAAGTCTACAGTATATTGTTCGGAGACAATACGAATAATCCGCTCACAGATGACCTTGCAGTCATACTCGGTGATATCGAGCAGGAAGATCGCAAAATCAGCATCATTTACTTTTATAACGGTATCAAGCTCACGAATCGAATTTTTTAGCCTAGCGACCATTTTTCGCAGCAGGACAGACTCAGCCCCATGATTTTTAGAGATTAACAATTCCGGTGGAATATGGATTCGAAGGTAGCAAACAGCCGCTGACATATGATACCTGTTGCAGAAAGCGAGGGTCATATTAAGGCGTTCTTTCAGCCTGTCCATTTTAGAGAATTGCTCTTCATTTTTTTCCACGATTTCATCCATACTGACCCACCTTTTCCAACCTGCAGCCATTTTCCTTAAGTGTAACCTAAACCACTATGACCATCAATAACCAGACATCTTCCAATATCTGAAATGCAGTCCGTTAGAAAGGATATAAAATAAAAGCAATGCACCTCTGAAGCTGCATTGCTTTTCATTAAAAATTAATATAATTGATTTTGATGCCAATTCCAAGCATCGGCAATAATTTTTTCAAGACTGCGCTCTGCTTTCCAGCCTAACTCAGTGTAAATTTTCTTTGACGAAGCTACTAATCTAGCAGGGTCTCCCGGACGACGCTCGTCCATTTCCACGTTTGCTTTGATCCCCGTTACTCGTTCACATGTCTCAATCACTTCTTTAACAGAATAACCAAGTCCATTGCCTAAATTATACGTCTCAGTGGACTTCTCCCCTGACAATAAAGCTTCTAAGGCAAGAATATGCGCCTGCGCCAAATCGGTTACATGAATATAATCACGGATGCATGTTCCATCAGCCGTATCGTAATCCGATCCAAACACAGAAATTTTTTCCCGAGTACCTAATAGCTGCTGCAGAATAATCGGAATTAAATGAGTTTCTGGGTCATGACTTTCACCAATAGCCGCTGATTGATGGGCACCCGCCGCGTTAAAATAACGAAGCACTACATAGTTTAGCCCATAGGATTTTGAAAAATCAGCCAGCATCTGCTCAACCATCAGCTTGGATTGTCCATATGGATTAATAGGAGCAGTCTTACTCTCTTCATCAATCAATTCCACATCTGGAATTCCATATGTAGCAGCTGTAGAAGAGAAAATAAAGTTTTTCACTTTAAATTTAATCATGACTTTCAGCAATGTTAAGGTAGACGCCACATTATTTTCATAGTATTTTAATGGATCAATAACAGACTCTCCGACCAAGCTATAGGCCGCAAAGTGCATAACGGCTTTAATCGGATAACTTCTAAACACCATTTGCAGGTCGTCTTCATTACCGAGGTCCCCTTTTATAAAGATGGCTCGCTTATCAACAGCCTCACGATGGCCTGTTGATAGGTTGTCCAACACGACAACATCCTCTTTTTCTACTAATTCCTTAACGAGATGGCTACCAATATAACCAGCTCCGCCAACGACGAGAATCATATTCATTTCCCCTTAGCTAGAATTAAAAACCTTCATTATTATAACATTATTCTTAAAAAACAGCTTCTAAAGGTAATTTACCAATTCATTCCACACACAAAAAAAGCCGGATTCCATATGAATCCAGCTTTTACTCAGAATGAATTGCCTGTTTTTACTTTATTACTAGAGGGCGGTGCCACCGTAATTCCTGTCGTTTCTTCAAAATTATACAAGCTCGTCGGCAAATCCGTGAACCGCTCCAATTCGTTATATGCCGGAATACCATGATACGACATATCCAAGCCCTCTTCTTCCTCACGCTCGGTGGCGCGGAAACCGACAGTCTTTTCGCAAACCTTTGCTATCAACGTCCCGCCCAGCAGTCCCCATGCCATTACAACAACCGCGCCCAACAACTGAACAAGAAGGAGTGACACATGACCAGTGGTTAATAAACCGTCCGTCTGATCAAACAACCCAACCGCAAGCGTTCCAAAAACCCCGCCGAACCCATGAACAGCCACAGCACCGACTGGATCATCCACCTTTAAATAGTCGACCAAAAGTGTGGCATAAATCACTAATAGCCCGCTTACCGCGCCAATGATGACAGCGGACCACTCGGAAACAGTCGCACAGCCGGCAGTAATGGCTACTAATCCGGACAACACTCCGTTAATGGTCATACTCGGGTCAGCGGTACCGAACTTTTTCATCGTTAAAAATAAGGCAGCCGCACCGCCGCTCGCTCCAGCAAGCATCGTATTAATCGCGATCGTTGCCAGTGCCGGATTAGATGCATCCAATGTACTTCCGGCATTAAAGGCAAACCAGCCAAACCAAAGGATGAAGGCCCCTGCTGATGCTAATGGAATGTTACTTGGGGCAAATACATTCACACTGCCATCGGAATTAAACCTGCCCTTCCTTGGCCCGAGCCATTTCGCCATCGCCAAAGCAGAAAAGCCGCCTAGCGCATGAATGGCTGCCGAGCCGGAGAAATCTTTAAAGCCAAGATTCGCTAACCAGCCATCACGATTCCAAATCCAGTGGCCGGACAGCGGATAGACTACCATACAAATGATTGCGGCTGTCACTACATAAGCTTTAAAATTCATTCGTTCTGCAACTGCGCCTGAAATAATCGAAAGACTCGCGACCGCAAAGCCTATTTGAAAAAGAACAAAGGCAACACTTGGCAAATGGACTGCGAGCGTCATTTTTTCCGGGCTGCCAAACAAGTTTGTTCCAATCATTCCAAAGGCATCCTTACCGAACATTACCGCAAAACCAACCATCCAAAACGCTAAAGCTCCAATCGTTAAATCCACAAAGATTTTCATTGTCACATTAACGGCATTTTTCGTCCGTACAAAACCGGCTTCAAGTAAGCTGAAACCACCCTCCATAAACAATACCATTGCCGCCGCAAGAACCACCCAAACTGTATTGATATACGTGAGTACCATTAAAGTCCCTCCCCTCGGTTTACTAAATCGTCAATATCATCGTCAAATGTTCCCGTCCGAATGTTATAGGCTTCAAGAATAGGATAGACATAGATTTTCCCATCGCCTTCCTCACCGGTCTGTGCCGCTTTTACAACCGTCTGAATTGTTGATTCCACTAAATAATCGGAAAGAATAATTTCTAATTTCACTTTAGGATGCAGCGTGACCTGGTAATTTTTCCCGCGATACACACCTTTTGTATCCTTTTGTTTGCCGCGTCCCACGACCTGCGAAACGGTAAAACCTGTGATTCCGATACTTTTTAGCCCCTTAATCGTCTCCGTCAGCCTTTCAGGTCTGATGATTGCCTCTATTTTCTTCATGGAAACACCTCCATGTTATATTTCCTAACATCAATATGATAAAATATATAACATTCTGCCCCCATGCGTCAATTAATATTTTTAACCAATTTTTATATTCTGAATTTTCGCTAAAACAGTCACTCTTAAAAATTAATAAAGACTTAAGTTAGGAAACGTAACATAATGGTACGAAATGTGAACTTGTTACCTCAGGAGGAAGGAACCATGAAATGGTCTATCCGCAAAAAGAGTATCTTTATTGGTTTATAAGCAGCCTATTATTCTTGTTGCTATACTTTACAAAAAATCACCGGCCTTTAGCCGATCTTGGCATTATCAAGGCGCTTGGCTGCCGTCTTTGATTTTTCATTCCTGTTTGTGTCGTCAATCAAGGCCCTTGGCTACCGTCTTTGGTCTTTCAATCCTGTCTGGTTCGTCTATCAAGGCGCTTGGCTGCCGTCTTTGGTCTTACATTCCTGTCTGGGTCGTCTATCAAGGCGCTTGGCTACCGTCTTTGGTTTTTCATTCCTGTTTAGGTCGTCAATCAAGGCCCTTGGCTACCGTCTTTGGTTTTTCATTCTTGTTTGGGTCGTCTATCAAGGACAGATAATGCTTTAGCTCGTTTAGACGAGCTAAGCGGACCGGTAGTACTCATACCTCCATTAATGCAGAATAATTTTTTTGAACAAATGTCCTTTATTCCCATGATGAAGGGCTTTTCTTTTGCCAATTTTGAATTTTTTATGTCCCTAACCTTGCGTAGCTTGAGGAAAAATAGGAAAAAATATAGATTACCTATTGATTGTCGTCTAAAAAACGAATATTATAGTAAAGTTGTTAAAAATCGTTCGTATTTTGGAGGATCCCTTATGTTTAGACTGAAAGAAAATCATACGAATACAAAAACAGAATTAATAGCTGGAATAACGACCTTTTTCACGATGGTCTACATCGTAGTCGTCAATCCTGTCATCCTTGCAGATGCTGGCGTCCCTTTTGAACAAGTCTTTTCGGCCACCATCATCGCTGCTTTAGTCGGAACCCTTTGGATGGGATTGTTTGCCAATTATCCAATTGCTATCGCCCCGGGAATGGGATTGAACGCCTACTTTGCTTATTCTGTCGTTGGCGGCCATCAGGGAATTAGTTACCAGACAGCCTTCGCTGCCGTTTTCGTAGCTGGAATTATTTTTGTCATCTTGTCGTTAACACCGTTTCGGGAAAAATTGATTGAGGCCATTCCAGATAATTTAAAACACGGAATTACCGCGGGGATTGGTTTATTTATCGCCTTTATCGGCCTGCGTGAAACCAAGATCATTACAGCTCATCCATCTAATTTGGTGGGTTTGGGTGACCTTCATTCCCCTTCAGCTGTTTTAGCAATTATCGGGCTGGCGGTTACGTTGATCTTAATGGTCCTTAGAGTCAATGGGGCATTATTTTTCGGGATGATTGTCACTGGAGTAATTGCTTTCTTTACTGGTCAGCTTTCCTTCGAAAAAGGATTGATGTCCCTTCCATCCCTTCCAAAAGGATTGATGATTGGAAATCCGTTTACTGCATTTGGCGATGTCATTCACCACAGTCTTTATGCTGTTGTCTTTTCGTTTATCCTAGTGACGATTTTCGATACCACCGGTACGATGATCGGGGTAGCGAATCAAGCAGGGTTAATGAAGGGGGATAAGCTTCCGCGTGCCAGACAGGCCTTGCTCTCTGATTCGATTGCGACCATGGTTGGGTCGATTTTTGGAACAAGCCCGACCACTGCTTTTATTGAATCGACTTCTGGTGTAGCGGCAGGCGGCCGTACGGGTTTAACCTCTGTAACGGTTGCTGCCTTGTTTGTCCTTTCCGCTTTCTTTGGCCCGCTTGTGAGCGCCGTGTCAGGGATTGCTGCCATTACGGCACCCGCGCTGATCATTGTCGGGAGTTTAATGATGGGCAGTATCGCGAAAATTAATTGGAGTGAATTAGATGAAGCCTTTCCTGCCTTCATCACCGTTTTAGCCATGCCGCTGACCTCCAGTATCTCGACCGGGATAGCTCTAGGCTTTATTAGTTTTCCAATTTTAAAATTGGTGAAAGGGAAATGGCGCGAAATTCATCCCTTACTTTATGTATTTGCCGTCTTGTTCTTTATTCAGTTGGCATTTTTGCAGCATTAAATCCAAACGTAAGCGCCTTGACCAAGGCTAGACGTAAAAAAAGAGTCCGGATTTCATCTTAAGAAATCCGGACTCTTTTTATGCTGTAATTTCACTTGGCTTTTTTGCTTCTTGTCGTTCCTCTTTTATGATCATTCCACCGATTAACCCAAGAAGTGAGAAAGTAACGGGAATCAGAAATCCATAATGATACCCGACACTTGCGGACGATGCATGAAAATGATCTAATACTTTACCAAAAATACTCGGCAGGAGTACCGCACTTAAAAAGCCCCCTGTATTGGCAAAGCCCGAAACGACACCGACTTCCTTAATATCAAACGACTTTCGAACGACCGCAAATGTTAACGAGCTGGAGCCATTTCCATAACCAATCAGTAAAAAGAGAATGACGAGCATATAGTAAGGCGGCTTTCCGCTGTAAAATAACAACAGCCAGCTGACAAACGCCATCACATGGACCACGATAAACGGAAGCTTAATCGAATCAATTCGGCTTGAGATCCAGCTTGTCAGCGGTGCCCCCACTAAAGCGCCAATTAAACCAATCATAATGAGCTGACTTGACTCTGAACGGGTCATATCATATACATGCATCCCATAAGGAACCGCCCATGAACCAATAAATCCAACGTAGGTGCCCACTAATCCAAAATGACAGAAGAAGGCAGCCCATGCCTGACGGCTTGAAAAAATCCGCTTCAGCACGACGATGGTTTTTTCGCGCGGTTTCTTTTGTTTCACTTTTACAGCATCATTTTTAAATAATTGCTTAGATTTTTTCTCAAGGACAACATATAATAGCACAGCGCTTAAAACTAAAACAATTCCGGTTATAAAAAATGGCATGCGCCAGCCTGACAACGAGATCCATGCGGAAAAAGGAACGGTTGCGAGCAGAAACCCAAAGCTTCCGGCCATTCCGGCAATGCCGAGTAAGCCGACGAATTCTCTTACTTTAAACCATTGGCTTAAAATTAAGACAAGGTTTACCCAAATGGTCGCATCCCCTAATCCCGCCAATAATCTCCCCAATAGGAGAAAAAACGCATTCGGCGCGATACTGTAAATTAAGGTACCGATCCCATTCAATAAGGCACCAATAATAAGGAAGAAATTGGGCCCGTACCGGTCAGACAAAATGCCAATTGGAATTTGAAAGCCTGCATAGGCTAGAAATTGTATGCTTGTCAGCAATCCAATCGTGGCTGCCGTCAAATTGAAATCCTTCATTAACTGGTCTGAAATTAATCCCGGTGCTGTCCGCTGACTGACGATTAAAAAATAGGTAAATAAGACCGAGGCAAAAACGACCCATCTATATTTGCTAGTTTGTTTTTCCACTATTCACGACTCCTGTTGCGATAATCTATTTCCTATTATACTCCAATTTTGACGTAAGATTTTACTGATTTCCCATGATGACGTTTACATTAGAAAAATGATAAATTTGCCTTAGAAAATTTCGATTTTTATAAAAAACTATTCCTTACCTCATAACCCCTTTCTTTCAGAAAAATACAAAATATTTTTCAACTTCACGTGACAGACTTCGCAAATAGGATTAAAATCATGAATAAGCGAGAAAAGCGGAAGCGCCTTGGTCAGGGGGTGGCTTATGACTTTCAGTCCCAAGGAGCCGCAACTGGATAAGCTTATGACCTCGAGGGGCTAGGCGCTGGAGCTAGACAGTGCAAACCCCTTTATCAGGTGTTCAAGCAAGCCTACAATTAATGTTTAAAGAAATAGGAGGACATCCACATGCATCTTAGCAGTGAGGAAATTGAAATCTTAAAAATCATTGAAGAAAATCACAAATTACCCATAGAATCCATCGCCTTAATGGCCATGTGCAGTGAAGAAACGGTGAAAGCGACGATAGAAAAATTAGAACAATCGCAAATCATCATCAGCTACCCAACCTTAATCGACTGGAGCAAAGTGGAAGGGCAAGAAAACGTCATCGCGATGATTGATGTAAAAGTAACGCCAAAACGCGGCGTAGGCTTTGATGAGGTAGCACAGCGAATCGGCCGTTTCCCTGAGGTATCATCCCTATACCTCATGTCCGGTGCCTACGACCTTTCAATCACTGTTGAAGGTAAATCCATGCACCAAATTGCCAATTTCGTTTCCGAAAAACTATCAACCATCGAAAACGTCATCTCGACGACCACCCATTTCATGTTAAAAAAATACAAACATGATGGCGTTATTTTTAAAAGTGAAAATGATGATAAAGACCGCAGGATGGTGGTTACACCATGAGGCACGAACCTGCCCACTATCTTTCCCAAACAGCCAAAGAACTGCAGCCCTCAGGGATACGAAAGTTTTTCGACCTTGCTGCCAGCATGGAAGGGGTCATTTCATTAGGGGTCGGTGAACCAGACTTCACCACCCCATGGAGCATTCGGGAAGCGACCATTCTTTCACTCGAGCAAGGCTACACGTCTTACACAGCGAACGCAGGTCTCTTCGAGTTACGAGAAGAAATAACCAACTACTTAATTACAAGATTCGGGGTACAGTATAATCCGAAAGACCAAGTAATTGTTACGATCGGAGCAAGCCAGGGCATCGACCTCGCCTTCCGTGCTATTTTAAACCAGGGCGATGAAGTTTTAATTGTTGAGCCTGCCTTCGTCTCCTACGGTCCATTAGTGGCGATTGCTGGAGGGAAACCCGTTCCGGTTTCCACTTCACCAGTAAACGGCTTTAAAGTTACACCGGAACAAATCGAAGCGGCGATTACACCAAGAACAAAAGCGATCTTACTGTGCTCGCCAAACAATCCTACTGGCAGTATGCTAACAAAAAGTGAACTAATTGAAATCGCCAATATTATCAAGAAGCACGACTTACTCGTGGTATCGGATGAAATTTATGCCGAGCTTTCCTATGATGAAGAATTTTGTAGTGTTGCCGCAATCGATGGCATGTATGAACGGACGATTTTAATAAATGGTTTTTCCAAAGGGTTTGCGATGACAGGCTGGAGATTAGGTTTCCTCGCTGGACCAGTCGAATTTGTGGAAGTTATGTTAAAACTTCATCAATATACCACAATGTGTGCACCGCATATGCTGCAGCATGGCGCAATTGAAGCCCTTCGAAATACGTATGATGAAGTGATCTCGATGAGGAACAGTTATCGCCGCAGACGAAATTATATGGTGCAGACCCTGAACAAAATGGGTCTCGATTGCCACACTCCTGGCGGCGCATTTTACGTATTCCCATCCATTCGCGCAACAGGCCTAAGTTCAGCACAATTTGCCGAGGAACTGTTAATGCAGGAAAAAGTAGCCGTTGTTCCAGGTGATGTTTTTGGGGAAAGCGGTGAAGGCTATATTCGCTGCAGTTACGCCGCTTCCATGGAACAACTTCAGGAAGCACTCAAACGAATTCAGCGATTTATTGAGTCAAAGGGCGTATATGCTGCTGATATACATGCGAACAAGGTAGAAGTAGAATAAGGAAAAGCTGGGTCCGTTTTCCGGACCATTCAAGACATAAAAAGATGGCGTGTAAATCCACATGCCATCTTTTTTTATTTATTATGAGGAACTTTCAATACCGTTTTTTCTTTTCTTAAAGGTTCAACCATAAAGAATTGATACAAGTAATTAATAATGGCAACCACAACACTAAGAAAGAAAAGCTGTTTGCGGCTCATTCTTACCATTTTGTAAACTCCTATTTTTTCTGCAATCGTTGTTAATGGATATGCAAATAAGTAGTCAGCAAAAAGATTAGTCAACAAATATAGCCAGAATCTTTTGTACGTTAATTTGAATATCCATAAGTTTAGGATTGTAAATGGACCAAATACGAATGATACATCTGTTGCCAGCTTTGGAAAAATAGGATTTTTTACTTTCCACCATTTCAATTCCCGGGATAGCTCGCTTATTAACGCTATCATCAAGTCACTAAAAACAATAGTAGGCAGGTACCGAATGAATGAAGATTTTCCAAACTTAAATAAGGATATCCAAGGTAGAATTAGCAATATATACATTTTCCATTTTTGTTTCATTACAAACCCCCAACTGTTGGAATAATCGCTCCTATTTAAGAGAATGTTTATATTTTCAATTCATTCGTATTTTTACCTCTTATACGGTGTAATATCCATTTGGTTTACTGAATAAGCTTGGAAACATAAAAAAAGCAAACTCGCCCAAATATTTTGGACGAGCTTGCCTTTTTCTATAATTCTAACATCATAAAAACGCTATTAGGGTCTTCAGTATAATCTGCAAACGGCTCACAGTATTGGAAGCCAAACATAGCATACAATCTTCTGGCAGGCAGAAAAGCATCCATCGATCCTGTTTCCAAACTCAAACGCCGATAACCGCGCCGCTTCGCTTCCTCGATAATGTGCTGAAGCATTGCTCTAGCAACACCTTTTCGTAAATGCTTTGAAGATGTCCTCATCGATTTTACCTCGCCATGCTTATGATCCAATTCTTTCAGGGCCCCGCATCCAAGCAGCGCCTGATCTTCCCAAGCACTCCAAAATGTGATTTCCGGTTGACGCAGCTTTTCTAACCCCAGCGCATGAATACTCTCAGGCGGTGAATTCAATGTCATTCCATGTAGATGTTCCCTAATCAATTCCGCCACTTCGGGTCCGGTTAAATCATCAATTTTTATTAACATAAAAATCTCCCCGCTTGCTAACTCCGTCCCTAGTTAGTGTTAGTCCTCATACCCGTTCGGATTATTTTTCTGCCATCTCCAGGAATCTTCACACATTTCCGCAATTCCCTTAGAAGCTGTCCAGCCAAGCTCATTTTTTGCTTTAGAGGCGTCAGCGTAACAAACAGCTACATCCCCTGGTCTGCGGTCCACAATTTTATATGGAATGGTTACATCGGCTGCCTTTTCAAATGCAGCGACTATTTCAAGTACACTATAACCGGTACCCGTTCCAAGATTATAAGCTTCAACACCTGTTGCAGGCAGAATTTTTTCAAGTGCCTTTAAATGGCCGATTGCTAAATCGACGACATGAATATAATCGCGGACCCCTGTCCCATCGACGGTTGGGTAATCACTGCCAAACACTTGCAATTGCTTTAACTTCCCGACTGCTATCTGAGTAATGAACGGCATTAAGTTGTTAGGAATTCCGTTCGGGTCTTCACCGATTCTACCGCTAACGTGGGCCCCAATCGGGTTGAAATAGCGCAATAACGCAATACTCCATTCAGGGTCAGACACATATAAGTCTCGTAAAATCTCTTCAATCATCAGCTTAGTTCGGCCATATGGGTTGGTTGCCCCTAGCGGAAAATCCTCCGAAATTGGCACCCGCTCCGGCATTCCGTATACGGTTGCTGAGGAACTAAACACAAGATTTTTGACCCCATATTGATTCATGACCTCGCAGAGAATCAGTGTTCCGGTGATATTATTATGGTAATAATGAAGTGGGATCGATACCGATTCACCCACCGCCTTTAAACCTGCAAAGTGAATGACCGCTTCAATTTGATTTTCCGCAAAGACTTTCTCAAGGCCAACCCGGTCAAGCAAATCAACCTCATAAAAAGCAAAATCCTTACCTGAAAGCTCTTTTACTCTTTCTAAGGATTCCGGTTTACTGTTTGAATAGTTGTCAACGATAATAATTTCATGTCCGGCATTTAACAGTTCTATACACGTATGGCTGCCGATATATCCAGCTCCGCCAGTTACTAACACTGCCATATAATCTCTCCCTCGTTCGGCTTTCTAAAAACCTTCTAAATCACTATCTTCTTACAAACTACATCTATATTACCAAAAATTTTGTCAAATAAATACAAAAAAATGGGGGCAGCTATGCCCCATTAACTTAAATTTTTAAAGCTATTTTTCCCTCTCCGGAAATTCAGCAAACAATGCAGCCTAATGGTTTTAGTGAATGATATTCTTTATATCACTTGAAAGCTGATGAATATTGATGTCCTTATCACGAACATTCAGCAAAATCGCCATGATCGTTTGATCCTTAAAAAATATATGCAGCGTTTCCCACCCGCCAACTACGCCCCTGCTAAAAACCTGATTGTCGTAAATGTAGACACCCTCTCCATACTTTGATGGAGATCCAGGCGTCAGCATTTCCTGTAAACTCCGTTTAGATAGGAGCTTCCCGCTTAGTAATGCTTCATCAAACAAGCATAGATCCAAAGCCGTGGAATAAATATCCCCACAACCAAATAGCTTGGACAAATTCAGTGTATTGACTGGAAGCGCATAATTTCCCGTCTGTATATATCCTTTCGAAGTATAGGGCACCGGCCTGCTTTGCGTCATAAATCCGGAATGCTTCATCGAGGCTTTGTCAAAGATATTCTTTTGTATATAGTTATGTAATGATTCTCCTGATGCCTTTTCAACGACTAGTCCTAACACGAAATAATTGATATCATTGTAGTCCCACTTCTTACCTGCAGGAAATTTAACGCTGATCCCTTTCAGCATATCTTTTGATTTTCCATGGAAGAATAGATTCTCTTCTATTCCCGACGTATGGTTTAATAAATGAATTAGTTTAATACGGCTGCCATTTGGAAAGTTAGGTATAAACGTTGAGATGGCATCCTCCGTGCTCAGCTTTCCCTTTTCCTGAAGCTGCAAAATACAGGCTGCTACAATCACCTTACTGATGGATCCAATCGGAAAAGTCGTCGAAGGCAGGTTTACTCTCCCAGCAGCTCGATTGGCTAAACCAATACCCTCGTTAAAAATCAGCTTTTTTTTCTTCACTACAGCAATGCTCCCATTGACATGTTTGGAAAGTAGATAAGCATGAATCTTTTCTTGAACTTTCTGGGTCTCGGCACTAGTATGCCTTACACCCATTTTTGAGCTAATGGAACAGCTTTGAGCAATTAAAAAAAGGGTTATGACAAGATATTTAAATTTCATATGATCACATCTTCCTTTAAGTGTCCATGTGATTATTATGCATGAAAAGATGAATAAATAACAATTTATGCAAATGATTCTAACTTTGTGGGACATAATAAATAATAATGTCGGATAAAAGGGAGGCAGCATGTCTTTTACCATTTATTCAACCATTAGTTTATTCGCCATTATTTATTGCACGGTTAGGCCCAAAATATTAAATACGTTAGAACTGACGATGATTTTCCTTGTAGTTATGTACTTAGACAGTAATGTGATGGATTTGGTCATGTTAAATTTAGACAGAATTGTTTTGGGAAAAACAAGCTCGGACCGTTTCACCTTTTACCTTTCGTTTATCGTATTATATCCGTTAATCATTGCCTGCAGTTTAGACCATCTCAGGAAAGTTAAAGCTGGGTTTGCAAAAGTTCTACTGATACTCTTAGCAGTTTTTTCAATCGTCGGACTGGAAAATGGATTAAAGTACTTACAAGTGCTCACCTATAAAAACTGGAACTGGTCGCTTGATTTACTTCAATGGCTCTGTATCTATATGATTACCTTCTTCCTTCATTATCTGTTCCGCAAATTAGTCCTGAAGGAGTTGGATCACTAATGTTATTACTACCGAAAAAATTCGACCAAAATGAATGGTTTATTATCATTTCATTTCTCCTAACTTATTTCATGATTTTAAAACTTCCTAAGAGATTCCCTTTCACGATAACATTGCTAATTCTTTTTTTCGGGATGGCCTATGTTCAGGTAACGGACCACGTTTTAGCGGGGATCAGTTATAATATGTATGATATTAATGACTATGGAAAATATGAGTGGTTTGATTGGATTGGCTGGTTCATATACCCGCCGTTTGGTTATTTTTTTGTTTATTTCTTTGATAAGTGGGCCATTCGGGGTCTGCAAATATTCTGGTACATTCTCGCCTGGTCATTGATTGCCATGATGGTTGAATGGATTAGTCTGAAATTTAATATGTTTAAGTATTATAGTTGGAATTTCTGCTTCTCCTACCCCGTTTATCTACTCACCTTATGTATTTATCTATTGTTTTACCTATATATAAATAGTACCTTTAAAAAATTAAAATCGTTACGGAAACCGGTGAACTGACTTAACCTGTCTATGATTTGGTTACATTTTGGAAAGACGTTGAGACAGAAAAAAATCACGAGTATAATAGAAAGGAGTTTGACATTTGTTACGTTACGCATCATAGGAGGAAGACATGAAACAGGAAGGTTCTAGATCAATTGCCCTGCCGCTGACGATTTCCATCATTGCGATTTCGTTTTCGGCTATTTTTGTGAAATGGTCAGACGCACCGGCCTCTATCCTTAGTATGTACCGGATGTGGTTTGCCAGCATCTTGATGTTGCCAATCGTTTGGAAAAAGCGGCTTGAATTTAAAAAGATCGTTAAACGAGATTGGTATTTTTTATTTTTTTCCGGCCTCTTTTTAGCGTTTCACTTTGTTCTCTGGTTCGGTTCGTTAAAGTTGACGACCGTCGCAAGTTCTACCATTATTCTAGCGCTGCAGCCGATTGTTTCATTGGCGGGGGGATTCTTTTTGTATAAAGAACGCACCACCCTTTCTGCCCTCATGACCATGGGTATTGCCATCATAGGGGCGATGATGATTGGCTGGGGTGATTTGGCTCTGAGTAAAGGGGCGATTATGGGGGATATTCTCTCATTTTTGAGTGTGATATCCGTCGTGGGTTACTTGTTAATAGGTCAATCGACTGTTAAAAAGGTCTCTCATTGGCTCTATAGTTTTTGCGTTTTCCTATCCGCAGCGATTGTACTGACCATCTATAATCTTTCGGCAGGTGTGGCCGTAACCGGATATCCCGCTAAGGAATGGGGGATTTTTCTATTACTCGCATCCGTACCGACTGTAAGTCACGTCATCAATAACTGGCTATTAAACTATGTAAATGCAACAACGATATCGATGAGTATTTTAGGAGAGCCTGTCGGTGCGACCATTTTAGCGTTCTTCTTACTGGATGAAAACCTGGCAGGCTGGCAAATTGTCGGCGGACTGCTCGTATTAGTTGGCGTCTTTTTCTTTTTGACAAAAAAACAGGAAAAAATAATCCCTGAAGTCGTCAAGGAAAGTAATTTTACTAATTAAATGATTGGATTGAAAAAGGACGCTTAGGTGCGTCCTTTTTTTAATGCTGATGATTCTCAGAATGGAAGTCATTTTCATTCTCCCATGCCAATTGTCTCTGCCTGATTCCTATTAGTAATGTCCCTTGCCACACCCATAATATGCTTTACTTCCCTATCATCATTCATTATAGGGGTTAACATGGCCTTAAATAACTTATAACCACCATTCTTGTAGGACATGTTAAATTCAAGATGGTATGGCTGCTTTCTCACTAAGATTTCATTTATTATGGCAGGAAAATCAGCTTGATCCCCAGGCGCTAAATCAGAAACGAATGTCCTGCCCTCATAATAACTAGGTGGAAGTCCGAGAATGGTGCTATGAGACGGGGAAGCATAGATTACTCTTCCTGTTAAATCAAAGATAGTAATCAAATCCGTCATATTTTCTGCCATTAATCGATACAATTCACTACTTTCACGCAGTGCCTTTTCAGTCTCTTTTAACGGTGTGATGTCAATGCAGGAAACAATCACCTCGACCACCTTTCCGATTCTTTTTATCGGACTTAATGCAGCTAAATAATGAACACCGTTGATTTCTGCTTCATAGGTTAAATTCTCTTCGCCATCCCATGCTTTTTTGTAAATTTCAGCTTTTTCTGTAGCATCTTTCAGCGGAATGATTTCATCTAATCGTTTTCCTACAATTCTATCCTGCGTTAAACCAAGCCTATAGAGGAGACTGCCTTCACACCACGTATGAATAAACTGGCCATCAATTTGTTTAAACTTCAATGTTAATCCCTTCTGACGGCTTAGTGTATCCTGTAATTCCTGTCTGGCAATGCGGGAGGATTCTTCTTCCCATATTTGTTCTTTGACGTCCTGTGAAATACCGAACTCCACGACGAGCCGCTCCATCCTTGTCCAACCTTCAATTAACTCTTCAGGAGGAACAGCTTTACTAAAGAAATATCCTTGTCCCTCATCACAAAGATGCTGCTGTAAAAAGACTAATTGTTCCCTTGTTTCTATCCCCTCAGCCACTACTTTTAATTGAAGATGGTGTGCCATTGATATAATCGTTTTGACAATCGTGACATCATGATTATGTTTTAATTCCCTTACGAAAGACTGGTCAATCTTTAAAGTATCAACAGGAAACTGTTTTAAATAATTCAAAGAACTAAAGCCTGTTCCAAAATCATCAATGCTAATCAGAACACCCAGCTTCTTCAATTCATGAAGAGTAGAAATCGTATGTTCAATATTAATCGTCATACTTTCGGTAATCTCAAGCTCTAAATAATGCGGCTCCAAACCGGTTTCGCGCAGAATTTTTTCAACTGTCGCTACAATGCCTGCATGAGAGAACTGACGAGCAGATAGATTAACAGAGATAACCATCGGCGGTAATCCGTTCTCCTGCCACTCTTTATTCTGACTGCACGCTTGCCTGATTACCCATTCCCCAATTGGAATGATTAGACCCGATTCTTCTGCTATTGGGATAAACTTTTCCGGCGAGACCATTCCTCTTTTGGAGTGATTCCATCGTAGTAAAGCTTCAGCTCCGAATATTTTCCCTGTTAGTAAATTCACTTTGGGCTGATAATGAAGGAACAGTTCATTTTGCTTAATGGCTTTATGAAGTTCCATTTCCAATGTTAATGGATCAAAATCACCTTCATACTTGATACAAGAATAAAAACGATACGTCTTCTTCCCGGCCTTCTTTGCCTGATACATCGCAAAGTCCGCATGCTTAATCAGTGTAGCAACGGTTTCGCCATCCTCCTGTGATAAACTGATACCGATGCTCGGAGAAGTATACACTTCCGTCGTGTTCAATTTAAACGGTGTGGACAAGGCTTCGAGGATTTGATTAGCTGCCGCACCCGCTCGGTCCCGGTCAGCCTCTTTTAAAATGACGATAAACTCATCTCCGCCCTGCCGAAAAATGAGATCCTTTTCCCCAAGGGATGATTTTATCCGTTCAGCGACCTTTTTTAAGAGTAAGTCACCCATGGAATGACCTAATGTATCGTTAATAATCTTGAAGCGGTCAAGGTCAATAAATAGGATTGCAACCTCTTCAATCTTAATCGTCTCGTTTGCTAGAAGAGCCTCTAACATGTTTCGATTAGGAAGACCGGTCAAATAATCATGATAAGCCAAATGCTGTATCATCTCTTGATTCTTGATTTGCTCGGTGATATCTTTCGCAATTCCATACATACCGACAGTTTGTCCATCGACTATAATCGGAATCGTCGTAGTATCCAGATGAATGTTCTCTCCATTTTTCCGCTTCAGCCGGAATCGATTATTTTGCTGGCTTCCTCCATCCTGAATGGTTAAATGGAAAATTCGGATGGTTTCAGCCAAATCCTCTTCATAGATGAGTTCCGAAAAATTCTTATCAAGCAGTTCTTGCGGGCTATAACCTGATAGGGTTTCGCAAACAACATTTGCACTCGTAAATCTTCCCGCTAAGTCCAGCGAATAAACCGCATCGGAATGGTAATCAAACAGTGATTTATACCGTTGTTCACTCATCTTAATTTTCTCTTGGAGGCTATTCATTTCTGTGATTAATTCATGTTCTGTTTGTTTCCGTTTGGTTACATTTTTGGCAACCACTATGGTAATTTTAAACGCTACAATCGACAGAAGAATGATTAGTGATAACCCCAAGCTGACTGCCAAGCTGCTCCCCCCAAAAACCTTAGATAGTATAGATTTAATATACGACTATTTCTCCATTATGAATAGAATATAAATAGTTTATTTTAATATATTTATACTTAATATAGCAATAAATAGGATCATCCACATTGCTAAATTATTTCCATAGCATGAAACTCGTTGAATATTAATAGATGAAAAAAAGAGGCTGTCATACATTCATGACAGCCTCTTTTGCGGTTACATTAGGCATCCTGAACAATTGGCTGGTCAATGACGTCAGTTACAGCTGTATTGGTGGAATTAAATCCGCTTATGGTGATTACTTGTGCACCCGTATTGTTACCACCTGAGCCCTGTGCGGTTTTAGCTGAGCCTTTTGGAGAAACAAACACCGCGCCACCAAATTGCACGACCCCTCCGCTCACGATATTAATACTGACTGGCGGAATGAATGACATAGTTGAACATCCTTTTCTGTTAAATTTCCTAATTCAATTTATGCCAGGTTGATCTATTGTGTGTATCTCCCAAAAATCCCCATTGTAAACTATTAATCTGATAAAGTATTATTTTTTTGTGAGTATATTTTCATGGACGGAGGAGAATAATTGAAGAAAGTTTTAGTAAGTTTTATTTCCTTTTTCTTACTAGTAAATCTTTCTATTACCGGTACATCCGCAGCTACCTTGGAACCAAAGATGCAGGTTAAACTGGTTAATTATATTGGAAATCAGTCACAATTAACCATTACGCCTACAGGGGATTATCTGGTTGAAGAGGCGAACATTCAGTTAACAAGCGGGAAGTCTTATCTTGTAAAATTCGATAATAGTAAAATTTCATTAGTAGAAGGTTCAACCTTGCTTTTCCAAACAGATTCGTTAAATCTAGTCCCTCTAGCGGAAATGAACTATTTAACGATTAACAAACGTGCCTATTTAGGTTCCTTTCATTTTATCCCCGAGAATGGAAAATATGTTCGGCCGATCAATGACGTTTTTATGGAGGATTATGTAAAAGGTGTTGTACCTTTTGAAATGATGGCCAGCTGGAATAAAGAAGCATTAAAATCCCAGGCAGTAGCAGCGAGAACATATGCCCTATCCTATTTAAATAAAGTGATAGATGACACGATCAATTATCAAGTTTACGGCGGTTATGCTTGGCACCCAAACAGTACCGCAGCTGTAGACGAGACGAAGGGTGAAGTATTAAAATCAAACGGCCGATTGATCAGTGCTGTTTTCTCTGCGAGCAATGGCGGGAAAACCGAGTCAAATACAAATGTATGGGGAACATCACCTGTTGCCTATTTGACCATCAAAACAGATGAATTTGACGCTAAAACCCCTTGGACGTTTTCAGTCAAAAAGCAACAAATTAATCCATCCATAATCGTTTGGGACCAAATGAAAGAAGCCGATACTTCGTTAACGTCCTCGATTAAAACTTGGATGCTGACACACGGATACGCAGGGAAAGACATCAAGATTACGGCGATTCCTGTCTTGTCCTTGACGACACCGACCTCGGGCGGCCGTGTATCAAAAGGGAATATAACGATTGAATTTTTAACAAAAGATAAAGTAGATCCGAGTGGTCTATTCACACCGCAAAAACTGGAGTACAAAAATGTACCTGCTTCTCAGATACGAGCTATGGTTGGCATTCGGACCATGTTAAGTTATTTGGTAACAACTATAACCGAAACAACCGAAATGACCACCGTTTCAGGCCTCGGTGATGGTCATGGCGTTGGCTTAAGCCAATGGGGTGCGAAAAACCGGGCAGATGCGGGCCAGAAATATAATGAAATCCTCGCGTTTTATTATGATGGCACAACTTTATCGAAAGAATACACGGAAAGGCCGCAATGGGCCGTTCCGTCAGGTGATGCTGCGACCATACCTGTACTGGAAACTCCACCAAGTGATGCCGGGTCCCCGCCTGGAGTGGGAACTCCACCAAGTGATGCTTTGCCAACTGTAGTGGAAAATCCAACAGCTGACACAATCGCACCAAAGATAAGCAGTGTGAAAGTTAGTGTCGATAATGTAAAAAATAAAGCAGCTATTTCTTTTAATACGGATGAGAAAGCTAAAATTACCGTCTATATTAAAGATAGTAATGGGAAGATTTTGAGCTATTTAGCTCAAAGCGTTTTAACGGAACGTGGCACGATTACAAAGGAATACAGTACTTCTCCTTTAGCAAATGGCAAATATTTTGTTGGGATTATCGCGATCGATGTGTCCAATAACCAGGCCTCAACACTGCCATCTTTTGACGTGAAGAAGATCGTTCCAGTAAAAGATACAACTGCTCCAAAACTAACCGGCATAAAAGTTAGTGTCAATAACACCAGTAATAAAGGTACACTCATTTTTACTTCAAATGAGACTGCGAAATTAACCGTATATGTAAAAGACAGCAAAGGAAAAATCCTCACTTATTTGAAAAAGGACGCCTTAACAAAAGCTGGCACATTAACTCTGCCATACAGCACGGCTCCCTATGCGAACGGCAAATATACAGTTGGAATCAATGCTGTAGATCCAAGTAATAACAAGTCTTCAGCTGCTGCTTCATTTGAAGTTAAAAAGCTGAAAACAGCTAAAGTGATTGTTTCCTTATTACATGTGCGTACTTCTGCTTCGTCAAAAGCAAAAATAATTGGCGTCATAAAGAAAAACCAAACGGTTACGATTCTTTCAACAAGCGGCGGATGGTATCGAATCAGTTATGGAAAATTAACTGGTTTTGTTCCTAAAACAGCTGTGAAATAATAAAAAGGTTGTATCCCTGTCCACAATCCAGGGGATACAACCTTTTTTTATTTGATGATTTTCCGATTACCTCTATTAATCCTCTTTTTGAATAAATATAGAATTAAAGCCTTAAATAACTTCCTTGTCGGTGGAAAAAGCATTAAAAAGCCGATAATGTCGGTAACAAACCCTGGTGTTAATAAGAAAGTTCCGCCGATTAAAATGCAAATCCCATCTAATACCGCATCCCCTGGAAGCTGACCGCGGCTTAGCTGCTCCTGGACCTTCCGAATCGTTTGCAGCCCTTCCCTTTTCGCTAAATAAGCACCAAGGACACCTGTTAAAATAATCAACAGCAAAGTAGGCCAAAAGCCGATGGATTTCCCGAATAAAATCAGTAATCCAATATCCGCTGCCGGTATCGCAATGATCAATAAAAATAAATAACGCATAAAATGCTCCCTCCCAGCCAAACTGGAATCTTGAATTACGTTCTTGTAAATAATAGTACCAAAATTACAGGAGGGATAAAACTATGGGGACTTGTGAACTTTGTGGACGACAAGAGGTAGAAACAACTGTCCATCACCTGCTTCCAAAAGAAATGGGCGGCACTTTCGGAGAAACCGCGAATCTTTGTATTCCCTGTCACAAACAAATTCATGCCCTCTATACGAATGAGGAAATTGCTGCCCGGATTACTACATTACCGGAACTTAGAGCGGATGAAAAGCTGGCTAGTTTTATCAAATGGATCCGTAAACAGCCCTCCACGAAAATCATGAAAATCAGAAAGTCGAAACAACGCAGGCGAAAATAGTTGCTAAAATCAATTTAATCGCGTACGATTGAGTCGTACACGATTTATTTTTGATAAAATGGGGAGGAACGAACATGACAACCGTTTATGATTTTAGTGTAGCGAGGACCAATGGGGAAATGAAATCATTGAAGGAATATGAAGGAAAACCGTTAATTATTGTCAATACAGCGAGTAAATGCGGGTTTACACCGCAGTTTAAGGGTCTTCAGGAATTATATGAAAAGTATAAGGATCAGGGTCTTATGGTTTTAGGTTTTCCTTGCGATCAATTTAACAATCAGGAATTTGCCGATATTGACGAAACCACTCAATTTTGCCAAGTAAACTATGGTGTAACCTTTCCGATGTTTGCCAAAATTGATGTGAACGGAGAGAAGGCAGATCCTTTATTTACTTTTTTAAAAGATCAGAAAAAAGGACTTCTTTCGAGGAATATTAAGTGGAATTTCACAAAGTTTCTTGTCGATGCTAATGGACAGGTCGTCGAGCGCTATGCCCCAACGGTCGATCCACGCCGAATGGAGCAGAATGTCCAAAAATTATTTTCATAAAGGTGATCATTTGAAAGACTTTTTTACGTTAAATAATCAACTCTGTTTTGCCATCTACGAAACGGCCAGTGAATTTACCAAACTGTATACGGCTGTTCTTCAACCCTTCGGGTTAACCTACCCACAGTATTTAGTTCTATTAGCCTTGTGGGAAAATGATGGTGTTACAGTTAAAGACTTAGGCGAAAAATTAACGCTTGGGACCGGAACCTTAACGCCGATGATTGCAAGAATGGAGGGGAACGGCTGGCTGCGGAAGGAGCGTTCCACTGAAGATGAAAGAAAGGTATATATTTTTTTAGAAAAGAAGGCATTCGAGGAAAAGCAGGCTATTACCAAAAAGGTAAGCGGAAAAATTGAGGCCTGTAATATTGAGTTTGATGAGTATAAGCAGCTCATGGAGCAATTAAATCGATTACATGGCAAGCTGCAGCAACAAAAATAGAACAGCGCAAGCGCCCTGTTTTTTTGCGGCTGGGCTGATCCTCGCCCATTCACTGGACATCTATCCTGCATACATTACAGGTAGTAAGAAACTATTCTTGCTGCTGATTACAGAAAAAGGGAGATGTATGCGTATGTTTGGAGGATACGGCGGCTATCATGGAGGGTTCCATGGCGGTTACCCTGGAGGATATCACCATCATCATGGATATTTTCACGGTGGTTATCCTGGTTATGGATATGGATATGGAGGCTACGGTGGTTTCGGTTCACCATTTGTTGGCGGATTCCTTGGCGGGTTAACGGCCGGTGCCCTAACCGGCGGCTATCCTGGCTATGGATACGGATATGGCGGTTACCCATACTATTAAAAAAGATGAAAACGCCCAGTTTGCATGTGTGGTCGCAAACTGGGCGTTTTGTTTATTTGAAACCTTTTATTGTGAAATTACTCTCATCTCTTTTAGAAATGAGAGCAAAAAAAATAAGAGGGCCTGGCCCTCTACCATTTTAGTTACATGCCTTTACTAGAAAATACGATTGACCTTTTTTATGACTTGCTATGATGTTGGGAAAAAAACTTCATGAATGTTAAAACTTATGCGGTTAGTTCTTCTATTAAACCCATTTGCAGGTTGATTAATCGATCAAGTCTTTCACTAAGTCTTACCGTTTCGGCGGAGGTAAAGCCTTTTGACAGCCCTACTGTTATCATTTTTAATCGTAGATTTTCAATTTGTAAAAATAGATCCTCATTCTTCATTTTCGATAACCCCTTATATTAAAACTACCTGTGAATTAAGTTTACTAGTTGTAAGCGAATACATGGAAATAGTTTTCATCATCAAATATCGACACTTTTTATGCTCATCATGGTGATAATTGTTAGGATAATAGTAAAGGGCTCGATAATACTTTTAATCCTTAACGAAGTCCCTCGGAATTTGGCGAACTTGGGAAAATTACCAAATCTATTAATTTTGAATGCTCAGTTCTTCACATGGTGCCTGACACCAATATTCCGTTTTTGACTATGTTTATGGTTAATTGTCAACTCTACCTGCTATTTTCCGAAGGATGTCGTCATACTTTAGCGAATGATGGAATATAAATAGTATCACTCAACTAATAGATAAGGGTGATTGTGAAATGAAGACAGAACAGGTGCGTTATGACGGGAAACTTTTTATTGTAATCTATAAATATAGTTCCGGCTATTGGGAAATTAGAGAGAAGGACAGCAGATTTAATGTACAGCTGGTACATGAATCAGAAGTGCAACCAGTCGAAGAGCTCGGTATCTCTTAGCGGTCCTTCAACTGTCCGAAAACTTTCATCTTTTAAACCCTATTTCCATCTTTATACACTTTATAATCATGTTAGGAGCCGTATTTTTCTAATGATGATGAGGGAGGTTTAAGATGATGAAGCAACTCTGGACAGTAGCAATACTATCGCTTTTATTGTTAGCAGGCTGTTCATCCCATGCTGCCGATAAAAAGGAAGCCTTGGATGGAGAGACACTATATGGAAATAAGTGCTCAGCCTGTCATGGAGGCAATTTAAAAGGCGCTGTGGGACCGCCTATTTTAAATATGAGCAGTAAATACTCGGAAGATGAATTATTTAAGATGATCACTGAGGGATCCGATAAAATGCCAGGGCATCTTTTAACAGATGAGGAATCGAGAGTCGTTACTAAGTGGCTGATGGAGAAGAAATAAGTATTCAATTAAATTACCGTGCCAATATAACTAAAGGTGACAGGCACCATGTGAATTATTCACATGGTGCCTGTCACCTTTAGTCTTTCTACTTTTTAGTGTCTTTTATGACTTTTTGGCGGACGTAATCGAGGTGGAGGTACATTTGGTGGAAGGCTTCGAATGGATCTCCGGCGGCGAGTGCTTGATAGATTGCGGTATGATGGCGGACCGTCCGCTCTGGTTCTCGCACCTTGATTTCATTGTTAATCTTTACCAGTGTCACAATTAAGGAATCAATCATCCCTTCAACAATTGGGTTATCCGCACTCAAAGCAATAATGCGGTGAAATTCAATATCGGCTTCCCCGTATTCCCCATCTTGACTATTCTCAATATAATCAATCGTCTCCTTTAATCTTACCAGCTCTTCCTCACTAATCTTCTCAGCTGCCATCGTGATTAGCCCCAATTCCAATGCCATCCGTGCCTCTACCATTGCCTGCAGGTTATCATGTGCTAACGCTAGCATAACGGAAAAGGGATGACTGCTAATCTTATTATTAAAGAATGTTCCCTCACGTGTTTTCCGTGTGATCACACCTAATGATTCCAGCGAACTAAGCGCCTCACGCAGCACCGGCCGGCTGACATCTAAAATCTCCAATAACTCCATTTCCGTGGGAAGCTTATCCCCTGGTTTTAGCTGGCCGCTAATTAATAGCTGGACAATACTTTCCATCACCTGCTTTGATAACGTATTTCGTTGAACGTATTCAATATTTATTTTTTTAGAAGAATCTTTCATCTCCAGGCTCCTCGAGTCACAATCTAATTTGTAATCTCTTCCATTATTACCTTAAATGAAAAAAGGTTCAAGTGTATTGGATAAGCTTATACCTACCGAGACCCTTGGCGCTGCATGCAGCCAGACATCTAATTCCAACTAAAATAGCTGCCAAGAAAACTTGGCAGCATCCACTTTGGTTATACCCTTAATATACGGCAGATATTTTCTGCTGCAAACTCAATATTTGTTTCTCCAGATTCCAACGCGTCCTCCAAAGAGGTCACTCCGGTTAAAATGCCAATAATAGCCGTAAATCCGTTCTCATACAAAGGCTCCACACCTTTGCCAACCCGGCCGGCAAACGCAATCACAGGGATAGAATACTTTTGGGCAATCGTCGCTACACCAAATGGTGTTTTACCAAAAAGCGTTTGGCCATCAATACTGCCTTCCCCTGTAAACACATAATCCGCACCTTGGATGCGCTCCTCAAGGCCGGTATACTCTATCACAAGGTCAATACCCTTTCGCAACTGAGCATTCAAAAAAGCCATCAACCCGGCACCAAGTCCACCGGCTGCTCCGGCACCCTCCATATGGGCTATATCCTTATTCAGCTGCGCTTTCATCACTTCAGCGTAATGAGCTAAATTATTATCAAGCACCGTTACCACTTCCGGAGTTGCTCCCTTTTGCGGTCCAAAAATAGCAGAAGCTCCGTTTTCGCCGATTAACGGATTGGTAACATCACAGGCCACATCGATTTTGACACCTTTCATTCTTTCATCCAAGCCGCTTAAATCAATCGTATGCAGGCGGCCCAAAGCACCGCCGCCAAGTGGCAGCTCTTCGCCGTTTTCATCTTTAAACGAAATACCAAGTGCTTGAAGCATGCCTGCTCCACCATCATTTGTCGCACTCCCGCCAATTCCAATTAGAAACCGGCTGACACCTTTGTCTAATGCATGCTTAATTAATTGTCCGGTTCCATAAGTGGTGGTTAACAAAGGATTGCGCTCGTCAGGTTTAAGTAATTCCAATCCGCTGGCACTTGCCATCTCAATAACAGCAGTTTGCCCCTCACCTAAGAGACCGTATTCTGCGATGACCTTTTTGCCGAGAGGCCCGAGCACCTCAGTCTTAATTATTTCTCCATTCGTCATACTGACGAGAGAATCGACTGTGCCTTCCCCGCCGTCAGCCATGGGAACAATCACACATTCTGCATCAGGAAAAACTTTCCTAATTCCTTTTTCCATTGCAAGGGCAGCATTTTTCGCCGTCATACTTTCTTTAAATGAATCAGGCGCTAGCACAAACTTCATAACGATCTGTCCTTTACGGTTAATTGAAAAAAATAATGTATTTAATAGGAGAAGGGTGACAACAACGTCACCCTCTATAGTTTTGACTATACTAGTATATTAATTAACGAACCAAGCAAGGGCGCTTGTTATCAAACTTCCAGCCTGGAATGTAGAACTGCATACCAACAGCATCATCACGAGAGTTTAATCCCATATTGTTGTATAATTCATGAGCCTTCATGATTTGCTCCATATCTACTTCCACACCCAATCCTGGCTTATCAGGGATCGCCAAGTGGCCATCGACAATTTGGAATGGATCCTTCGTTAAACGCTCAATGCCTTCCTGCCAAATCCAGTGAGTATCAATCGCCGTAATTTCACCAGGAGCAGCCGCAGCCACGTGGGTAAACATCGCTAGTGAAATATCAAAGTGGTTATTGGAGTGTGACCCCCAAGTTAAACCCCAATCATTACACATTTGTGCGACACGGACAGAACCTTGCATCGTCCAGAAATGCGGATCTGCAAGCGGAATATCCACTGATTGCAGGGAAATCGTGTGACCCATTTGACGCCAGTCAGTCGCAATCATATTAGTTGCGGTTGGAAGACCTGTTTGTCTTCTGAATTCAGCCATTACTTCACGGCCAGAGAAACCATTTTCTGCGCCGCATGGATCTTCTGCATAGGTTAGAATTCCATGCATATCTTTGCAAAGCTCCACTGCTTCTTTTAATGACCAGGCACCGTTTGGATCAAGAGTGATTCTTGCATCAGGGAATCTTTCTTTTAATGCTTTAATCGCTTTGATTTCTTCTTTACCTTCTAAGACGCCGCCTTTTAGCTTAAAGTCTTTAAAGCCATAAAGCGCTTGTGATGCTTCGGCAAGACGGACCACTGCTTCCGGAGTTAAGGCTTCCTCGTGGCGGATTCGGTACCATTCCACTTCAGAATCAGGATTGCTGTAATATGGAAGATCTGTGCGATTGCGATCGCCAACATAGAACAAGTAACCAAGCGTTTTTACTTTGTCACGCTGCTGGCCTTCGCCTAAAAGTGCAGCAACTGGAACATTTAAATGCTTTCCTAAAAGATCAAGTAATGCTGCTTCAATAGCCGTAACAGCATGGATCGTAATCCGTAAATCAAATGTTTGCAAACCGCGGCCAGCTGAATCGCGGCCCGCAAATTCTTGTCGTACCTTATTTAAGATATTATTATAATTACCAATTGATGAACCAACTACTATTTCTCGTGCATCTTCAAGCGTTTTGCGGATACTTTCGCCGCCTGGCACTTCCCCAACGCCGACATTTCCATTACTGTCCTTTAAGATGACAATATTTCTTGTAAAATAAGCTCCGTGTGCGCCGCTAAGGTTTAATAGCATACTGTCACGGCCAGCAACTGGATAGACTTCCATTTCTGTTACAACTGGAGTAGCGTTAATAACTTTCTCAACTGTGTTCATGGGGATGATCTCCTTTTAGGAGAGAACGCAGGGCTTCATGATGCTGCGTTCTCTATTCTTTTTTCAAAAATAATTAACGAGAAATCTCAACGTTAGCTAATTTTTCATAGTATTTTAATAGACTGCTGTGATCTTCAAATTCATGTCCATCAACCTTCAAAGCATACATCATCTCTAACACTGCCGCAGTTAATGGAGCTGGAGCACCGAACTCATGGCTTGTTTCCATTGCGTTTGTTAAATCTTTAATGTGTAAGTTAATTCGGAACCCTGGGTCGAAGTTGCGGTCCAGCATCATCGGTGCTTTTGCATCTAGAACCGTGCTTCCTGCTAAACCGCCGCGGATTGCCTGGTATACAGCTTCTGGGTTTACACCAGCTTTTTGCGCTAAGACGAATGCTTCTGATACAGCCGCAATATTTAAGGCAACGATTACTTGATTGGCAAGCTTTGTGACGTTACCTGCACCGATGTCACCAACATGGACTACGGATCCAGCCATTGCTGCTAATACATCTTGAACTTCCTCAAAAACTTCTTTCTTACCGCCAACCATAACAGAGATCGTGCCATCAATCGCTTTTGGTTCGCCGCCGCTAACAGGCGCATCTAACATTTCAACACCTTTTTCTACTAATGCACGATACACTTCTTGTGAAGCTGCAGGTGCGATTGAGCTCATGTCCACATAGATTAATCCTTCATGTGCACCTTCAATCAGTCCGTTTTCTCCGAGTGCAACAGCTTTAACGTTTGGAGAGTTTGGAAGCATCGTAATAACGATATCTGCTTTTTCAGCGATTGCTTTTGGCGTTGTTTCTATTTCTGCACCTAGTTGTTCAAGTTCTTGCACTGCATCTTTATTAAAATCACTAACGATTAACTGATAGCCCGCTTTGATTAAGTTTTTGCTCATCGGCTTACCCATAATTCCTAGTCCAATAAATCCAATTTTCTTCATTTCTACAACACTCCTACAAATTTTTTTATTTAAAGAGAGTACAAAATTGTACTATCCTTATAAGATGAGATTTGTCTAGCTTCAGCGACCAGCAGCTAGACGGTCGCTGAAGTTTTTTTATTTTTGACACCATGGCGGGCAGCAAACTCAACTTAATTGGTACACATACCTGTTTACTGCCCGGTTGACTCAAAAGAAGTTTTTATCCTACAAACATATTGAGAATTAATACACCGATTAAACCAATGATGGCAAGTGCGGTTGTATAGGTTGTTCTTATTTTAATAGCCTCAGGAACCGATAAATTGAGGTATTCCTTAAACATCCAGAACCCTGGGTCGGTTACGTGAGAGAAAGCAATACTTCCGCATGTAACGGCAAGTGTCATTAATTCCATGCTAATTCCTGAGCTTTGCGCAATCGGTAGTACCACTCCAGAAGCAGTCATTACCGCAACTGTTGCAGAACCAAGAGCAACCCGTAAGAGAGCCGCAATGATCCAAGCTAGGATGATTGGAGACATGTTCCAGCCTGATGTTATATCTTTGATGTAGTCAGCAATTCCACCGTCAACAAGTACTTGCTTAAAGGCACCGCCTGCACCAATAACCAAAATGATCATGGCCATTGGCTTAACCGCATTGGAGCAAGACTGCATAACATCTTTAAGTGGGCGGCCAATTCTAGGTCCTAGCAGCCACATAGAGATTAAGAGAGCAAGTAATAAAGCCATTTCAGATGAACCGAAGAAATCCATAACGTGCCTAAAACCGTTACCTTCTGGTAAAAATAAGGTACAAATCGCATCAGCAGCCATTAGTACCACTGGAATAAGGGCAACGAAAATACTTGATCCAAAGGATGGCATTTCTTCTTCTTTAAACGTTTTGTTCGTAATAAGCCCATCTGGAATGATTGGGTTAATCTTTTTAATAAATGGAAATCTAGTCCAGGTATAGGCGATAAAAGTAGCTGCTGGGATCGCAATAATCAAGCCGTATAAAAGGGTTAATCCCATGTCGGCATGGAAGACGCCAACAACTGCTGCAGGTCCCGGATGCGGCGGAAGAAAGCTATGGCATGTTGATAAACCGATTGACATTGGTAAAGCAACCCATAATAGGTTTAACTTTGTTTGACGAGCAATAACAAATACAAGCGGAATCAACAAGACAAAAGCGACTTCGAAAAACATCGTAATCCCAAGAACAAATGCAGCGATTAAGATTGCAGCTTGAATCCGTTTAATTCCCATTTTGTCTACTAAACTAGTTGCAATTCGCTGTGCGGCTCCCGCATCAGCCATAACGGTTCCAAGCATAGCCCCGATGCCAACAATAAGAGCCGTCCCGCCCAGCTGACCTCCAAGACCATCACCAATGGTTTCCCAAATTTTATCCAGTGGCATTCCGACAAGCAAACCGACAAATATAGAAGTTAAGAGAAGTGCAATGAAACCGTTCATTTTTAGCGGAATCATTAAAACGAGTAAAAGGATAACTGCTAAGGCAACATACAATAATGGCATGTTATTTCTTCCTTTCCCTTAGGAAATTAATAGGTTTGGTAAAGTTCTAAATCTTTTAAAACATTTTCCAAAAGCTTTCTGCTCTCCGGATTCATCTCCGCTGCAGGCCCAAATGCATAGCCCACATCAATTCCTACCATTCTTAAACCTTCTTTTAATACAACTGGGAATGTTGCTTTGTCCACCGCTAAGCGTAATGGAGCAAGTTTAAATTGCAGTTCTAGTGATTTCTGATAGTCGCCAGCAACAAACGTATTGTAAATATCTGCTACTAATTTCGGAGCGATATTTCCTGTGCTAGCGATGGCACCAGTTGCACCATGACATAGACCTGCATAAATGAGTGTGTCGCGTCCTAGTAAAACAGAGAATGATTCACGCGGAGTTACTCGCAAGTACTCAGCCGTTTTTGTAAAATCTCCGCTTGAGTCTTTTATTCCGATAATGTTGTCAACCTTACTAAGCTCTTCGCAAGTCTTCACATCAATTTTTACTTGGGTACGGGCTTCGTTCCCGTAAAGGATGATCGGTAGATTCGTAGACTTGGCAATCGCCTTAAAGTGATCCGCTAACTCAGTTTGCGTTGGTGACATAAAATACGGAGTAAGGACAGATAGTGCTGCAACACCGCCAATTTCCTCAACCATTTGAGCTGTTTGGATACAGTCTCTCGTGGTGATTTCACTAGCCCCACAATAAACAGGAACCCTTCCAGCCGTGTGATCCACTGTTACTTCCACGACACGGCGCTTCTGCTCAGGGGTTAAACCGTAAATTTCACCGCTCGACCCTAGAATAAATAATCCGTGGACACCGCCTGCAATGGTGTAGTCGATGACTTTTCGTAATGCCTCTTCCATCAATTGACCGTTTTTATCTAATGGTGTGACTAATGCGGGGATGACCCCTTTTGGCTTAAACATTTTTTAACTCCTCCCAGCTGTTTAGACTCTTGCTTTTGGACAAGAAGATCTGAAAAATGATTCATTGTGAATCTATTCACATACTTTGTTTTTATAAAAGATTATTATTTATTACGTTAAACATATTTTAAACCTCGTAATCATAATAACCTATATTCTGTAAACAAGTATGTGAATGGTATGACAAATTAATGATATGTGTTGATTTACATATTTTGCACTCGTGAATCATTTCACATACCTATCGTAAACGGTTTCGCTGAAAATAGCTTCGTTCAATTTGATAAATTTTTTCTAGATGTTTTTAGTCATTTGACCAAAATCCCTTTTAAATGTGTAAGAAATATGAATGAATATTAGTCAAGTGACTAATTAGTGACGATTTTACCAAACGTAGTAAACCTTTTTTATTCATTTTTTAGTAACCGTTTACATTTTTATTGTATAATTGTCTTACAAATAAATCATCATTCAAATCGCTAATAATAAGTATACTTTTTTGGGCAAATAAACAAATACTCTTTTTACTATTTTAAAGACAGACAAGGACCGGAGGGAAATCGGATGAAAATGTATCAAGCCCTAGCACAGGAAATCGCCGATAAAGTAATGAATGTTATTCCCTATAATGTAAACATCATGGATGAGATTGGTTTAATTATTGGGAGCGGAGACCCGAAACGGATTGGCACCTACCATCAGGGAGCAATATCCGCGATTGAGCAGGGAACAATTGTTTCGATTTATCAATCAGAGGAGGGCTCCCAGCCAGGTGTCAATATGCCCATCCATTTTCGCAATAAAATTATGGGCGTTATTGGAATCAGTGGTGATCCTAATATTGTCGGACCGTTTGCGGAGTTAGTCAGAGTTACTGCCGATCTATTAATCAACCAGGAATTTCTTTTTAGGGAACGACGTATTCAAGAGCAGATGAAAGAGGAATTTTTATATCAATGGGTATTCCGTTGTGAGGAATATGATACCGCGATAAAGAGCAGCGGTGAGGCGCTTGGCATTAATCTTGATCTAGAGCGAAAAGCAATTGTCGTGAAGGGACGCCACCATAAGGAACCTTATCTGCTAGAACAGGAATTTTCCTTTAGACTCAACCAAGACAGCATTCTTTATGTGGTTCCAAGTGAGAGCGATCTAATCAAAAGAATTGAAGCCGGCCATTCGCCGAATGAAGTTAGAGTGGGACTTGGCAGTAACTATACGATTGTGTCTAAGTCCGTGCATGAGGCCCGTCGTGCGATTGAAATTGTAGAGCGGATGGATCTTCCACAGACCATTTGCCATTATCAGGAGCTAAAATTCATTGATTACCTTACAAATAAAGATATCTCTTTTAACGAAATCACTGATTTTTATAAGGAACACGCTGAAAATCCTAAAGGGCAAGAGCTGATTGAGACCTTGATTTGTTATATAAAAAATTCGGGTGACATGAATGCCATTTCGAAGGAACTTCATATTCACCGGAACAGCTTGGCCTATCGATTACAAAGAATTGAAGTCTTGACCAATAAAAATCCGAAAAACTTTATGGATTTGTTCCAGCTTTTCACAGGGTATATTCTTTATAAAATGCAAAAACAGCCATAGAGGCTGTTTTTTTTATCCGATATAGGAGATAATCGCAATTCCAATCAGTGCAAGGATGGACAAATGCAGTCCATTGGCGCGGAGGCCTGTTTGGACTCCTGAAATCCCAGCAAAACGGCTGACCATCAGATTTAATCCTGAAAAAGGACTAAGGGCGGTGGAAATCGACCAGGTAAGCAGGAGCAATAAGGCCAAGCCAATATTACTTATCCCAATCTCGGCAGGATTCAATTGCATAGCAAGCGCACCCACGGCCGCAATTTGGTGGATCCCCATATAGGTGATACTTAAAACAATCAGCATCACGGCGAGTGCAAACAAGATAAACGACCGGTCCGCCAAGTGGACAAGGAGTGTACTAACCCCATTCGCGGCGCTCGTCCCTTTTATCGCAAACGCCAGCATCCCCGCACTCATGAACAGCATGATTTCATTATTCAACATCGGTACGGTGCGGTCGCGAAGGTCCACTAATGGAGCAGCCATTCGCTTCCAATCTTTCGACACTACTCCATATCCTAAAGGGACTAGGATTGACATCAAACAGACGATAACGATCATTGACCAATGAGTGAACTTCTCCACCACCAAGCAGGCACTCATTAAAATGACAACAAATAGAACAAGCTTAATCATCTGCCGGCGATGCTCTTTTTCAAGCGGAGCCTTTGTTGCCGACCTGTCAGACAGCGGATTCCCTTTTTCCCACAGAGCAAACAACACATTTCCAACCACTAGTGACAAGACCGACAAGCCTATTCCATAGAGAATGTACTCTTCAAAGGGAATATTCAAGTAGTGAAGGACCAATGAAACCGATGCAAAATAGGGTGACCACATGACGGCTGTTGAAAAGCCGACTAGGTAACTTTTGGCTGACATGGTGGATGGCAGCTTAATTTCCTCCATAAACTCATTTAATATTCGGACCGAACCTAAGTTGAGGACCGGCGCTAATAAAAAAAGAGTCCCGGTAATACCTGCGTATAACTTTCTCGGCTGATGCATGAGGTTTCTTAATAAAGCAGCAATGGACCCAAAGTGTCCACTCAGCCTTAAAGGAACCGATAGAAGCGGTGCAAGTGTCAACAAACAAAGTAATGGCAGAATTAGAAAAATACCGTCACTAATTCCCTGGACCCCCGTTCCTTTATGCCATTCGATAACGATTCCCGCCGTCATCATGATGATGCCAAGCCAGCGCGGAAACCGGTCTGCTTTAAAGGCACTGCCCAAGAATGCCAATATCGAAAGTCCGACGACGACGAACTGAAGCCAATTGAGCTCTGCAAAATATTGAACTAAGAATAAGGCGCACATCCCCAAAATGAGATAACTTCGCATAGTAAACGTCTCCCTGCCAGAATCATTTTAATAGTTTCGCATAATCATGCTTTATAATAATCCCAGAAAAATGACAATACAAGAATATTTTTTAAGTTAAAACAAAAATACCTACTCCTCTTCAGCAGGTATTTCTATTTAAAAAAACATTATACGGTGTAGATTTGTCTAGTAAAATTCTCAACCAACTCCATCGAAATTGGTTTACTAAATAGTAACCTTGCATTTTATGACAGCCAATGCTGCATAAGTAATCGTATTGCTCGAGCTCCTCCACCCCTTCTGCCACCACATTCATCCCGAGGTTCTTCCCCATTGCCACCAAAGAGCGGCAAACCGACTTTTGACTGGAATTATGGTTAAGGTCTTGGATAAAGGATTTATCAATCTTGATTGTATTAAACGGGTACTGAACCAAGTAACTAATCGAAGAATAACCGATGCCGAAATCATCTAAAATGATATCAACCCCAAATTCCTGTAACTCTCTCATCGTCTTCAAGGTTTTCTTAACGTTCGTCATTGCGGTCCGTTCCGTAATTTCTATTTTTAAAAAATCTGCTGGTAACTTGTACTGTTTTAACGCACGTTTAATGGTTTCAATGAAATTATCTTGATGAATTTGCCGGGCTGGAACATTAATCGAAATATAAAATGGAGCTAAGCCCTGATCCATCCAACGCCGCCGTTGGCTGCAGGCGGTATATAACACCCAATTACTTAGCTTTATGATAAGGTCCGATTCCTCCGCGATTTGGATAAATTCCCCTGGAGGAATATTTCCCAATGTCGGATGTGCCCAGCGCAGCAGTGCCTCCAAACCAATAATCTCGTTCGTATTGACATCCATAATCGGCTGGTACTCTAAATACAACTCCTGATGTTCGATTGCCTGGTGAAGATATTGCTCGAGCAGCATTTTTCTTGAAAGACTTTTGGACATGCCCGTTTGATATTGCTGGATTCCTGTTTTATTTTCCTTTGCCAGATACATGGCATGATCGGCCCGCATCATGAGCACGTCCGCTTCTTGACCATGGTCAGGAAAAATACTGGTCCCAATGCTGACACTAAGCCGGTATTCTTGGTCCAGTATCTTAATGGGCTGGGCCATGACACTGCTGATTCGCGCAGCCATTTCATCTATTGCCTGGCTATTGGGAAGATTTTTTAATAAAATGACAAACTCGTCCCCGCCCTGACGCGAGAGGATATCATCCGACCGTAGATTTTCCTTTAACCTTCCGGCCATCATTTGAATAAATTTATCACCCATTTTGTGTCCCAATGAATCATTGATGTCTTTAAAGCGGTCCAAATCGATAAATAAAATCCCGACAAAATGATTCTTTTCGGTCGCCTCAATCAAGGCTTTTTGTAGCTCCAAATCCATTTTTCTTCGGTTCGGAAGCCTTGTTAGGGAATCGTGAAAGGCAATATACTCCAGCTCTTCTTCGGTCTTTTTTCGATGGTCGATATCCACAATGACTCGGTCATAACGGATAAGGCTATTTGTGAGGACATCATGAACGGGGGTAATATAATCTGAGATCCACTTATAGCCACCATACTGTGTACGAATCCTGTATTCTAGTTTGGCAGAGCGGCCACTTTCGATGGACTGCAGCTGTTGCAGGACTTGGTTTTTATCACTTGGATGGAGGATATCCTCCCACAAGCAGGTATTTTCAGTTAATTCCTGCTTGGTATAACCTAAAATAGGTTGGCAAGCTGAGGATATCGCCACGGTTTTCATTGTTCTGGCATCGACTGACCATAAACAGATGTTCATGTCATTAAGGATTTTTTCCCATCGAGGGGTGTTAGCTGTTGCAGGAATCCATTCCATTTGTTCAGGCTGTTCGAACATAAAGCCGAGAATTCCTTGGATCCCCCCACCGATTTCAAGTGGAATGGACAGGATTTGGACAGGGATACTGGAGCCATTTTTATGACGAATGGAAAGTTGCAGCTGCATTTGTTCTCCTGAAAGAACACTTTTAAGATGGTGAATGGCTTGTTCAATGTAATCATCGTCTAGTTGAGAGATGAAATTTCTTTTGAACTCTGTTTCTCTTGGGTACCCGGTGAGACGTATAGCAGCCTCATTTGAAAGGACAATGGTGCCTTCTAGGTCGAGAATGTAACAGGGAAATGGCAGATTTAACAGAATGGACTTAAAGGATCGGATAAAAGTCTTTAAATCGGAGTGCTTGCCTTGATTTCTCATAGAGGGCTCCCTTCAGCGGAATGTGGAGATACATCTTTATCATAGCGAATGATCCACGTTTTTACTGTTTGAAATGTCACTTTTTGGGGGCGTTTTTTGACAAAAAATATGTTATTGAATATAACCCGTGGGTCAGCTACATGAGTTGTCTAATTAGATGAGCTCTATTGGACAGTACCCGGCGGGCTTCTTCGCGTTTTGTCCTTTAGACCGGTTCTACTGGACACTACTCGCCGGGCTTCTTCGCGTTTTGTCCTTTAGACGGACTCTATTGGACAAAATCCTCCTGTCTCCTGCGTTATTTGTCCATTAGACGGACTCTATTGAACAAAATCCTCCTGTCTCCTGCGTTATTTGTCCATTAGACGGACTCTATTAGACACTACCCGCCGGGCTTCTTCACGTTTTGTCCTTTAGACGGATTCTATTGGACAAAATCCTCCTGCCTACTGCATGATTTGTCCATTAGACCATCTCTATTGGACAGGATCCGGCGGTCTCCTTCGTGTTTTGTCCTTTAGACGGATTCTATTGAACAAAATCCCCCTGTCTCCTGCGTTATTTGTCCATTAGACGGACTCTATTAGACAATACTCGCCGGGCTTCTTCGCGTTTTGTCCTTTAGACGGATTCTATTGGACAAATTACGAAGGTGACTAGTCATACTGTCAAATAGCCACCTTCTAATAGACTAAATATTCAAGTCCCCCTCGCAAACTGTCCAATAGAAATGCCTTCGCGCCCCACCTTAGCGGACAAACGTAATAAAATCCACATTTACCGGTTCGAATCCGTCTTCTCGCAGCTGCCGATTAATTTGGCCTCGGTGGTACTGACCGTGAAGTGCTACATGCGTAAGGATATCTCCGACTGACGTTGAAAACTTCTGTCCGGTACTATTCTTATACATGATTAAATCTTCCAAGGTCGTCTCAGTCAAACCTGCAAGAAATCCTGCAAAGCCTAGTTTATTTTTTTTCACCAGGTTGGAACACTCCTCAATCGTAAGCTCTGTCCAGATTGCCTGAGGATTGCTGTCTAAACCTTGAAGACGATTAAACCATACCTCTTCCGCAAGCAGGAGATGGGAGAAGAATCGTTTAGACTGGTGGTTCCGGTCCCCTATAGTTTTCAGCGCCTCAAGGATTTGTTGATTTGCCCAATTCAAATGCTCAAACATCTTCATAATGGTAATCATGGTCCGCCCCCTCTATTATCTCGTCCTAAGATTCTTTAATTCACGAGCCAATTCAATTAATTCCTCTTTTTGAAGTAATACATCAACATACTTACGCGGCAGACCCTCGAATCCACAGGCCATTCCCGCGAGACCCCCAGCAATCGCAGCCACTGTGTCACTATCATGACCTTCATTTGCCGCTCCCACTACGACATCTGTAAAAGTTTCAGCGTGTAACAGCCAATAGAGGACCCAGTTCATGGTATCCACGACATAACCACTAGGAAGGCACGTTGGCCTTTGACCATTGAGGACAGATTCATAGATTGTTCCTTTTACCTCTGCACTAATCGTTTCTTTTAACTCTGCCCCCTGAAGAACACGGTAAGCGATTCGGTTGTATAGGAAGCAAGCATCATCTGCCTTCGAATCATAATGCGTCATTTTTGATTGTTTTCTCGTCACAGCTTCGATTTCATCTAGGTCCTTATAAGCTAAAGCTGCTGGTAAACAGCGCATTAAAGTACCGTTTCCCGCTGACAATTCGTCAAGATACTCAAAGTGAGCCTTTTTAGCCGTCTCAAACCAGTTTCCGTTAAATGAACCCAACACAGTCCGCACAATAATGCCTATGTCCTTTGGATGTGAACGATACCATTTTAAAAACTCATTACCGATTGCCTCGATTGGGTCTCTGGGATTCTTCAAGATCCCTTTGGCAACTGCGATTGTCATGGCCGTATCATCCGTGGTCTCCCCTTTTTCCAGGCTCCAAACTCCGCCGCCGCTGATTTCTTGTAATTGCCCATATTGCGTTTGTATTTCCTCTTTCGTTAAAAATTCTGTGGTGCCGCCTAAAGCATCACCGATGGCGAACCCCACTAAAGCACCTTCCATTTTTGTTAACATAAAAATCACCTCGCCTCTATCTTACAACACAATTGTAAAAAATTGGTATATAGATGCGAATTTGCTCCTTATAACAAAAACGGAGATTATTTTTTAAAATAATAAAATTAAACAATCAAATCATAGTAAATTCGACTGAATTTACCCAAAAGCGGCTCCAAATATTTCATTTTAATAGCCAAAACAATCGGATAAGCTTCTATTTCCCTTAAAATTGGTAATTGTGGAATTCGCCGTAAACCTCATTTCTCGATATGGTAAAGCTACCTAGGAATTTGATTGGAACGTGCGCGGGTCCTCGAGAGGTTTTTGTAGTGGATAACTTTGAGGAATTAGTAGAACAATACACACCTATGATTCATCGAATCTTACACTCTCTTTCGATTTACCGTAACAAAGATGAATTCCATCAGACAGCGTTAATTGCACTCTGGGAAGCACAACTAGGATTTGACCCCCAAAAGGGAAGCTTTACGAATTATGCTTACAGCTATATCAAAGGGAAGTTATTACTTGAGCTGACAAAGAGCAGTCGGTATGAGGCCGGAAACGTGTATCCGAATGAAGAATATTGGGAAGTAGTCGAAGGCGATTACTCCGATATTCCGCTGGAACGGGAGCAGCTGTTATCTTATTGTGAAGGTTTAACGAAAAAGGAAACCAAATGGGTTGTGGCTGCCTTTGTAGAGGATTTGTCTGTTAAGGAAATGGCAGCACGGGAAAAGGTTTCAGTTTCGGCTGTGAAACAGTGGAAACTGAGTGCCCTTAAGAAACTGCGGGCAAGTCTTGCGTTGTACTAAATATTTTAAAAAGAAACAGAGGCCATTTCGCCTCTGTCTCCTTCTTTTTAGTTAGAGATCGTGAAAACTCTTCCCGGCAGCGTCTTGACTTTGCCGGTTTTTCCCGTTTCCCTTATGGTTATCGTATGTTTGCCGTTACTAAATCCTAACGTGTTCAGCACAAAATGGTAGCCGGCATTCCCATTATTAAATTCTGGATACAGTTTTTTCACATCTGCTCTTACATCTCCGTAATCCGCCCGGCCGACGACTTTCCCGTCCATTAGAACCTCAAGGGTGGAGACGATGTTTTCATCTAAAAACCAGCCTGATATCGTTTTGCTTCCACTGATCGTAGTATTGGCTGCCGGCTGATCAAGATATCCTCTGACATTCGAAATCGTGAAGGTTTTTGTCGGTAATATGGAAACCAAACGGTTTCTTCCTGTTTCCCTAACCGTAATAGAATGGACTCCATCGGCTAATTTTGTTGTATTGAGAAGATAATGATAACCGGCATTGGCATTGTTGTATGTAGGATAGGCCTTTTTTATATCTGCTCTTATATCGCCATAGGAAGCTAGACCAACTACTTTCCCGTCTACCAGTACTTCAATCTTGGCAACATGGCTTTGGTCCAAATACCATCCTTTTACGTTATATTGTCCCTTAGTTAGTTCCTTTGTTACCGGAGTTTCTAAAGCTCCTTTTGCGTTGGAAACCGTGACAACCCTTACAGACAATGTATCCGTCCAGCCATTTTTCCCTGTTTCCTTAACCGTAATCGTATGTGTCCCATTACTCAATTTCTTTGTGTCCAATCCATAATGGAATCCAGCATTTCCATTGTTGTAATCAGGATAAGCCTTTTTCACATCCGCTCTTGCGTCACCATAGGAGGCTTGGCCGATTACTTTTCCATCGACTACTACTTCAATTTTTGACACATCACTCTCATCTAAAAACCAGCCTGATAGATTGTAAGTTTCATTGATGGATATACCTTGACCAGGTTTATCGAGGTAACCTTTTGAGGATCCGTAGGTTATCGCCTGTCTGCCAAATTGCTCCCAGCCTCTAATGAAGGAGGTTCGGGATATCCTGCGGTTTTTAATAATAGCAAGTGGATCATTAAAGTAGACATAGTTTGAATCATAACCAGTAAGCAGGACACTATGCTCATGAAAGGTCATTCGTATTGGCCCTGTTGGTGTTTGGATGGTTTTCCACTGACTGCTCGGGACCGTGTTGAAGGTACTAGTTGAAATGACCCAGACCGGTTTGCCTTTACTCAATTGTTTTAAAATCACATCGAATGATTTTCCAGTAAGATCAATGGCATTGGTATATCGATTGGCTAATTGATAAATGGGGCCATGATAGACAGAATAACCGATCTTTCGCCCGGTAATGTCCCCAACAAAGCCGGTATTGGGATTTCCCCAGTAAATCGTGCTTCCAGAAGCTCGGTAAGGTGTCGGGTCCTTTTTCACTTGATTGGCTAATCCCATTTTGGTTACATTAATTCCTTTGTACCGAAGCAGCATGGTTAAGCTCGTAACCTCACAGCCATTTTTCAATTCAGGTAATTGCGAGATAAGCGGTACGTTCAGTGTTGACTGCGCATAAGAGGCAGCAGGTAATAGAAAACTGACCGCACTGATGATCCCAAAAGCAATCGCTGATGAGATGAATTTAAATTTCAAACGATTCAATTGACCCACTCCTTATCTTTCTCTTTATTAATTAATTAAACAATTAAAAATTAATTTTTCCTTAACTAAATTACCAAATATGGAAGATATCTATTATTCTAGCAGGAATTTCATGGTAAACATAGTCCTTAAACCCTACTAAGCAGCTTTAGAAACAGGCAGTGAGGGGCCAAACGATCTAATCTTTTTTTATCCCGGCCTGTCCTTTTGGCCTCTAAATCTATATATATAAGGCGAAAGGAGGTGATAAACATGGCAGAAGCATTACTAGAAGGAACAAAATTACGCTTGGTATTTGATGGAGGCATCGATAATGAAGGAAACCCTATCCTTAAATCAAGAACATTCAACAACATCAAAAAGGAGTCAACCGTCGACCAGCTATATCAAGCAGCACAAGCCATCTCAGCACTATGCAAAGACCCACTAAACAGTGTAGAACGCACCGACAACCTCGAAATCCTAGGCTAAGCCTTCGTTGCGGAGTAACTTGAAGGCAGAACGAGGTGTCCGCCTGAGATAGACAGTGTCCACGTTCAGTGCCTGTCACCATTTTTACTAATGACACTAATTTCACTAATGACACCAAGGATACCGAGTATACTGTTAACACCATTAATAACTATTGTACGAGGAAAAGGAGGTGAGTAGTATGGCAAAGACGTTGGAATTGCAATTTGGAACGGAGTACGGTAAGACAGCCCGCATCTCGGTTGATAATCCAAAGGAGCCGATTGATGAGGAAGTGGTTAAGTTATCGATGGCACAAATTATTGCTGCGAATGTTTTCACAACTGGAAGCGGCAAATTAGTGGCTTCAAAAGGAGCTAGGGTGATCAACCGTGACGTAACAGATTATGAACTTGCCTAATAACGGGAGGCCGGATTCGCATTGAAGCCGGCCTCTTCTTTATTCAACAGTCTCATTAGAAAGGAGATGAGTATGGTGGAACAAATCATTCCCCTCATAAGTGAAGTGGGATTTCCGATTGTCGTGTCCCTTTATCTGTTATATCGCATTGAGTCAAAATTAGATTTAGTCGTCCAGTCGATCCAAAATCTCCCCGACCGAATGAGGGAGCGGGCTTAAACTAAAACTGCCACCCTGTAAAGTTACCTAATAACGAGTCACTGGGTGGATTTCTTGTTTTCTTTAAAGAATGACTCTATTTTTCTAACCTTTAAGAATAATTGGCAAAAGTCATATTGGAGGTAGCCTCCCACATCCTGACTAGTTACTCCTCCTCCTCCTCCTCCTC
>NZ_JBALNF010000043.1:0-12972 GCF_036962465.1 Neobacillus vireti
TTGATTTCATTTAAGCAATAGGGGATAAATTTTAAATTTTAATGCTAAATAGTAAATATATTCTTTAAAACTATTACATTCATAGAAAAAGCCGATTTCTTTAACACTTTCCCTAATGACTGGATAGTTAACAATCCTTTTTAATTCCTCATTAACTAAAATATCTTCACAATTACATAAGTTATTTACCATAAGTCGATAAATATAATTTATGTTATAGCTATTAAAATCCTTTTTATAATTTCTATACTGAAATAAGTTATTTTTTTCAGATAACTGCTTTTTAATTTTATATTGAACCACTAAACTTTTTTCAAGACGTGGTTTAAATCTAACCTTAGTTAAACTTTCAGGGTTATTTACCGTATATAAATAAAGACATTCGGGTATGGCATATAGTCTTTTTGCTTGAAGGAAAAACTCCAAATTAAAAACCGTATCTTCCCCAATAAATATATTTTCATTAAAACGGATCTCTTTCTCTTTTATTAAAGATAGACTATATATATTCCTCCAAGCAAAGCAAAGGTCATTTGAAGTAAATATATTTGAAGAACTTAAAATTAAATCTACTCCAGTCATTACAGTTTCCAATTTATAACCAGGTAAAATAGAAACATGGTTAGGTACAGTTTTATAACCGCTAATAACTGCATCACACTTTTTTTCAACCGCAACATTATATAACTTTGTTAAATACTCTTTACATACCTGATCATCTGGATCAATAAAAACTATATACGTACCTGTTGCTGTGTCTATTCCTACATTTCTAGCGCTGCTCGGCCCCCCATTTTTTTTATGTATTACTCTTATTCTCTCATCAAGTTCTGCAAACTCATTACAAATTAATCCACAACTATCGGAAGACCCGTCATTAACAAGAATTAATTCAAAATCTGAGAATCGTTGTTTTAAGATAGATCTCAGAGTTCTATGTAAATACTTTTCAACATTATAAATAGGAACAACAACTGAAATTGCTGGATGGTCTCTTCTCACTAGCTCCCCTCCTAAAAAGCTCACTTAACAATTAGTCCTTTAAGAATCCAAAGTTTCTTGTTTTTTATAAAAATCTAGTTAATTAACCTTCAATATTTTTTCTGTTTTTTCGGTTTAGCCTTGACCCAATTGATTAAACTCCCCTTTAATAAGTCAATTGATGTAGCATCAATATTCCGAAGTTTAAATATGGTTCCCTTAATAAATTTAAATTATTTAAAAGTCTATTTATATTAGCAACTGGTGCTCTATAAATGGACTTTATTTTCCACTTTAAATAATTATGTGTCTTAAACTTATGCCCATCCACGGCAATAAGCCATTCATTACCATTAATTTTCAATTGATCTATATGATGCATACCATCTCTTCTCCAATCATTATTTTTATCTGATCCATTTAAAATAATATTAATCTCTTCCTCTTGGTACTCGTTTTCAGTAAGTTTATTTATTATAAACGAACGAACCTGTTTTCCGTAATATGGTTTACAATCCTGAGTAAATCTATAAATTTTATTATTATCAATAATGACTCTTCCCGCCGGTCTGGAAATATTATAGTTATCTTTTATTATTGGACTTAATGAATGTTTAATCCACTTACCCTCAATTTTTTCTGAATAAAATAAATGTAAATCCCCATTTGGAGTACCAACGAACATCCACCACTTACTATTATATTGAAAGATTGTTGGGTCTATATACTTTCCATTCGCTATAACACTATATTTTTCCCATTCATATGGGAAATTTTTAGCCTTATATAAAATAACTTCTTTTGCTTCTGATGACTCCGGTACCATATAAAATTGATCCTCAAATTCGAAAACATGAGGATATGATAAATGGTATCTTTCTTTTAAAACAATCTTTTGATATGTCCACTTTTCTCCATCCTCACTCGTCGCTAAGCCTATTTCGCCAAGTTCTGACCGCATATTGAGTACTTCAAAAAATAGATAAAATCTAGATTTATAAAAAGTTAAAAATGGATCTGCTACAAATTCTGCAGGTACATCTGTAACATCTTCAGCTTTTATTGAAGGATCATTAAATATTTTATCGTCTGGCTTTTTGGAATAAATTAAATTTGAATTAAAAACTTTAATTGACCATTCGGCTAAATCTATTTCTTTTTTGAGTATTCTCAGATTCATCACACCTTTAACCCCTTTAAAAAATTAAGTTTATATTATTAATAATTTACATTTTAGAGCCTTCAAATTGATTTATTACTCTGATACAGAAGCCTTGTGTGAATGGTAAAATATTAAAGAGTATTGAATAAACTCCTATATCCTTGGTATCCCCTTGTGAAAAATCAACAGCTCCACTTTTCCTGGTCACTTTCATTAAATAATTTATAGCTTTTTCAGTACTAACTAAACTCTCCTTTGAAATTTCCTTAATTCTAGATGCATTAAGCATAAACCATGCTAGGGTTGCGGTTGCAGAAGAATCCGGCCTACTTTCTTTACGAGTAACAGTCCAGTTCCAGTTGCCACTTTCCTCCTGAAATTCCAAAGCTGCCTTAGCAAATCTTATAACACTTTCCTCTAAAACTATCTTATATTTTGGAAAATTCGACAATTCACACCATGAATCTATAAGCCCAATAGCAAACCATCCAAGACCTCTTCCCCATCCAACTAACCCGACAGGAAGCTTTTTCTCTAATTCATATGTATGGGATGGGATGTAATATTTATCTAGCATTCCATTTTGCTCATACTCTTTTATTTGTTTAATAGCCAATTCAATACATTCATCTTTTTTATATTGGACACCATAGGCTATAAGGAAAGGACATATAAACCCAACTGTATCAACATACCTATATGATTTCATTGATTTTCTGTACTCGACTGTCCCATCTTTACCTATATGGTTTTTTATTAATTCCCACGTATAATCAAATGCTTTTTTATATTTGTCTTTATTTATAAAATTCAATTTCATTACAGCATAAGAAAGTAACGCTGAATCAATATGTTTAGGCCTTTTTTTCCAATCTCCATTTGATGAAAATTTAATATTTAAGAAATCAAGTATCTCCTTTTTTATTTTTTCATCATCATAATAGTTTAAATATTCTGATAAACCTAGCAATAAAGATCCTTCTTGCCAATGTTGAATTGAATTTCTATAATAATTTCCTCTTAACCTATCTATAACTATTAATCGAGTATTATCAGTTACCTTTATTTTTGGCGTATTTTTTAACCAACATGCCCCTTTTTTGGTAATAGACTTGTTCCAGTTTGATAAATTATTATATTTTCCTATATGAATTCGGGATAACCAATCTATAAAAGTGGGTACAACATCTATGAAAAATATTATTAATACAATAAGAACTATTATAATTAGCATACTTTGTATTATCATCTAAATTATCCTTTCATTGATTTTACCATCCGTTTTATTACAAATCTAAAAAAGCTATTCAGATCCACAATATTATATAGTTATTTTCCTACTAGAGTTTAACTCCTATCATATAATGTCATAATATATAGAACTATTAGTTATCAATTAGTTGATATAATTTATTAATCTCATTTTCTCTCCCTAAACTCTCTTCTTTTAAATTTCTCATTAATTTAGTTCTTAATTCTTTTTCTAGAATTAGTTTTTCTAATTCATTAGCTACCGAAATTGGGTCCATGTTAGAGATTACACCATTAATTCCATTTAATATATGATTGTTGGCTGTATCAAAATTTGTAATAAGTATTGGTTTAGCTAAAATCTTGGCCTCATCAATTGCTATGGATTTCCCTTCCACTCGAGATGTTTGGATAAAAATATCAGATTGTTTCAAATATGGATAAGGATTCGCTTTTAAACCTAACAATATTACCTTTCCCTCAAGGTTCTTTGCTTTTATTCCTTTTTCTAATTCCTCCCTTAAATACCCTTCCCCAATTAGATACCACTTTAATCGATGACCTCTTTTAATTAAAATATCAAAAGCTTCTAAAGCTATATCTAAACCTTTTTCTTTTACCAGCCGACCTAATGATATTAATGAGATACTATTATCATTTGGATTCCTAAAACTTACATCCTCAAATGACAATTTCTTTATTACTTTTTCAGAAACTAAATTATGGATACATTTTATATCTTCCCTAAGATCAGGAAAAAGATTTTTTAAGGATTCCACTAAATCCTCCGAAACCGTAACAACATAATCTAAGTGTTTATAATAATTTTCATCTGTAGAAAGATTAACTCCTAATTTATTATAATCAGTATGAATCCAGCCTATTTTCTTTTTTGCATTCACCTTGTCTATACAAAAATAGATAGGATTTTTCTCCAAAAAACCTATTGCAACATCATAAGTATCGTTTATATTGTCTACCGATTTTGATAAGAATTTCCAAAACTTTTGTTCAACTATTGATCCATTTTTTTCTGTCTTAGTTAGATACCCAAGAAATATTCTATATAGTGCATTAATAAATTTCCTTTTGGCAATTAGTTCCTTCAAAGCCCCTTTTAAGGGCATATCAAAATACTTATAATTTTTTGGTTCAGGTAAAATATTTACGGCTCTCGGTACCTTGTTCATAAATATACCTTCATGTTTGAAAAGAAACAAATCAACATTATACCTAGTATAATCAATAGCTTCTAAAATAGAAATTAAGGATTTTTCAGCCCCACCACAATTAAGATTATTCATAACAAATAATAAATGTTTTTTCATATAATCACTCATTTATCATCAAATATAGTTTGTTAATTTCTTCCTCGGTTCCCAACTTTTGTTCTGATAAATTAGAAATTAGGTTTTCTCTAAGTTTGGAGTTAGTAATCAATTTTTCAATTCCTTTACTTAACGCCTCTTCACTAACATCTACAATAATTCCATCTATTTCGTGAAGTATCTGGTCCTTTGCTGTTTCGAAATTTGTTATAACTATCGGTTTACAAAGAATTTTTGCTTCATCTATAGCTATGGATTTTCCTTCGTATCTCGATGGCTGAACATATATATGAGATTTCCTAATAAAAGGATAAGGATTTTCCTTAATTCCAATTAATTTGAAGTTATCTTTAATTCCTAGAGTATCTATCATCTTTTGAAGCTTATCTCTATCAGTTCCATCTCCTAATACCAACCATCTTACTTTATATCCTTTTCTAACTAATAACTTACAAGTGTTAATTGCTATATCTATTCCTTTCTCCACGCTAAGCCTTGCTAAAGTAATGATATAGGTATAACCATCTCTCTTTTCAATTTCTTCTACTTCAATATTATTTGAAAGATGTTTTATAACATCTGGTGAAAGAATATTATAAATCACCTTAATTTTACCTGCTAAATTACCAAAGGTTTCTCTTAATGAATTTGCACATTGTTCTGATACAGTTACAATGTAATTCAATTTCTTAAAATATGGCTCATCAAAACTTTTATCCATTCCTGAATCTGTATAGTTTGTATGTATCCAACCAATTTTCTTTTTAGCTTTTACTTTGTCCACAATGAAATAGATTGATGACTTCTCCAAAAATCCAATGGCTGCATCATACTCCTTATCTAAACAACTAAACGATTTACTGATATACTTCCATGTGTATTGTTCTGAAATAGAATTATTAACTATCACTCTATTAAGAATTGTAAACATTAATCTACTGAATGCTAAATTAAATTGAAGTTTCATACTAAAACAAAGGAATGAAATTAAAACATTTCTAGTAAAAGTCTTATATTCGTTATCAACTTCTAATATATTAACTTCTTGAGGCAAGGAGTTCAGAAATACACCCGATTTGCTAAACAAACATAAATCAACATTATATAAAGAATAATCAATCTTAAATAATAAATTAATTAAACTTTTCTCTCCCCCACCAGCAGATAAGCTAGGAAATACAAATAATAAATCTTTCTTTTTCATAATAAACCTCGCTTCATCTAACTAATTCATATAAATAATCCACTGCTTTTTGTGACCTGTTTTTTATTTTAGGAATTGATTTTTTTAATTGTTGTCTTAGATCCATTTCTTCCTCAACCATCCTCCTAAAATTCCCTATTAACTTTTGACTATCCGAAATTTCCTCAATACCCAATACTAATTTTTCTTCTCCAAATAAGTCTTTTGCTATTCCTTTTGACTTAACACTGTACCCTAAAACCATTGTCGGTACATAATTTGAATAAGCAGCGATTGTTGCATGAGTCCTTGCCCCAACAAAAAACCTCATCCTACTAATATAGCCCTTGTATTGAACCGCATTTAAATTATCAGGTAGGATTAGAACTCTGCCGGTATTTTTAAATTCTTCATAAAAATTGTTTAAGACCTCATAGTCATTATTTCCATTCTCAATAACATGAGGAGTAAATACAATACTCATATCTGTTTTGTCTAAAATATACTTTATAAGTTCCCTTACTGCAGTCTGGGAGTTCTCATTCTTCTTCCATACCAGTGGACTAAAATTTAGGCCAACAGTATTTCCTTCTTGCCAACCTTCTGGCAATTTCAACTCTTCCTTCTCCATAGTAAAAGCCGGATCTGCTACTAATTGGACATTTTTTAAACCTTTGTTTTTCAACAATGTATAAGTTAGGGTTTCACGAGCTAATATCAAATCAAATAATTTAAGATCTTCAATCTTTCTTTCTGACAAATCTTCCTCTCCTATAGAGCACCCCCAAAGAACTAATTTTTTACCTTGTCTTTTTATTCTTTTATCTATCTCATACCAACCTGGTTGTTCTCCATAGCAATAATTATCTCCACCAATAGATAGGAAGATATCAACATCTTTAATATGTTTTATAATTTTCTTGTGAATTTTCCCAAACGCATATGATTCATCATTAAAAAATTTAACCCTTAGTGAAGAAATAAACCAACCATAAGAAAACTTTTTTATACTTGAATTAGAACCATCGTATATACCGTCCAATTTAGGAATAATTTCATCAGTTTCAGGCCTTGCTGAAGTTAAAAAAACTTGTGCTTTATCTATCCTGTCTTTTATTAATTTTGTGGATGAACGAACAATGGCCTCACAACCACGATTAACACTTCCAGCATGTAAAAACATCATAATCTTCATTTTAATTCCCTCCAATGTTACTTATTTCTTAATCTACTGTAAGCTGTAACCAAATACAGTCCAAGAGTATATTTTCTTTTGATCATACTTATTATTAATTTTTCATACTGTCCTATTTCTTCTAGAGAATCGATATAAATTGGTAGAGCATCTCTAACTTCTTTATTTCTAACCATATTTTTTACATATATAAATCTCTTATAAATATTCACATCCTTACTAGGTGCGAAATAAATATGTATGAAAGAAACTAAACTATTAATTAATTTTATGGACTTTAGTTTTTTTATTACTTGCTTATCAGGTAAAACTTTATTAATCTCAGGCACTTCCATACTATATACCTCTAATGCTCTTTGAAAATAATCTTTTTTTGATATATTTCTCGTTGCACTTCCTTCAACCACTCTATAGTTATATCCACTGTAGTCTATAAAACGCACATTAGTTGCAAAGCTAAGAAATTTTATATTAAACAAACCATCTTCGCCTAATGATATATATTTAGGAAATAAAATATTTTTTTCTTTTATTATTTTAGTTTTATATAATTTATTCCAAATAGCATTTAACCCATCTGACTGTAAAAAGAAAGGGAGGAGCACCTGTTTAATATACTCTTCCCTTAAATTTGTATCCTTTTTAAATGGTAAATTATTTGTTTCTATTCTTCCATTCATTACATTATTAAAACCTGAATTAACCATATCACTTTTATTTTTCTTAGCAGTATTATATAAGGTTTCAAACATACTCTCGTTTACATAATCATCAGCATCAACAAAACCAATGTATTCACCTACGGCTAAGTTTAATCCATTATTCCTCGCAACACTTACACCTTGGTTTTCTTGATCCAAAAATTTTATACGGGTATCCAGCTTTTTATAATTTTTTATAATATTACCACTGTTATCTGTAGAACCATCATTGATAAAGATAAATTCGCACTCATCAAGCGTCTGGGCCAAAAGTGATTTGATACACTGAGTAATGTATTTTTCTGCATTATAAACCGGTATAATCACACTTACTTTAACACTCATATCAAACCACCTCTTTAGTTAACTTATTATTTTATAGAGTTTATCTAATTCACTGGAATTACTATAATCTTTGTTCTTTATATTATTAATTAATATTCCCCTTAGTTCTTTATCAAGATATAACTCTTTAATACCTTCTGATAATCCTTCAACACTTAAATCACAAATTATTCCCTCTAATCCATTTTCAATTTGACTAGAAGAAGTTGGATATCGAGTAATAAGAATGGGCTTACCTAAGATCTTTGCTTCCGATACTGTTACTGCTTTACCCTCATATCTGGATGGCTGCACATACAAATCACATGCTTTAATATAGGGATAAGGGTTTATCTTTTTACCTAAAAGAATGAAACTATCATTTAAGTTATTTTTATCAATCAATTCTTTTAATTCATTTTCATAGCCGCCATATCCGATTACATACCACTTTATATTCTTATACCCATTTGCATGAAGTGATTTTAAAGCTTCTATTGCTAAATCAAAGCCTTTAACGTAGGATAATCTTCCTACCGATACAACTTTAAATACTTGTTTCTCTACTTTATTAAAAGTAATATTTTCGTCTGCCATTTTCTTTATAAAAGTAGGAGATGTTAAATTTTCAATATTAATAACTTTTTTCTTCAAGGATGGGTAGATTCTAAGAAAGGATTCTGTACATGCTTCAGATACCGATGCTATATAATCAAATTTACTCCAGACCCTAAGATCTATTTTATTATCAATTTCTAATTTGCTGTAATCAGTATGAATCCATGCAAATTTCATTTTTGCTTTTATCTTATCCGCTACTATATCATGTGGCCATGCATAACTAATCGCAACATCATACTCTTTATTAATCCTCGGCAAGATTAGAGAAGAATATCTAATAGAAAGTTGCATTTGAATATATCCAGAACCCTCTTCTAATTTTCTAACTTTAGCTTTTACTCCTGCAATTAATTTAGACATAATTCTTAATACAGATAGGGAAACTTGACCCTCTCTCAGGCACTGACTAACGGGCTTCCGAAATACCGTATATTTCTCTATTTGAGGCAAAACATTTACCGACTTTGGAATTAATTTAATGAATTCTCCAACATGATGAAAAATAAGTAAATCGACATTGTACTTTTCATAATCGAAGCTTTCTAACATGTTTATTAAACTTCTTTCAATTCCGCCAATCTCCATATTATAAACGGAAATCAATACATTCTTTTTCATTAATAAACCTCACTCTAAAAAAAGAATAAATTTACTACTAATTGATTTTTACAATTTTATTTATTGGTTTGAATTGTGTGATTTTATTTTCTCTTTTTGTCACAAATAATGTATTGGCAGGCACGTTCCCTTTCACTACACTTCCTGCAGCAATTACAGCATTATCCCCAATTTGGGTATCTCTTAAAATCACTACATTTGAACCAATCCAAACATTTTCTCCTATGATTACTTCCCCTCTTATAAGGTGATCATTGGAGGTATTTTTATAATTGTGGTCATGATCATTTATACAAACATTAGGAGCAATTTTTGTGTTTTTACCAATCGTTATACGATTAACACAATTAATATTACAATTATCATTAATAAATACATTTTTTCCTATATTAAGCTGTCCATTGTAATCTACACGAATGCTTGTATTCTTTCGAATAAATACAAATTTTCCAATATTGACCTTAACGTTTTTATTAAATATTTCAATTTGACTGCATCTTTGGAGTGAGAAAATTGAAGATTTGATATTTTTGGGATAAAGGAGCTTAAAAAATAATCCTCTTAAAATACCAATTAAGTGGGATAAATTCATTATAATTGTTATAAATATCCCTCTTTTTTTGAAATCCATTTCTAATACAGTAATTACCTTTTTAACGAAATAAATCATATTAATTTCCCCTTAAGGACTTAATTCATTTGGAAAATTCTTCTTAATCTTTCAATATTACTTCCACCAATAACATGGGATAAATAAACTTTCATTTTACTTTTAATCCTAGCACCTGGCGGCAACCAGCTTTTATAGAAGTGATGTACTGAATAGCTTTCCGCGGTAATAAAATTCCGGCAATTAATATAATCATAAGGAGAAAAATACGTCTGAGGATACAATACACCTAGTCCTTCTATTTCTTGATATTGACCATTAAGTTTAAATCCAATGCCCTCTAGTAATTTAGTAATTATTGCTACATTTGTTATTTCATTATTTGATCCATCGGAATTTTGAAATGTCTGATTACTATAGGAATCTAAGAATAACTTAATTAATTTATTCTCTTTTTCTGCTCCAATAGTACTGGTAGCAATAAAGTTTCCTTGTTCAAATCCCCAAAATGATTCATGATGCAAAAGATTATCAAATGATTTGAAGATTTCTACATCAGTATCTAAATAAATTCCTCCATAATTAAATAAGGCATAAACGCGAACATAATCACTTACAAAAGCAAACTTCCCTAAATTATATGCCTCTTTAACATATGTATTTAAATTTATATCAAAGTTGGATTCATTCCATTCAAGTACCTTATAGTCTGATAAATACCTATCCCAGCTATTGATACATTTTTTTACTATATCAGGTTTTTCCTTTCCTCCAAACCAGCAGTAATGAATAACCTTTGGTATTTTAGTGATAGCTTCCATATCAGGTTCCTCTAGTCTTCTTTCAATTTTTAGTTTCCAGAATTCTCACTCTTCCATCGAATAAACTCAAGCAGTGCCTTATATTCTTTTATTTTCTCTTTTTCAATTCCAGATTCTTTTAATTCATTTACAAAATCTATCCATTCCGAATCAAGAGTTGGTTCTTCAAGATCGTCTGAACCTAATAATGTTTTAAGATCAACGTTTAAAACAAGTGCAATTTTTTTTAATACTTCAATAGAAGGATTTTTATTAATATTCCGTTCAATATTGCTTAAATAAGACTTCGATATTTTAGCACGTTGAGCAAGCTCCGATAAGGTGAATCCCCTTTTTCTCCGAATTTCATAAATATTACTTCCGATCATTTATACATACCTCATTTATCCTAAAAGTTTTGGGCTTGGAACACTTCCCTTTCACTTAACCTTTGATTTATTAACTCTTTAATCGAATTTATAACCCTGGTTTGATCACCTTCTGTCATGTTTGATCCAGATGGTAAGCAGATCCCTCTTTCAAAAAGATGTTTTGAAACATTATCATCATCAGTATGAGAATAATATTTTGCCTTTTCGAAGATTGGCTGTAAATGAAGAGGTTTCCAAACTGGTCTGGCTTCAATATTGTTTTCGCTTAACTTATCTAATACTTCTTTTACAGAAACACCAGCTTTTCTTTCATCTATAGTAAGTGCTGTTAACCATCGATTCGAAAAGGTATCTTTTAATTCAGGCATGAAATAAATACCAGGTAAATGAGCAAGCTCTTGGAAATATCTTTTAAAATTTGCTCTTCTTGCATCTACCCTTTGATTTAATACTTCTAATTGAGCCCTTCCAATTCCAGCTAATATATTACTCATTCGATAATTAAAACCTAAAGTACTATGCTGATAATGTGGCGCTGGATCCCTAGCCTGAGTAGCTAAAAAGCGCGCTTTTTTCAAGGCCTCTATATCATCCGAAACAAGCATTCCCCCACCTGATGTTGTGATGATTTTATTTCCATTAAATGAATAAACGCCAAATTTGCCAAATGTGCCGCTTGCTTTTCCTTTATACGTTGCACCCAATGATTCTGCAGCATCTTCAATAACAGGAATACCATATTGATTGCATATGGATAATATCTCACTCATTTTTGCACTTTGTCCATATAGGTTTACTACAATAACTGCTTTCGGCAACCAACCTTCATAGACAGCATTTTGAAATGCCTTTTTTAATGCTGAAGGTGACATATTCCATGTTTCAGGTTCAGAATCAATAAACACTGGTTCCGCTCCCTGATATATAATAGGATTTGCACTTGCAATAAACGTGAGACTGGAACAGAAGACTTTATCACCTTTTTTTACATCTAATAAACAAAGAGCCAAATGGATCGCTGCTGTTCCCGAGCTTACGGCAACAGCTTCCTTAGCACCGATAAAATCAGCTATTTCCCTTTCAAAAGCATCAACATTAGGTCCTAATGGCGCTACCCAATTGCTTTCTAATGCCTCGTTTATGTACTTCGACTCATTTCCACTTAAATGTGGTGGTGATAAAAATATTTGATTTTCCCTCACTACTTTCCCTCCTGACTTATATATGAATTTTTCTTTTTACCAATTTTCCACGATAAATTGGAAAATAACTCTCATCCAATTCATATTGATTTTGTAAACTTTCAGTAATCACTTTGTATCGTTCTGTGTTATGGATTTTTTTCCCAAGATAATATTCGTAGTTATTATTACTGGTAAATGCAGTCTTAAATTTAAAAAGGCCATCATCTTCCTGATAGCCTCCACCTAAGTGCAAGAGTTGCGATCCCTTTGATTTACAAATTTCAATCATAAAATCGAATAATAAATTATTTGGGCGCAATTCTAGATATTTCGTTTTCGATGCTCCAAGATGGTAGTGAGAAAATTCCTTTCCTACTAATACCATTACTCCAGCTATAATTTCATTTTTCCATTTAGCTAAAAGTAATAAAGTCTCACTTGTACCTGTTTCTTTAACCTGCTCAAAGAAGTATTCTTCGTCAAAGTAATAATAACTCGACGCATGGTTCCGATCCATTGTTTCCCTATAGAGGTCAATAAAAGCTTCAATATTTTCCTTAGTATTGTCAGCAATGAAACAAGTCAAATTGTTTTTTCTTGCCTTTTTTATATTTTTTTTATT
>NZ_JBALNF010000043.1:13119-40103 GCF_036962465.1 Neobacillus vireti
ATAGAATGGATGAAACCTAATTATTTCAACTATTATGTTATTTAGTCGACAAAAAGAACTAAACATTTCACAAAATTTGCAGAAGGAATCTTTGTTATTAATACCACTTATTAGTGGTCCACCATACCCATAAGGAGTAACTATGTCATATAGTTCATTATCTACATGTGGAACCCTTCTTTTAATAAAGGGATAAAAAATTCTCATTCCACAATCCTCATAATACGCTGCCATTAAATTTCCATTTTCAATCTTTGCAAATAAGTTCCCATATTCAAACGAATAGTAGCAATCGGTGGTTTTAAAATTTCTTATAGTTTTTTCCCACATCTCTTGGCTATTAATTATTTTAAATTGATACATATCAAAATCTCACAACCTTTATAACGTCTTCTCATAAAGTCCATTTTTCATGAATTTATCTTTTCCGAATTCCCTTTAAAAACTGGCATTGTAACATCTTCCCCCGCTTGAATACCTTCAGATTTTACTACTTTAATAAAAGTAAGGTATAGTATCTTCAAATCTAAAAACAGGCTTTGATTATCTACATACCATACATCCAACCGGAACTTTTCCTCCCATGAAATTGTATTACGACCATTCACCTGTGCCCAACCTGTTATTCCCGGTTTTACAAGGTGACGTCTGGATTGCTGAGAATTGTACAAAGGAAGATATTCCATTAATAGCGGCCTAGGGCCTACAATACTTATGTCCCCTTTTAATACATTAACTAACTGAAGTAATTCATCTAAACTGTATTTTCTCAGTAATCTTCCAAATGGAGTTAAGCGTACATGATCCGGTAATAATTGCCCGTCGCCCCCACGTTCGCTAGTCATTGTTCTAAATTTATAAATATAAAATGGTTTTCCATACAGTCCTGGCCGTTGCTGTTTATAAATAATTGGTTTACCCAATTTAATTCTTACTAAAAAAGCTGTAATAAAAATAAGGGGAGAAAAACATATCAATAAGGGAATAGAAATAACCAGATCAAAAATTCGTTTCATATATTTTCACCCAGCTTTATTTTCATTTTTATCATAGATAACATCATTTACCTTTCATTAATCACTGATAAGACTAGTTGTTTCATTTCTTCCAACAAATCCGCTACTAAAATATGATCCTTTTCTTGCCCTTTCTTATAACTAGTTAATAAAATTTCTAATAGTTCATGTTCTGTTAATTTTTCTGAAATATTCATTACACTATCTCCTTATACTGTTAAATAAAAAAATCCTCCTTAACATTAAGTTAACGAGGATTTCCAATTAAATTCAAACTTTTCATTATCTCACGCATCGATTATATTTAACAATCAACACCCTGAATTGGTGCAAACCCTTCATATAATTCTCCCATTAAATTACTCTCAATAATCTTTATAATTATTATTTAGAATATTATATAGTTACTTTTATAAATAACATTCATTGCTATAACACTGTCATAGTAATGGTAAATTAAATAGCACATTATTATTGAAAAATAAATAAATCTTTGACTTTCTTCTTTAAATGTTTTAATAATCCAAGCTATCAGAATAAATTGATACAAACTAAAGTAAATTGAAAACCTTGCAAAAATCCAATTTTGTGTGGAAATAATCATAAAAAGGAGACTTATTATTCCCATATTCACAAAATAATCACTATAAGGCATTATTTTACTTAGTTTTTCCCTTCCCAAAAAGGCAATTAATAATGGGGCACCTTCTACTAAAACTCTTAGAAAATTCGCACCACCTTCTGTGAAATCTTTATATCCACTATATTGTGTATCTTTTATGGCAGAAAATAATACTTCCGTAAATTGATTAAATCCAATAACAATAAATACGGCAAATCCTATTAAAAGAAGTGTAGCTTTTGTCCATGCTTTCCTTCTTACAATAAAATAAATAGGTATAAGAATAAATGCAGATTCATGAATCGTTGATGCTAAAAGAATAATAATAAAATATCTCTTCCAACTACCCTCTAAAAGAAACTTAGTTGAAGCAAAAACAATTGAGGCAGCCAGACATTGACGTAAGCCATTCATAGAGGTTATGAAAAAACCACTTGCAATATAAACGAAAACACTTAACTCTATCATTCTAGAGTACTTATAAAAAACTAGGATAATTAGCAAATTAGTAATTAAAGCTGCTATAAAGATTAAAAATTGTGGATCATCCGTATATTTTTTTAAAATCATTTGAATAATCCCAAAGCCAATATCCTTTTGATTTATAACGTAATTCCAAGTAAAATTATTATCTATATAAGATTGCATATATGCTTGTGTATCACCGATTGATGCCCCCCTTAGCCCTGATACTAATATTAGGCATGTCACAGCACCAAATATCAACAATTTCCTGGGTCTACTTATAACAAGCGAATTTGAGTAATTTGTTACATTAGCAAAATATCTTGCAAAATAGGCTAAAGTAAAAGTAATAAAAAGATTTATCCAAAGAATAGTCATCTTTATTTCCTTTCAGTACTATTAGACCGAGTATCTAATAAAATATTATTGAAACTTAATCACTTTTTAAGACAGTTACTTTACTCGTTTTCTTTATATAGAAATAAAGTGCTGCGCCAAAAGGGATAGCTATTATAGTCATTAATTTACATGGGGATTCAATAATAAATTTAATGTTCTTAATCATAATATTGCTAGAAACATAATGAATACATTCTCTAAATTTTGATTTTAAGGTTGGGGCAAATTTCATTGCTGTTTTTCTAAAAAAAGAAAAACCCAGAGGGTTTTTTTTGTACTGGTTTATAATATTCAAACTTGATCCATCATCTAAATACTCAACATGACAAAGTACTTCATTCAATAGAAGTAAGGGACATTCTTGATCAATAAGAATGTATTTATAACTGAGAGGACAATATTTTTCACCTGCAAAAGTTGGATAAGGTGGAACCTTTTTGGTCAATTCAGTTCGATAAACTAGTTTTTTATCCCCTTTAACTTTATATTTCCCATGCAAATTGGACAATTTCTCAGCGTTTATACCGCTTGGTAATGGTGTTCCAATTATTTGTCCGTTTTTTTTCGCATCAAGACCGATTATTCCAGCAAAGTGTTTACTACCGTTTTCTTTCCAAAATGATATAATTTTCTCCACTCCATCATCAGGCATGAAATCGTCGGAATCAATGCAAACATTTAACTCTGTCTTTATTAATTCATACGCTTTATTATGAGCACCATGCATCCCTTGGTTTTGTTGATAAACATAGTTTATTTTGACTCCACCTTCAGCAATCCAACTATCGACTAATTCCATTGTATTATCCGTTGAACCATCGTCGATAATTAGCCATTCAAAATCTTTACAAGTTTGTCTTTTAAGACTTTCATAGCATAAATGAAGAGTATAAGCACGATTAAATGTAGGTGTAAATACTGTTAAAATCGGTTTCAAGCTTTATCCCTCCATTATTTAGTACTGTTAATAGGCTATTTAAAACTAATCGATCTGGTCTAACATACTGATGATAGTAGTTAAAATTGTTTACCATCATTTGATACCTAAGTTCCTCACTATTTACTAACTTATATATTTGTTCTATACATTGCTCAGGTGTTTTAAACAAAAGAAAGTTTTTCTCATTTTTAAAATCTCCTGGCAATTCGTAATGTAGTTCTTCAGTAACAATCGCTTTACTGGCAGCGATATATTCTGCAAATTTCCATCCAACCGATTCATGCAATCCCATTGTAGCTATACATATTGACGATTCTTTTACCTGCTTTATGTAGTTATTTCTTTTTGTAATCCCTTTATCTTGAATTACTATATCTGGAAAATTTTCAATAGCAAATTTGGATGGTGATATCCCCCCGAAAAATTTTTCACCAAATTCTTTTTGACACTGTCTTATACAAGAAACTCGCAAATCATTAATATAAGTACGTTCTTCTTTTTTTAGTGGAGATATTCCTATGTTACTATCACCAGCTGTATCCCATAATCGAGCCATAAAGAGAATTCGAGGTTCTCTGTCTCTAGTTGGTATATCTTCAAAAGAGTCTATATTATATAAGCCATTATAGTACTGAGAAAGTGGTAACATCCTTACTAGTTTTTTCAGCTTCTCTTTACTTGAATCAATAAAGGTAGGAAAATGTGCAACATTTCCTGGAACTGTTACCATATAATTCAGCCCAAGCGGATAAATCTTGTGTCTATATTTTAATTTTTTGTTATATTTTTCACTAAAGCTCCTCTTAAAATAAAAATCTACATTTCCCAACATTTCATTCATAAATTCAATATAATCAGAACTATTAAACAATAGATTGTCATAACCATCATTAACATCATATATAATACGAAATTCATCATTAATGATGACTTCCATCATGTTGTAAGGTAATATATTTTCATCTTGCCTTTTTAGTCGCTCCACTTTTAAATTGATAATTCCATATTTGTTAAGTAAGAGAAATCCACTGGTAATTTGGTAAAGATGGAGAGGAACTTCACCCAACCTAATACAACATGAAATTTTAGCCATAATTTATCTCCTTAGTAATCTATCCTGACATGTTCACTAATTAACTTTTTTTAATAATGCTTATTTCCTTTCTTTGTATCCCTGTATAAAATTCTTCAAGCCATAAAGCAGTTTTTCTAATATCATATCCTTTATTTTTAATAAAGGTGGCAACATCATTATTTCTAATAGCTATCTTACTAAAAGTTAAAAGCTTTTGCGCCCAACTTCCAGGACCAGTTTCTAAACTTTCAAACCTTATTAAATTCGCCCCTAAATCTACCTCATCACTTATGACGTCTGAAATAAAACATGGTAATCCGGCAGCTTGTGCCTCAATTAACGAAACAGGTAACCCTTCATGAAGGGACGGAAAGACAAATATATCAAACCCTTGAAGTAAATGATTAATATCACTTCGTTCCCCCAAGAACATTACTTTTGCTGCTAATTTAAGCTCATTAACCTGTTTTTCCACTTCAGCTCTTAGTGGACCATCTCCAACTAAGATCAAAATGCACTCATTATTTAAATTGTTTATTTCATTAAGAATTTTCATTAAAAAGATGTGGTTTTTTTGCCGGTTAAACCTTCCTACATGACCTATAACAAATTTATTCTCAATGTTTAGCTCTTTTCTAATTGATTCTCTAGCTTCTTCTGAAAACGTAAACTTTTCAAACTCAATCCCATTTTTTAGTGTCTCGGAAAGATTGGATTTTCTTTTAAATAACCATTCAGCGGCCTTATTAGAGCAAGAAAGAAAATTAGTAGCATTTGCTATAATATATTTTCCTATATACCATTTATAAAATTTTGCTGCCACTCCACCTTCACTACTAGTATTATGACTATGTGAAATCCGAATTGGTATACCCGCTCTATTAGCCGATCTAAGAACTAATCCGGACATTTTATCCATGTGGGAATGTACAATTTTATAATGTTTATTTTTTTCAAAAAATTTATTTAGCTCCTGTATATATTTAAAGTGGCCCACATCTGTAATATAAGGAATTCTATGGATTTTTCCACCCATTTCTTTTATTTCACCATCAAATACTCCCTCTTTACATGTTAAGAAGTCAAATTGAATCTTATTCCTATCTATATTTCGATACAAATTCATTATTAATGTTTCTGCACCACCACGATTCATATTCACAACAACATGCAGAATCCTTAACGGATTGCCCACATCGTGTCCTCCAATTCTCCCATTTCATTTTTGTAAATATTACTTTTTTCTTCTAATACCTTATCAATACTATAATTTTTCTGGATAATATAACGTCCATTCATACCAAACGTGTTCTTTAATTCATAACTTTTTGCAATCATTTTAATCCTATTAGAAAACTCCTCTGGATTATTACGCACAACCCAACCATTTTTATCGTTTTGTACTAACTCTCTATGTCCTCTATTATCACTGGCAATAACAGGTAACCCACTGGCCATAGCCTCCATGATATTTACTGGAAGACCTTCTCTTAAACTTGATGCAACAGCAATGTCACTGATTTTTAGTAGTTCTTCTATGTCATTACGATAACCCAAAAAATGAATAAAACTATTAAGTCCTAATTTATTTACAAGTTCCTTACATTCATTAAGGAGAGGACCTTCCCCAGCTAGTAAAAGCTTTGCATTTGGAATTTCATCCTTTATCAATGTGAGGGAATCAATCAATAATTTTTGATTCTTATTCTCATTAAATTCCGCAGCATAAAACATTAAAAAATCATGAGCATTGTACCCATGATTTTTTCTCAATTGGATTTTTTTAGATTCTTTCGCAGGGCTAAAAATTTGAGTATTTACACCTACTCCATGAACATGTTTAATAGACTTTGCTTTAAAATTATGATTTTGGGCTAAATTAAAATCTTCCTGGTTGATAGTTATCAGACAATCAGTGAATCTTGAAAGCAGCCTTTCAGCAGGATAATAAAGTATCCAATTTAATATGGGTGCTCCTTTACAAAAATGAAACCCATGGGCAGTGTATATAACCTTTGTTCCTACTTGTCTAGACTGTCTAGCTGCTAACCTTGTAATAACTCCACCCATCGGGGTATGGCAGTGAATAATCTTGTAATTGTTTTTTTTAATAAGCTCTTTAAGTTCCATATATGCTTTTATGTTGATTTTATTAAAGGGAGATCTCTGAATTGATATATTATATTTTTTGTCCACATATGGAAGTTTTAAATCTCCACTAGCAGCAACATGAACCTCCCATCCTTGCTCTCTAAACCATTTTAAAAATGGAATATGGAAAGCCTTGAAATGATAATCCACTGTTGCACAAAAAAGTACTTTTTTATGCATAATATTTCACCATTACCTATTTCTATGATTTTTTTTAAACCAACTCTTTATCAAAAACAGTTGATAAATAATCTATTAATTGATTCCTCAGATCGTTACGCTGTAAAGCGAATTCAATAGTTGTTTGGATAAAGCCCCATTTTTCCCCAACATCATACCTTATTCCTTCAAAATCATATGCATAAACATCTTCATACTGTTTTAGAACTGCTATCGCATCAGTTAGTTGGACTTCTCCACCCGCACCAGGCTTCTGCCCTCCTAATATTTCGAAAATTTTGGGAGTCAAAATATATCTTCCCAAAATGGCCAGATTGGACGGTGCCTCAACTTTTTTAGGTTTTTCTACAAGACTATTAACACTGAATAATCTGGCGTCCATACAATTTCCATCAACTATCCCATATCTTGATACTTCTTGATCTGGAACCGTTTGAACACCAAGTATGGATGCATTATTTATCTCATATTGGTCAACTAACTGTTTTAGACAAGGTTTATCAGCCCTTACAATATCATCCCCAAGAAGTACAGCAAACGGTTCATCCCCAATGAACTTTCGTGCACACCATATTGCATGACCTAATCCCTTTGGCTCTTTTTGGCGAATATAATGGATATCAACCAGTTTAGAGGACTTTTGCACTTCACTTAATAATTCAAACTTCCCTTTTTCAATTAGGTTCTGCTCTAATTCAAATGAATTATCAAAATGGTCTTCTATTGCTCTTTTCCCCTTACCTGTAACGATGATAATATCTTCTATTCCTGATTCAACAGCTTCCTCGACTATATATTGAATAGTCGGTTTATCAACTATCGGTAACATTTCTTTTGGCATTGCTTTTGTAGCAGGCAGAAATCTAGTTCCAAGACCGGCTGCGGGAATAATTGCCTTTCTTACTTTCACTTACTGATTCACTCCCTTTTTAAACTGAAACAGTCAGTTTTTGATTTCGATCTACTTTATAATTAGCAAGTGTTAATAGTCTTTCTCGTATTTCCTCCTTTTCCCACGAGGTATAGTTAGAGGTAATCTCCTCTATTTCCTTAATAAACAACTTAGATGACTTACCCACATATATCTTAGGGTAAACCTGTCTTTCATGGATTTCTTCCTCTTTTAATAATTCTTCAAAAAGCTTCTCTCCAGCCCTAATTCCTGTATACTCAATACCAATTTCTTCAATTGTATTTCCAGAAAGTTTTATTAAGTTTTTAGCAAGATCAACAATCTTTACTGGTTCGCCCATATCTAATACAAAAATCTCACCACCCTTTGCTAGTGAGCCAGCTTGAAGGACCAATCTTGACGCTTCCGGAATGGTCATAAAGTATCGAACCATATCAGGATGAGTAACAGTTACTGGTCCACCCTTTTCAATTTGCCTCTTAAACAATGGAATAACACTTCCTCGACTCCCCAAAACATTTCCAAAACGTACAGCGACAAACTTTGTTTCACTTTCCTTATCCATATATTGAATAATCATTTCAGCTAACCTTTTTGTAGCTCCCATTACACTTGTCGGATTTACCGCTTTGTCCGTTGAAATCATCACGAAGGTTTTTACACTATTCCAACTTGCTGCTTGAGCAACATTCATTGTTCCAATTATGTTATTTTTTACAGCCTCCTCAGGATTTATTTCCATTAATGGTACATGTTTATGAGCAGCCGCATGATATACTGTATCGGGTTGATATGTACTCATCACCATCATTATTTTTTTGGAGTCCTGTAAATCTGCAATTATAGGAACAAATTCAATCGTTGTATTTTTATAGACTTCCTTTAATTCCATTTCAATTGTATAAATACTATTCTCACCGTGCCCTAATAAAATAAGCTTTTTTGGATTAAAATTAACTATTTGCCTACAAATTTCTGATCCAATTGAACCGCCTGCACCTGTTACCAAAACTACTTTGTTCGTAATATTTTCTGAGATAGTTTTAATATCTAATTCAACAGGCTCTCTACCAAGTAGGTCCTCTACTTGAACTTCACGGAATTGCTTAACAGATATCTTACCTGTCATTAAATCTTCTAATCTAGGGATTATTTGGGTTTTTACACTAGTTTTAGAACACTCTTGAAAGATTATATTTAATTCTTTTTTCCTTAGTGACGGTATAGCGATTACAATATTATCAATATTTAATTTCTTAACTATTGATTCTATTTGAGTGATACCACCTAAGACAGGTATTCCAAGGATATCTAAATGATGTTTTTTTTCATCATCATCAATAAAACCTACTGGTAACAGATCTGCATCATTGTTTTTAATAAGCTGCCTTGCCACCATCATCCCTGCAGAGCCAGCCCCTACTATTAAAGTTCTATTTTTGTTTTCTCCTCTATCTAGGATTGAATCTCTAAACATTCTCCAACAAAAACGCGAACCTCCAATTAAGGAGAAATTCAGCAACCATGTAACAGTCAGCAATCGAAATTGTATTTCTTTTATAAAAATTTGTTGTATAACTGCAGCAATAAAAATTGAGAATGTAACAACCTTTAAGATACTAATTAGTTCACCAATACTTGCATATTCCCATGCTTTCTTATAAAGATTTAATTTAAAAGATAATGCATGATGGCTAATTAAAATTACCAATGAACATATCACTATAGGAATGGCAAAAACATCTGTTGTTGCATTTACTAATAAACGACTAAAGAAAATGGCTGTTAGCAAAATACAAGAATCAATAAAAATAAATAGTGAAATTCTTTGGCGATAAGTCATATTCTCCCCCCTTTTTCAATAAACGAATATTTTAAGTCTAATCAAACTTTTTATTTCTTAGATTGATAGCACTTTCCAAGATATATTTAATCTCTTGCAGTTTTTCTTTAGGCGCCTCTTGTTTGATATACCTTACAGCCTTAACAATCGATTTTGGAAATTGATTAATATTTTTCATACTCTACATCTCCTTATAAATAAAAATAATAATTATATGTTTTTTTTAAAACACATAATTATTATTTTTATTAAGTTTGGGCATCTAACCCACCCTCACATCATACTCTCGACGACTTACGTCTAAGGTCTTAAACCCACAGCATGACCGAGTGCCTCCATTTATAATGGAAAGGAGACATCTCCAAAACTATATTTCAGTCTATGTAGTTCACAATAAAGAACATATAAACCAAAAAAAATTATACTTTTATTGGTTAATTACTACTCCGACTATTTTTGCCTTAGCAAATTCCAAAATTTTTTTTGCTTCAATAGCTTTACTAAAAGTGCTTTTATTATTTTTTAATATTAGAATTACACTATCACATTGATTTGCTAAAAGTTTTGTGTCAGAGACTTCAAGCACTGAATTAGAGTCAATTAAAATAGTATCATAGAGTTGTGCTACTTTAAGTAATAAATCCTGCATCATTTTTGAACTCAATAATTCTAATGGATTGCTTGGTACTATGCCACTTGGTAATAGATCAAGCCTCCATGTATCAGTATGATATATAACCTCTCCTAAAGATAATCTCCCTGTTAGAACATCAGATAATCCGTTAGTATTCGAGCAGTTAAAAAACGAATGTAAACTTGGTTCTCTTAAATTAGCATCAATTAAGAGCACTTTTTTCTTTTGCTGAGCAATTGATACCGCTAAATTAACAGAAGTTGTAGACTTACCTTCTCCTTTGCTTGGTGATGTAATTAGATATGTTTTAATATCCCGATTTGATATCATAAATCTTAAATTTGTTTGAATCATGCGAAAATGCTCTGAAAAAGCAGAATCAGGATGGGAAGAAGTAATTATGTTTTTCTTTTTTTTAAATATCAGACTTCCAAATTTATTTATAGCCAATGTTCTCACCCCTAGGCTCTATATCAACTTTTGTAACTTTTGAATTACTTTTTATATTTTTTTTATTAACTTTTGGAACCTTTCCTATTATTGAAATCCCGAGTTTCTTCTCGATGTCGCTCCCCATATAAATTTTATCGTCTAAAGAGTCGAATAAAAAGGCTAATCCTATACCAATAACAATCCCTCCAATAACCGCTATAAATAATACCTTATTGCTTTTGGGATTAATTGGTGTTAAGTTAACTTTTGCCTGAGATAATACCCTTATATAATCTTTACCAACAATCTCGGGAACTTTTTCCTTAAACACTTTTGCTGTTGTATCTGCAATTTTAGCTGCTAAAACTGGATCTTGATTTATAACACTAACGCTTACTACTTGAGAATTTTCAATACTTGCAACGGTAATTTCACCAGCCAAGGTATCCGATGTTTCATTTAGTTTTAACTCATTAACAACTTCGTCTAAAACAATTGGATCCCTAACTAAAACCTGAAGTGTAGCTCTAGATTCTGAGTCTGTTCCAATTATGACTTTAGAGGAAGTTTGATATAGTAAAACAGTAGGTTTCAGGTATTGTAAAACGCCAATTATGCAACCAAGAAAAGCTATAAGAATAATAATCCATATACGCCTTTTAACCACTATAAATAATTCCTTTAGATCAATTTCCTTTGTTTTTTTTTCTTCACTTGTGTTTAATTGTTCATTAAAATTCATGACACCACCACTTTTAATTTATTATTTTCTCATCTTTCCTTGTTCTCAATACAGAACATGAGGTTCAAAAAATTTTAAAATAACATAATAATTACCTGTATCCTTATATTAGTTCTTTATATAGAACATGTCAATTAAAATATTATAAAATCAAAATAATAAAGGGTGGTGTTTTTTTAAACGCTGACTTCCATTTGTTTTTTTAATAAGCTATTGAACATCCCTTTCTTTTCAGCTGCCAGCTGGGTAAATTGTCCTTGCTGAATTATCTTTCCATGTTCAAGTACAATTACCTGATCTGCATTACGAATTGTTGAAAGCCTATGAGCAATAACTATAACAGTCATTTTACCCTTCAAATTCTCTATTGCACCCTGTATTCTAGATTCATTCTCAGTGTCAAGTGCACTAGTAGCCTCATCTAAAACCAGAATTGCGGGTTTACGCAGAATTGCTCTAGCAAGAACCAATCTTTGCCGTTCCCCACCTGAAAGCTTAATTCCTCTATCACCAATAAGTGTTTCAAGCCCATTAGATAAATTTCTAACAAAATCATCAGCTGCTGCAAATTTTAGTGCTTCCCAAATTTGTTCGTCAGTTGCATTCTGATTAATTATCAGCAAATTTTCTCGTATTGTAGCATTAAACAAGAACGGATCCTGTGGTACATAGCTTATTGATCTCCTCAAGGAATGTAAATTTTCCCCAGTAAGCATATCATCATCTATTAATACTTCACCCGTTTCAGGCTGATTTAATCCCATTATCAAATCTATTAATGTACTTTTTCCAGCTCCAGAACGGCCAACTATTGCTGTCATTTTAAATGATGGGATTGTTAAATTTATATTTTTCAGAGCGTAGTTTGGTTCATTACGATTATAACGAAAATTTACATTTCTACATTTAATGCCATTCCTGATTTGTATCGTGTTTACTTTGCTAAAATCATCTTCATGTAATTCCTTTGATTCTAGACATAACTTTTGTAAATCTATTAATGCATTAAAAGCAGGAGTAATAGCTCCTAATTGCTCAAGGTTAGCTTGTAATCCACTAAAACGAGGCCATAACCTAGAAAAAATCATAATAATTAGAATTAATTGTGCTGGATGTACCTGGAACATCTTTATAGAAAAAAACATAAAAACAACTATAAGTAGGGCAGACACAAGTTTGTAAACTAGTTGTGATATTGTATTCAATTTGACTAAATCAATTATATTTAGTTCCATCTTCTTGCTAATATCTCGAAACCAGGAAATATGAATCTGCTCAAGCATATTACTTTTAATATCTTTAATTCCATTAAATTGGTCAGTAATTCCCGCCATAAACCTTGTGGTTAGTTCGTATGTTTCATTTCCTAGAGAACTAGATTTATTAATAAATTTCCTTGAAAAAAAGATAATTCCTGTACCGAAAAATAAAACCAATATAGTCATCTTTGAAGACAGCCAAAAGGCAATCCCCAGTTGAACGAAAGTAAATACTAAGGAGGTTAAAAATTGTAAAAACATATTGGTTCCTGCATTCACTCGTGAAATTTCAGTTGTCATTAAATTAATTAAGTCAGACTTTCTTTTATTTAAGAAAAAAGACCAACTTGCCTGCAGTATTAACTTATAGGTTTCTTCTCTTAATTGACGAATAAATCCTTGTTGAATCCTGATATTAAGAATTGTTTGCTGCCTTTGAAATAAACTATGACCAACTATTAATAAGAAATAAAAAATTAAAATTAAGGTTAGACTATATGATTTAGGGATTTTTTGAAAATGTTGTGAAATCCAGAAGAGTATGGATGAAGAATTAGAGTCTACATTGAATATTCCAGATATATTTATTAACGGAATTAACAAAACTATACCAATTCCTTCAAACAAACTTATTAAAACCATACCAATAAGATTAAAGTAGAGAATTTTTCCAGTAAATGAGTGGATTTGTTTGGTAAAATAAAAAACCTGTTTCATTTCAGGATCCTCCTATGACAGTGTGTTTCCTTGTTTTCCTCCAAAGCCATAAAAAAGGACGTAAAAGAAAATATAGGAAGTGTAAACTTTTCGGTAGTGGTAACGTTTCAATATCAGTTGGATATGGATATAAATAACTTAACTTAAATAAAAGTTTTTGTTGATACGACATTAGTGATATTAGGTGCCGCTTATGGTATTTAGCAATATCTTCAGGCACATTGTTCGAATGTAATTCAACCATTTTTTCAATATAAAAAATCGCGTCTTGAGAAAGCTTCTTGGGTAGCCTTCCGGATATGAATGATTTTAATTTGAATGGTATATTCGTATTAAGTAATTGCGAAGATAAAATAAAAGTCTGCCCCGCTACATGTTTATAGCCGTATTTATCTAATAATTGAACTCCTTGCCAATTAAAATTAGTTTCTAAAATTCTATCTATATCCATTAACCATCTTAGTCGTGACCAACCATGCCGTGCGCCATGAGTAATTAAAAAGAAAAGTAAATCCTCTAACCCTAGATAATAAAGTGAATTTAAACCACCTTTGATCCTTCTTTTTCTCTCCCATAATTCGCTAAAATTCGGTTCACTTCCTGGACCAGGATTTAGTCTCCAATGAACTTCAATTTTAATATTTTTAGATCGGTTATGATATGTTAAATGATGATGCCTCCATTTCCAGTCACCTAAGACAGTTTTAATATAGTCATCTTTCTCATAACCATTGTCCATTAGAACTTTCTCTGTCTTCTTCAATTCTCCAATTGGTACAAGAAAGTCTAAATCACAGGATGTACGCAGGGACAAGTCACCATATAACTCGGAACCTAAGACAGGGCCTTTTAAAAAAAGTATACGTATTTGATTTTTGGTTAATAATTCTCCCAAACAATCCATTTCAGCTCTTAATTGAAGCATTTGAAGTGTGTTTATTTTATATAATTGGGATAATTTCTTTATCATCTGACAAGGAATTATACTATATGTATCTACTTTTTTTAGATATGAATACAATATAGGATACAATCTGTGATGTATTGCCAACTCTAGGAATAAATCCCAATCTAAATTATTTGATACACTTTTCCATTTTTCGTGAATTTGTTTGTTACCAGTTTTACCTACTCTTATAATTTCTAGTATTAATTTAAGCTCCTCTGGGACCAGTGTTAAATTAAGACTGGCATTCCTTTTCATAATTTTCTCCTTCAAACATTTTTATTGCTAATTATTTTTGAAAATTTGCTTACCACAAGAAACCTTCCCATCTCTTCAGCCCCTGTTATATATAAAGGGCCACTTCGTAACCATGCATGTGCAATCAATTGACCATGCTCATTTTTTGCAGTTCCCAGATAAAGTGTGCTCTCAATTTTCCTTCTTTCTAACATTTTGAATCCAGCAATTGCCCTTACTAGGCACATGCTTTCCCATAAGGTATATCGACTCATAATTTGTATAGCTTGAGAAATCTGTTTTAAATTCTTTATGTTTGATTCATCACAAATACAAGAAGACTCAACCATTTGCTCACCTAGTATTGGTGCCACTTTAGCAAAAGATTTACCCTTTAAGTAACGGGCCCATGCTAAGTAAAGAAAGGCTTCGACCAATAATAGCCTCGAAAATTTATCCATTGAAAGAAATAATTTCACTTTTTTCAAAGTCTTTTTTATCCTTTCTTAATCTAGACTCAGATTCTACTATCTATTAATTGTTCCTCTTCTAATAATAATAAGAAAGACAATACTTGCTCTTCGCATACATTCTGAACTACATTATATTTAGACATTAAATTTTTAATAATATTTGATACTAAAACTGGTTTTTCTAATTGTTCCCAAATGTCCCCTCCGACTCCTCCAAGATTGTAATATTTTCCGTTTTTTATACTTAACATTACTTTTTCTCCATCCATATCACTTACTAAATTACCTGGTCTGAGTGAAACTGTACTTTCCAATGAGATATATTTTGTTGTTTTCACAATTTATCCTCCTCCTTTTTAACAGTACTTAGAATCATAGACACTAAATCATTAGCAGTAAATCTCCCTGTTGGTCGATGTAATTGATATAAGTCTATTTCATTAATTATTTTTGAAGACATATCAAAGTGCCAATCTAATAAACCTAAACGTGGAATCAAAAAATTTCGGTATGTATGGTCAAATAATGTTTGGAAACCTTTTAGTTTCCCAATTTTCAAAAGTTGAATATCATCAATACCTTCTTTTTTTGATAATTCAAATACACCAGCTAGTTGTCGAGGTTCAATTTTAAACTTATCAGCAATGGGTACCTGATACTTTGTTTCCCTATCATAAATCGATTGATAATTAGTAGAGCCTATCCCTAATTGATCAAGGCTTTCCTGCCATAATTTCTGCTGTGGGTAAGACGGAGTCACAAATGGGCTGCAACTTTGGATTGTAATAGGAATTACATCATCACTAAGTAAAGAAAAACCTTGATTTAGAAATGCACTCGCAAGGGTAGATTTTCCAGCTCCGGATTCCCCGATAAACGCATAAACCTTTCCAGATATTTCTACTGCACTACCATGTAGCGGTAGTATTTTTCTTTTCATTAAGATAACGCCCATACAAGTTCCAAGAATATAGAGTCGCAACAAACCTTCATCAACGTTTTTTAAAGGAGAAAATGATATTAAATAACCCTCCTGGATAGAAAAGAAGGCAACTTCTGGAATAAAGAATAAAACTTGATTTTCTCTAACCATATGAAAATACGGCCTTTTTTCCAATTCGCTTTTATATTTTATCTCATCACTCATTATTATTTGTATATCATGTTTTTCTTGGGGCTCATTAATGGTTGTAAGCTCTGGAAAGATAATATCACTAACGATATTAAAACCAAAAGCTTTGTAGAAAGTTTTTTCTCTAGTGTTAAACATTCTTTTCACTCCGAAAAAATACTAATTTTTAAAAGCCCTTATAACCACTTGGATGAATAAGGGCTTTTACATTCTATTTCTACTAACTTGTAAAACGACTCCAGGTTCCTGGATCTTTAGGATCAACTGCTTGACCTGGTACATATGCTTCATCAGTATATGGTCCCCATACGGTTGAGGCCATTGTCATTTTGACATCAAGTACTTCTAATACAGGTTGTTTCCACTCTTTTTTCATAAATAGTCACCTCCTTTCAAGTAAAGTTTTTTATGAAACGATTTACTATTAACGATCTCATCAATATCTTAAAATCTGGATCAATTGCATACTCAGGTCGTACTTCCTTAGTTACTTTTTTTATTGCCTTCTTTAATACTCTGGCGTCGATAAATTGTAATAAAGTTGAATCCCTACTGAGTTGCTCTAATTCTTCCTTAAACTGATTCCAAACAGGAACCATGCGATGTACCCAGTCTGCTCCTTGAACACCGCGTATCCGTTGATTTAACCTTATCTTATCTGGTAACATATTTTCTGTAGCCCTTCTAATTAGTGCCCTATCCATCCCATTTTGGACATATTGTTCTTCTGGGAGCGACAAACAGAAACGAATAACTCTTAAATCATTAGTTGGATCGCGTTTCCATAGTGAGTAATTTAAAGATAGTTTGCTCGCGAGCGTATTACTTGCGTTCCAATGAAAAACATCTTCAAAATGTCTTTTTCTTTGTTCATAAATATTTCTTGAGGAAAACCAACCGGTTTTATCTATTCCGTATTCAGCTAACTTATCGAAGACACCAGTCTTATTTGCAAATTCTGGGCTTATTAGCATAGGGAATTGATATGAATTGTCTGAATGGATAAAACGATCAATATTAGGGAATGCTTCTTTTATGATGTATGGAAGTAATCTATGCTTACTCCCTCCCACTCTATAACTATATTGATGCAATTCCTTTATTAACTTAATCCATTTTAGTTTTTTTAAAAGTACAGCATAGTAATCGATTGCTGAGCCCCAAGATATTGTTAAGTTCCCTCTTCCGCCATTTAGTAAAATTCCGATATCCCTCTCTTTCGCCTGTTCAAACATTCCCTTTAACCAAAAAGAATTCTCAAAAAATTTATACGGCATTTCCATCATTTCAAGAAAGTCATCAATTTCAGAAAACGGATCTCTACCATTAAAGTCTAAATAATTGGCGTTTAGATTACCTACATGTTCCACAACCTTAATAATAAGAGGTGTTTCATCTGGCATTAAATGTCTTGGTGTAAAATCCTCAAAACCTTTAGAAGGGATATAACTTAACGTGTGTAATTGTTTATTTTCATTTTGAAGCATTCCTGAAGCAAAACTAACGATTGATCCAGAATCAAGTCCTCCGCTTAATTGAGCTCCAACTTGACGAAAGGTACGCAATCTTGATTTAACTGCTTCTTGATAGACACTTTGAAAGGCCTCTACATACTCAGCATTAGATTTGAGTTTAAGCTTTTCCCCATCGGTTAATGTACAAAATCTTGTAAATGTGACGTTACCCTTAATAACAGATATACTATGTGATGGAGGTATCTGTTCTATTGATTTAATAACGGTTTGAGTAGTATCAACTACGTCAATCATACCTACAATTGCTAGATATTCTGCAAGCCAATGTTCATTAATTTTCTTATCAATGTTGGGCAAGCTGAGTAAAGGATGAATAACGGTACAAAATGCAAAACGATTATGATTTCTGTTAAAATAAAGTGTTCTTCCTCCAGAAAAATCCCTTGCTCCAAATAATTGCTGTTTTTTTTCATCCCAAATAATAAATGCGAAATCCCCAATTAAATACTTTGGCGATTCCTTTCCCCATTTAAAATATGAAAGTAAAATAAGTTCACTATCGGACATAGTTTCTCTATTATTTTTTTTAACTTGTAACTTTTCAAATAATTCTTCCCGATTGTCTATTATTGCATCAGCCGTAATAGCTAACTTCCGTTCATGATCATAATAAGGAAGTTTCTCACCTACCGACTCCGGTGTAATCCACTGTGCATGGCAGCCAAGAAAGACTTTGTCGTTATGCCAAGTTTGAATATCATCCGCCGGATATTTTTCTAATTCTTTCATCATCCGGTTTCCGTGTTCTAGATTGATTGGTTCATCGTTTAAATGATATATTCCGGCTATAGCACTCATCTTTTCCTCCTGCCAAACATTTCATCGTTTTTACCATCTACTGATCAATAGTAAGTTCACTAAATAGAACATCAATCCCATAATTAACTAAAAGGAATTTCTTTTAAATTAATTCCCCGAAACTATGGTATAATTTTATCAATTTATGTATTCCAGCTACTAATTAACATTACATAATACCCATTTAGGTTCTCTATTAAGAACGACTTATAACACCATAATAAATCCATAAACTACCACTGTCAACAACTTTTCCATTAACTATTTATATATTTTTATATAAAGATTTTTCGCCCAGTTTCTTCATTGATATAGTTATTGCAAAAAAAACAAATTGACATACCACGGGATTTGTAGTAAATTTTATAAATAATCTAAATAATAAATTTCTTATCAAGAGAGGTTGAGGGAAGGGCCCTGCGACACCTCAGCAACCTTCAATGTCTATTCTCATTGAAAAGGTGCTAAGTCCTGCAAATTGCTAATTTGCAAGATAAGAAGAATGACAAGTGCGTTGTGCATACAAAAGTCTTCTTCTTATAAGAAGACTTTTTTTATTTATTCAAAAGCTTTATTACTCAATCGCGTTAATGCGAAACATTATAAACTTTATTTACCACAAGGAGTGTCCGTCATGTACAAAATCGATACAAAACTTGCCCAAATTGGCAACCGCAGCGAAACAACAACTGGAACCGTCAACCCGCCTGTATATTTTTCAACAGCCTTTCGCCATGAAGGAATCGGGCAATCAACCGGGTTTGACTATACCCGCACCGGAAACCCTACCCGCCAGCTCCTTGAAAAAACAATCGCAGATTTAGAAGGTGCGGATCAAGGATTTGCTTGCAGTTCAGGTATGGCAGCCATTCAACTAATCCTTGCCTTATTTGAATCCGGAGACGAATGGATCGTGAGCGAGGATTTATATGGCGGCACCTACCGCCTATTAGAAAAAGGCTATAAGAAATGGGGCTTAACCACTCAATATGTGAATACCTGTTGTCCGGAAGAAGTGGAAAAGAAGATTACAGCAAAAACAAAGGCCATTTTCTTAGAAACACCAACCAATCCGCTTATGCAGGAATCAGATATTGCAGCAATATCAAAGATTGCCAAGAAACATGGATTATTGTTAATCGTGGACAATACCTTCTATACCCCTCTTTTACAGCAGCCAATCAGTCTTGGTGCGGATATCGTCATCCACAGTGCCACCAAATACCTTGGAGGTCATAATGATGTCTTGGCTGGCCTTGTTGTGGCAAAAGGAAAAGAAATTTGTGAAGGGTTGGCCTTCCACCATAACGGTGCCGGAGCGGTGTTAAGTCCATTTGACTCTTGGTTATTAATGCGCGGAATGAAAACATTGTCACTGCGAATGGACCGACATGAAAAGAATGCGAAAGCCATCGTTGAATTCCTTTCAGACAGTGATGCTGTAACAGATGTTCTCTACCCAGGACGCGGTGGAATGGTTTCTTTTAGAATTAAAGACGAAGCATGGGTGAATCCATTTTTACAGAATTTAAATTTAATCAGTTTTGCCGAAAGCTTAGGTGGAACGGAAAGCTTCATTACTTACCCTGCAACGCAAACACATATGGATATCCCGGAAGAGATTCGCATCCAAGCCGGCGTTTGCAACCGTTTATTACGTTTCTCTGTTGGAATTGAAGATTCACAAGATATTATTGAAGACTTACAGAACGCTTTTGCTAGAGTTCAAGAAGGAGTGATCGCATAATGGCACACGAAGAATATAGTTTTGAAACCAGACTGCTGCACAACAAGCATAAAATTGATCCAGTAACAGGGGCAGTAAGTGTACCTATCCAGCATGCATCAACCTTCCATCAAGCTGATTTTGATTCGTTTGGTAAGTATGATTATGGCCGCAGTTTAAATCCGACTCGTGAAGCACTTGAAGATGTGATCGCAGAACTTGAGGGCGGCGTGAAAGGATTTGCATTTGCTTCAGGAATGGCCGCTATTTCAACGGCTTTCCTTCTTCTGTCCTCTGGCGACCACATTGTGATTACCGAGGATGTGTACGGTGGCACCTTCCGAATGGTGACTCAAGTTCTTACAAGACTTGGCATTGAACATACGTTTGTTGATATGACCAACTTAGAGGACGTTAAAGAAGCGATTCAGCCGAATACAAAAGCCTTTTATGTCGAAACACCTTCTAATCCATTAATGAAAGTAACAGATATTAGAGCGGTTAGTAGGATAGCACAGGAAATCGGAGCGTTAACATTTGTTGATAACACCTTCCTGACTCCTTCCCATCAAAAACCGTTAGCACTTGGTGCAGATGTTGTCCTTCATAGTGCAACAAAATTTTTAGCAGGGCATAGTGATGTGGTAGCAGGGCTTGCCGTTGTTAAAGATGAAGAATTAGCTAAAAGACTAGGATTCTTGCAAAATAGCTTTGGGGCTATCTTGGGTGTTCAAGACGCCTGGCTCGTATTACGAGGAATTAAGACATTGAGTGTCCGCCTCGAGCAATCACAAAAATCAGCGATAAAAATGGCAGAATTTTTAGATGCACATCCACTTGTGGAAAAAGTTCACTACCCAGGGCTTAAAAGCCACCCGCAATATCAAATTCAAAAAGAGCAAGCAGATGGCCCAGGAGCTGTTTTATCCTTTGAATTAGCGACTGAAGATGCCCTTCGCACTTTTGTTGCGAATGTGGAAATCCCTGTTTTCGCGGTAAGTCTAGGTGCGGTTGAATCAATCCTTTCTTATCCAGCGAAAATGTCTCATGCTGCTATGTCTCGAGAGGACCGTCATCAGCGTGGAATTACCGATGGACTTGTCCGCCTATCAGTAGGACTTGAAAATCCTGATGATTTGATTAAAGATTTTTCGAAAGCACTTGAGCAAGTTCGTACTAAACATTTGGTCCTACATCAAGGGGAATGATTATGAACCTTTTAGAAAAATTACAAAAACAGATCCTAATAGCGGATGGTGCGATGGGCACGCTTCTTTATTCGTTCGGTGTGGATTCGTGTTCGGAAGAGCTGAATCTATCTCAACCGGAACAAATCCAAAATATCCATCGAGCTTATATTGATGCCGGAGCGGATGTCATTCAAACCCATACCTATGCTGCCAATTATTTAAAGCTGCAGCGTTATGGCTTGGAAGACTCGGTAAAGGAGATCAACAGCGCTGCCGTCCGGAATGCTAAAAAAGCCGCCCAAGCTAACGCTTTTGTCGTCGGGACTATTGGCGGCAATCGTGGGATTAAAACAAGTTCGATGACAATAGAAGAATTAAAGCGGAGCTTCCGGGAGCAATTATATTGCTTGCTCCTTGAAGGTGTGGATGGACTATTACTCGAAACCTTCTACGACTTAGAAGAGCTCGAAACCGTCCTAACGATTGCACGGAAGGAAACGAAGCTGCCGATTATCGCTCAAGTTTCCCTTCAGGACCCTGGATTTTTGCAGGACCGGACACCTGTTAATGATGCTTTAAAAAGACTGGAAGGCCTTGGCGCCGATGTCGTCGGCCTCAATTGCCGCTTAGGCCCGCACCATATGTTATTGGCTTTAGAACAGGTGGAAATTCCAAAGCACGCTTTCCTATCAGCCTATCCAAACGCCAGCCTTCCTACCTATACAGACGGAAAGTTTCATTATGAAGGCGATGCTGATTATTTTCAAAAATCAGCACAAAGTTTTCGCAGTGAAGGAGTACGGTTACTTGGGGGCTGCTGTGGTACAACACCTGACCATATTCGCGCCTATGCATCTGAATTAAAGAATAGTATCCCTGTCACTGAAAAAGTTGTAAAATTGAAACAAAAGCCGATTATCGTCGATTCTCCTCCAAAAAGGGAACACACTCCCCTGCAGGAAATCGTGAAAGAGCGGCCATCGGTGATTGTCGAATTGGATCCTCCTCGAAAACTGGATACGACTAAATTTTTTGAAGGGGCCAAAGCACTTAAAGAAGCTGGCATTGATTCCATCACGCTTGCGGATAATTCGCTGGCAACCGTTCGGATATCTAATGAATCCTTAGGCTATCTTTTAAAAAGTGAATACAGTATGCGGCCGCTGATTCACATCGCCTGCCGCGACCGCAACATGATCGGACTGCAATCGCATTTAATGGGACTTCATACACTTGGAATGAATGATATCTTAGCGATTACAGGAGACCCAGCAAGAGTTGGCGATTTTCCTGGTGCCTCTTCCGTCTATGATGTGTCGTCGTTTGAATTGATTCAAATGATCAAGCAGATGAACGAAGGCTTGTCTTTCTCGGGGAAGGACTTAGGACAAAAAACAGCTTTTAGTGTAGCAGCAGCCTTTAATCCAAATGTCCGTTCGGTTGAGAAAGCCGTGAAGCGTTTGGAGAAGAAGATACAATATGGCGCCGATTACTTTATTTCTCAGCCGGTTTTTTCTGAGGAGAAATTGATTGAAGTCTATGAAAATACGAAACATCTTGATACTCCGATTTACATTGGCTTAATGCCATTAACTAGTAGTAAAAACGCAGAGTTTCTGCATAATGAAGTGCCTGGGATCAAAATTGCTGACTCTATTCGTGACCGGATGGCTCTCTTGAATGATAACCCGCTTCAGGCCGCTAGAGAAGGAATTGCGATTACCAAGTCGCTTATTGATACAGCATTAGATTTATTTAATGGAATTTATTTAATTACACCATTCTTAAGGTTTGAATTAACAGCAGAACTCGCTGCTTATACAAACCAGCGGGCGAGTGAGATGAGGGGGGCCAGCTATGCCGAAAACACCATTTTCTGAACAACTTAAAAAGCGCATCTTAGTCATGGACGGTGCGATGGGTACGATGCTGCAGCAAGCCGATCTTACAGCAGAGGATTTTGGCGGCGAGCAGTATGAAGGCTGTAATGAACACCTTGTTCTAACAGCTCCTTCCGTCATTTCTCGTATTCATCGTGAATACTTAGAGGCCGGTGCAGACATCATTGAGACCAATACGTTTGGTGCGACCAGCCTTGTTTTAGATGAATATGAACTTGGATTTAAAGCTTATGAGATTAATAAAATTGCTGCCATGCTTGCCGTCAGAGAGGCCATGAACGTATCGACCGATGAGTGGCCGCGTTATGTAGCAGGTTCCATGGGTCCGACGACCAAAACCTTAAGTGTTACCGGCGGAACCACTTTCGACGCCCTCTCTGCAACTTATGAAGAGCAGGCGATTGGTTTAATAGATGGCGGTGTTGATCTACTTTTACTAGAAACTAGCCAGGACTTATTGAATGTGAAAGCGGGTTTTGTCGGTATTCAAAGTGCTTTTGCAAAAACGGGTAAAACTTTGCCGCTCTTTATTTCTGGAACCATTGAACCAATGGGGACAACCTTGGCCGGACAAACGATTGAGTCGTTCTTTATTTCAGTGGAACACATGAATCCGATTGCAGTCGGTCTTAACTGTGCGACCGGTCCTGAATTCATGCAGGATCACATTCGTTCACTTGCAGGATTGGCTTCGACCGCTGTCAGCTGTTATCCCAATGCCGGCTTGCCTGATGAAGACGGTCACTATCATGAAACACCAGAAATATTGGCGAAAAAGCTTTCCGATTTTGCGGCACATGGCTGGCTGAATATTGTCGGCGGCTGCTGTGGTACAACACCTGACCATATCAGAGTCATTGCTGAAGCGATGAAACAATACCAGCCTCGTCCATTCCAGTCATCAAGCACGCATATGGTTTCTGGTATTGAACCATTTATTTACGATGATCCCACTTTAAGACCGATTATGGTTGGGGAACGTACAAACGTTATCGGTTCTCGCAAGTTCAAACGATTAATTACAGAAGGGAAATTTGAAGAAGCGTCAGAAATTGCCCGTGCTCAGGTAAAGGGCGGCGCACATGTTATTGATATCTGCCTTGCCGACCCCGATCGAGACGAAATGGTTGATATGGAGAATTTCATTAAAGAAGTGGTGAAGAAGGTTAAGGTTCCACTTGTAATTGACTCCACAGATGAAAAGGTCATTGAAAGAGCACTCAAGTATTCTCAAGGAAAAGCCATAATCAATTCCATCAACCTTGAGGATGGTGAGGAGCGCTTTGAAGCGATTGTTCCGTTAATCCATCGTTATGGCGCGGCTGTCGTGGTCGGAACCATTGATGAAGAAGGGATGGGGGTTTCTGCTGAACGAAAATTGGAGATTGCCAAACGTTCCCATGACCTATTAGTTCATAAGTATGGACTTAAACCACAGGATCTCATCTTTGACCCGCTCGTGTTCCCAGTTGGTACAGGTGATGAACAATATATTGGCTCAGCTAAAGCAACCGTAGATGGAATTCGGATGATCAAAGAAGCGATGCCTGAAGTGCAAACCATTCTTGGAATAAGTAACGTTTCTTTCGGTCTTCCTCCGGTCGGACGCGAGGTGCTGAATTCAGTCTTCCTTTACCATTGTACACAGGCTGGCCTGGATTATGCGATTGTGAATACCGAGAAGCTTGAGCGCTTTGCTTCTATCTCGAAGGATGAGGTTCAATTAGCAGAGGCTTTGTTATTTGATACAACAGATGAAACATTAGCTACTTTTACCGAGTTTTACCGCGGGAAGAAGAAGGAAGCAAAAACAACCATTCCTAATATGACACTAGAAGAAAGACTGGCTTACTATGTGATTGAAGGCACAAAAGAAGGTTTGCTTCCTGATTTAGAACTGGCACTTGCCTCCTACCCTGCTCCATTAGATATTATTAACGGTCCATTAATGGATGGCATGAAAGAAGTCGGCCGCCTGTTTAATGATAACCAGTTAATTGTCGCAGAGGTTCTGCAAAGTGCGGAGGTCATGAAAGCCTCTGTTTCCTTCCTAGAGCCACATATGGAAAAAGGCGATGTGTCTGCCTCTAAGGGAAAAGTTATTTTAGCAACGGTTAAAGGTGATGTTCACGATATCGGTAAAAACCTTGTAGATATCATCCTAAGTAATAACGGCTATAACGTCGTTGACTTAGGGATTAAGGTTACTCCAACGGATTTGGTGCAGGCGATTCGTGAAGAGAAGCCGGATATGGTCGGATTGTCAGGATTATTAGTAAAGTCTGCACAGCAAATGGTGTTAACGGCACAAGACATGAAGGAAGCCGGAATTTCTGTGCCGATTCTAGTTGGCGGAGCTGCCCTTTCTCGTAAATTCACCGATACAAGGATTGCCAAGGAATATGATGGGCTGGTTCTTTATGCAAAGGATGCCATGAACGGTCTATCACTTGCCAATCAATTGCAATCACCGGAAGAGTATCAAAAGCTATTGGATGATAAAGCCGAAAAGCTGGCGGCGTTAGATATACCAAGGGAATTACCAACACGCGCTGCTAGTGCGGTTGCGGTAAAAGTGAAACCGGCGGTGTCAACAGAAGCACCTGTCTTTACACCGATGGACACAAAAAGGCATATTTTAAGATCCTATTCTCTTTCTCATATTGAGCCGTATATTAATATGCAAATGTTAATCGGACATCATCTTGGTTTGAAAGGAAAACTTTCGAAGCTGCTTGCAGAAAAGGATGAAAAAGCCTTGAAAATTAAAGGAACGGTAGATCAATTGTTAGCAGAAGCCAGTGCAAATAACTGGATAACACCTGCAGCAGCCTATCAATTTTTCCCTGCGCAATCGGATGGTAATAAGGTATATATTTATGATCCACAAGATCAAAAGACCATTATTGAAACCTTTGATTTCCCTCGTCAGGAATCCGCGCCATTCCTTTGTTTAGCAGACTTTTTGAAGTCGGTTGACAGCGGTGTGATGGATTATGTTGGCTTCTTTACGGTGACAGCTGGAAGAGGGATTCGCCAAAAGGCAGATGAGTTAAAGGCAGAGGGACGATTCCTTGAAAGCCATGCGCTCCAATCATTGGCGCTTGAGTCTGCTGAAGGCTTTGCCGAGTTGATTCACCGTCAGATGCGTGACCGCTGGGGCTTCCCGGATCCGCTTGATTTCACGATGCAGGATCGTTTTACGGCGAAATATCAAGGGCAGCGTTTCTCATTTGGTTACCCGGCTTGTCCAGAATTAGAGGACCAGAAGAAGCTGTTTAAGTTGATTCATCCGGAGGAAATCGGGATTGAGTTAACCGAGGGCTGTATGATGGAACCTGAAGCATCGGTATCAGCGATTGTTTTTGCGCATCCTGAGGCTCGTTATTTTAATGTGAATAGATAAGAAAGTGTCCGCGGTGGCTTCCGCGGATTCTTTGTTTTGAATGGGATGCGACGAGGATTTTGTATGTGTAATTCTGCGAGATTTTTGGTTATTTCTGCGCTTCTTTGCGTTAATGCCGCGGGAAATTGGAATAATTCAGTGCATTTTTTAGTTAATTCCGTACACTTTGTAATTAATTCCGTATATTTTCTAATTAATTCCGTGCATTTTCTAGTTAATTCCGTGCACTTTCTAGTTAATTCCGTACACTTT
>NZ_JBALNF010000043.1:40235-50627 GCF_036962465.1 Neobacillus vireti
TTCCGTACACTTTCTAATTCCGCACACTTTCTAATTAATTCCGTGCACTTTCTAATTAATTCCGCGCAAATTTCTATTATTCCCGTAAACCCCATTTCTCCACAATTCCTGCCCAATTATCCAATCCAGCCTTGACAATTCCCACAATTTCCACTATAGTTACCTAGGTAATTAATTTTAAAAACATAGGAGCGGACCATGTTAACCCACGAATTATTCCATACACTTCATCAGCTTTCCAGACATCTCACCAACAAACTAAATGAAGCCTTAAAACCATTAGGATTATACAGTGCCCAGTGGGCCGTTATCTATGTTCTGAAAAATAAAGGGTCACTGACACAAAAAGAACTTTGTGATTACCTATTTGTTGAAGCGCCGCCCATGACTAGGACCATTCAACGGTTAGTGAAACAAGGATATGTGACTCAAGTCCCCGGGAAAGACAAACGTGAAAAGCATGTCCAGCTAACAGAATTGGCCAATCAGGAATATTCAAAATGGGAACATATTGTTAACTCGGTCAATCATGAACTCATGAAAGACTTCCCTATTGATTCTCGAGAACAACTCGTAAAACTCCAAAAAAGCTGGTTACAGCAAATTTTATAAATTGAGGTGCATTACATGAACAAACCTAAACTATGGACAAAAAACTTTATTAGTATTTCCTTTAGTAATCTTTTTCTATTTTTAACTTTTTACATCTTGCTTGTTACCCTTCCATCTTACGCACTTGATGAATTACACAGTAGCTCTTCGATGGCAGGCTTGATGACAACGGTCTTTTTACTATCAGCGATTATTTCTCGGCCTCTTGCCGGACAATGGCTCGAACGGGCGGGAAATAAGAAGGTATTGCTAACAGCTCTCATTCTTTTCGCTGCAGCCTCTCTTCTTTATTTCTTACCTAAAACCGTTGGTGGTTTCTTAGTGATTCGTCTCTTACATGGGATTGGCTTTGGTATGGCGACTACAGCTGTAGGGACAATTGTGGCAGATATCATCCCTGCTTCCCGTCGTGGAGAAGGAATGGGCTATTTTGCGATGTCAACCAATTTAGCAATGGTTTTTGGCCCTTTTGTGGGATTACTGGCGATGCAGCAATGGGGTGCTCGTCCATTATTTATTCTTAGTGTGATTGTAGCTTTTTGTTCTTTAATAACAGGGTTAATTGTGAAACATAATACATTTGAAACTCCTGAACAAACGAAAGCTCATTCTTCTTTTTCCATCAGCAGCCTGTTTGAGGCTTCTGCAGTGCCTATTTCAATTGTTGGCAGCTTTATGGCGATTGTCTACTCTGCTCTATTATCATTTGTATCGATTTATGCAAGTGAAATTCACTTAGAGCACATCGCCAGCATGTTCTTTGTTGTCTATGCGATTATCCTATTAGCGTCAAGACCATTTACAGGTAAATGGCTGGATCAGTATGGTCCGAATGTGATTAGTTTCCCATGTATTATTCTTTTCGCCATCGGGATGTTTATTTTGAGTCAAAGTAATGGAGCCGTTACCTTCCTATTATCAGCAGGATTGATCGGAATCGGCTGGGGTACCCTTTTCCCAACCTTCCAAACAATCGCGATTCAAGATGCAGAACCTCGAAAAAGAGGCTTGGCAACGGCAACGTTCTTATCCATCTATGATACTGGAATTGCATTAGGTTCCTTTATTGTTGGGGTTATTGCCTCAAAGATGGATTACAGTACTCTTTATTGCTTCTTTTCGTTTTATATCTTAATTGGATTGGTTCTTTTTTATTTCCTTCATACGAAAAAGGATGCTTCGGCAAAAGAATCTGCCAAACAAACAAAAGCACAGGAAATTTAAGTTTTTTAACAATCCTCCTCGATTTGTTATATAATGGATTGAAACAAATTAGAGGAGTGACGATTATGGCAAAATCAAAAGCCAAAAAGCTTAGAGAAAAACGAGCTCGCGAAGGCCAACTAAATTCCGAAGCGAAGAGAAGTCCATTTGTTTTCACGGATATGAGAACTAGAACAACCAAAAACAAAAAAGATCATTTATATCAGTTCAAACACAAGAACCATCAATCCTATGACGGAAATGATGGTTCTTTTTATTTTGCTACCCCCAGTTGCAAATGCCTTAATAACCGCTGCCTTTCCAGATAATGCTGTTGCGCTTCCTCTACTGACACCATGGAAAAGTGAAGAATGCTGTCAGGCACCGCTTGAGCAACCCTCGGAATGTCGACTGAGATTACTGTTCCGATTCTTGTGTAGCCACCGGTGGTTTGCCGATCGGCGAGGAGAATGATGGGCTGGCCGCTTGCGGGGACTTGAATTCCGCCTAGCGGGATGGGGTCGGAGATGATATCGGGACCGCCGATGTGTTCAAGTTTAGGACCTTTTAGCTGATACCCCATCCGGTTGGCTTGATGGGTCACCATAAATTTCTCCGAGAGAAACCGGTAAATACTCTCCTCTGTAAATCGATTCTCATGAGGTCCTATAACCACTCGAATGGTCATCTCCTTTGTATAGTGGGGAACCAATTCCGGATGAAGCATTTTATATGGCTTTCTTATCAAAGGGCTGCCCGCTAGTACATCTCCCTTCTGCAATGCCCGTCCCTCTAAGCCGCCAAACTTTCCATTTAAAAAGGTGGATTTACTGCCTAATACAAAAGGAACTTCAATGCCTCCTCCAATGGCTATATAAGCTCGTGCTCCTCGTTGACAATGGCCAACTGTCAGGACCTGACCCTTCCGTAAAAGGAAGCTTTTCCACATTGGAACTTCCGCCCCATCCACATGGGGCGTAAAATCACCACCGCAAATGGCGATTGCTACATCACTTATCGCCTCCACTTGAGGTCCTATAATAGCTGCCTCTAGTACGGCTTCGCCATTGTGGTTTCCAACAAGGATATTTGCCACTTGCATGGAATAGGTGTCCATCGCCCCGGATGGACTGATTCCAAATTGTTGGTATCCATATCTCCCTAAATCCTGAACCGTTGTTTGCAGCCCAGGTTTCCATACTTTTAAAATAGCCTTCATTCGCTTCGCCAGCTTTTTCTAATCTCGATATTTTCCTGTTGAAAAGCCTGCTTTAGTTTCATTACAAACTCTAATGCCTGCGGGTCATCTCCGTGTACACAAATCGTATCCGCTTGAATCGCTATTTCTGCACCATCAACTGCCTGGACTTTTCCTTCCTTAATCATGCGAATAACACGAGTGATCGCATACGCCGAATCGTGAATCATCGCATTCGCTTCCCCGCGGGATGTTAATGTCCCATCAGGCTGGTAAGTTCGGTCGGCAAACACTTCTCCTGCAACCAGTAATCCCCGTTCCTCCCCCGCCTTCGCTAATTCACTGCCAGCAAGAGCAAATAAAACAAGCTTAGGGTTAACATCAAATACAGCTTGCACAATCGAATCAGCCATCTCCCTGCTCCTGGCCGCCATATTATATAAAGCCCCATGCGGCTTCACATGTACGAGTTTCACATCATTTGCCTTACATATCGCTTCCAATGCCCCTATTTGATAAACCATAAGATGATATATCTCTTGAGTAGTCAGCTTCATTTCCCTTCTCCCGAATCCGGCTAAATCCGGAAATCCAGGATGTGCCCCTATTTGAACGCCATATTTCTTTGCACGTCTAACGGTTTCAAACATGACATTGTGATCCCCGCCATGATACCCGCAGGCAATATTCGCAGAGGATATATATCTTAAAACTTCTTCATCGTTCCCAATTTTATATGCGCCAAAACTTTCTCCTAAATCACTATTTAAATCAATCACAGTCATTGGTAAACTCCCTTTTATAAGTTTTTAGCTGATAGACTTTCATAGCTGTTACTTGCTGGATTCTTTTATATTCATTCCAATCAATCGGGTAAAACTTTATATAGTTTCCGGCAGAAAAAAGAAATGGGGATGGACGCTCTAGGTCAAACAGCTTTAAAGGTGTAATCCCAATGATTTGCCATCCTGATGGAACATCTGCTGGGTATATGCCAGTTTGATTTCCGCCAATTCCAACCGCTCCTGCCTTCACACTTGGCCGTGGATGATCGAGTCTTGGAACAGCTAGGCTTGGCGGAAGCCCTCCTAAATAAGGGAAGCCCGGAACAAAGCCCATCATATAAATAAGATACTCTTTGCTTGTATGCTGCTGAATAACCTCCTTCTCACTTATCTGATGATAGTCGGCCACATAGGCTAAATCAGGGCCTGTTGCCCCGCCATAGTAAACGGGCACTTCATAAACCAATCGCTGTTCATCATCCATTTTATTAGCCGAAGAGGTATAGATTCTTTTGACCCAACTTTTTAAATCATGATAGCTGATCCTTTCTGGCTGATAGTGGATCGCAACCGTACAATAAGCAGGCACCCATTCGGTAATACCCTTTATGTTCGCTTCTTCAAGCCCTCTAATAAATTGCTGAATCTCCCTTTGGATCTTTTCACTAATTTGATTCCCAAACGAAACTTGCAGGCTTAAGTCACCAAGTGATTTTATCTCAATCATGATTATCCCCTAATTTTCATCGTTGGTTTTACGTTATAGCTTGGCTGTATATAATTCAAGTATTATCGTAGCTTTTTAACTAGAATTTTTGAAATGAAAGCACTTCATTTTACAATCATTTTTAATTACGCTAAGCTAGAATTATTACTAAATATTGGAGGGATTTTGATGTTTGATGTGGTTATTATTGGAGCAGGAGCTGCAGGAGCAAGTGCTGCCTTATTTACTGCTAAAGCTGGTAAAAAGACCTTGGTTGTCGACAATGACAAAAGCATGACCAAACGGGCTTGGATTGAAAACCATTATGGCGTTGCTGAAATTACTGGTCCAGATTTAATTGAGATTGGTAAAAAGCAAGCAACAAAATTTGGTGCAGAAATAGTAGAAGCTACTGTAACAGATGTTCAAAAAAATGAAGAAGGTTTCAAAGTCGTAACCGACCAAAACGAATACCAAGCCAAGCATGTCATTGTGGCAACTGGAGCTTTAACTGCTCTCGCTGAACCGATTGGTCTAAAAACCAAGCCAGGAACAGAACCTAGAATTAAAACGGTTCTCGATGTTGATACTGCCGGAAAAACCAATATTGATGGTATATGGGCTGCCGGAACGGTTGCTGGTGTGAGTGTACATACCATCATTACAGCTGGCGACGGTGCTAAAGTTGCCATTAATGTGATTAGTGAAATCAATGGTGAGCGTTATGTTGACCATGATGTACTAAAATCTTAATTAGCATAGGAGCAATGAAAATGGCTGTTAAAAAGATGGACCATGTTGGCGTATTTGTTAAAGACTTAGATGCATCACTGAATTTTTATCAAGAGATTGTTGGCATGGACCTTAAGGATAAGTTTACCATTAATAATGGAGCTTTAACCTTAGCCTTCCTTGGCTTCAATGGTTCTGATGAAACAGAACTGGAATTAGTATATGGCGGCAATCCCGATCTTCCAGAGGAAGGGAAAGTCAACCACATCGCTTTTTTAGTTGATGAAATTGAAGAGGAATTTAACCGTCTAAAGGGATTGGATATTTCTTTTATTAGTGAAGAGGTCACCACCCTTCCAAACGGGTATCGTAACTTCTTTGTAAACGGTCCCGACGGAGAAAAGGTTGAATTCTTTAAGAGATAATAGTAAAAAGCCTCCTTTTCTTCAGGAGGTTTTTTTACTATTATCTCTATTCACTATTTCACCGATATGACTAATGATGTATGAAGTGATTTACCTGGTTCAACCATCACTAACTCTACTTTACGATTCAGTTCATCGGTCATGGCCATCCATGGTTCGACGCAAATAAATTCTTGTTCTGCCTCTGTCCACAATACAATATACTTAAACTCATCCCCATATCTCATGGTAACGTTCTTCTTGAGTTCAGGAAGTTCAAAAGAAATTTCCCTTCTCACACTATCCCTTAATACTAAGGATTCCTTTTTCTCGGTTAAATTCAAGGAATGGTTAATAGGATGAACCTCCATGTTATTATAGTCTAAATAGGTTTTCGCATCGGTTTGATAGGTCAAATCTTTACTAGCAGTTTTAAAATAGGGGTGAAAACCTGCATACATTGGCATGGCCTCGTCGGAAGCATTCCGATAGACTTGGTCGATGTGAAGTTCATCTTTAGTAATGGTATAGCTGAAAATGACTTCAAATTGAAATGGATATTCTCTCAATGTTTCTTTACTACTGACTAATCGTAAAGTAACCGTGGCTTTGGTTTCATCTAACTTTGTTTCCCTTACTTCCCAAGGTTGATTTCTGGCGACACCGTGGTTTTTCATTTGGTAAACCTTATCGTTCCATTCATATTCCCCATTTTCTAGCTGCCCTGAAATCGGAAAAAGTATGGGTATACCTCCTCTAATATTTTTCTTTGGATCATAAAGGGTCTCTTTATTTAAAAATAAAATCTCGTCGTTTTCCACGCCAAAACCAGTAATAATTCCGCCACGCTCTGGAACAACCCTTAACCAGCTGCCCGATGTTTCATTAGATAATTCATAAACAGATAATTCCTTTTCCTTACAAATCTTAAGCTCATACATGTTCTACCTTCATCACCTTTAACAATTAAATTGACAATTCTATCACCCAATTAATAAAATTAATTTTAACCTACTTGTAGGTATTTAAACTCAAACAAAACTATAAAATGCAAAGGAGTGACCGGGACCTTCCCGTTAATTACATTTCGAAAAATTAAAAGGAGATTTCTATGATCAAACAGGGTACGAATCTTAAGCTCGTTGTAACCGGGCTGTTGCTCGCGATATTAATGTCGGCCATGGACAATACCATCGTTGCGACAGCGATGGGAACCATTGTCTCAGACCTCGGCGGCTTTGATAAATTTGTCTGGGTCACTTCTGCCTACATGGTCGCCGTCATGGCGGGTATGCCGATCTTCGGCAAACTATCCGATATGTATGGGCGCAAACGTTTCTTTCTTTTTGGGTTAATCGTCTTCTTGATTGGATCTGCACTTTGTGGAATAGCCCAATCAATTGTTCAGTTAAGTATTTACCGTGCCATTCAAGGAATTGGCGGCGGCGCACTGATGCCAATTGCTTTCACGATTGTATTTGATATTTTCCCGCCGGAAAACCGCGGCAAGATGACCGGTTTGCTCGGTGCTGTTTTTGGTGCCTCCAGTGTCCTTGGACCCTTACTTGGTGCCTATATAACCGATTATATTAGCTGGCATTGGGTCTTTTATGTAAACGTTCCTATTGGGATAGTATCAATTATTTTAATTGTTCGTTTCTATCATGAATCATTACAGCATGCGAAGCAAAAAATTGATTATCTTGGGGCAATTACGCTTGTCATTTCGGTCGTAAGTCTGATGTTCGCTCTCGAATTAGGCGGTAAAGAATATGATTGGGATTCTGTGCAAATTATTAGTTTATTTGCCAGCTTTTTCATCTTTTTTGTAGCCTTCTTTATTGCCGAGTTCAAGGCAGCTGAACCCATTTTACCACTTTGGCTTTTTAAACGCCGCTTATTTGCTGCCTCACAGATCCTCTCCTTCTTATACGGCGGAACATTTATCATTTTAACTGTATTTATTCCGATTTTTGTTCAAGCCGTTTATGGGGGTACAGCCAAAAACGCTGGATTAATTTTAACACCGATGATGTTAGGGTCAGTGGCAGGAAGTTCGATTGGAGGGATCTTTTTAACAAAAACGTCTTTCCGAAATTTGATGTTCTTATCCATTGTTTCCTATGTAGCTGGTATGTACTTACTTGGAACGATGACCGTTGATACTGCCCGCTATTTATTAACGATTTATATGATTCTGGTTGGCTTTGGAGTCGGCTTTTCATTTTCCTTGCTGCCAACTGCCTCGATGCACAATTTGGAGCCGCAATACCGGGGAACAGCTAATTCAACCAATTCCTTTTTACGTTCATTCGGGATGACACTTGGGGTCACCATTTTTGGTACGCTGCAGGGTAATTTGTTTACAGATCAATTAAAGGAAGCCTTTAAAGGAATGCAAGGCGGGGGCGGACAGCAATTTCAAATCGGCGACCCTCGGCAAATTTTCCAAGCAAGTGAACGAGCAAAAATTCCGGATTTTATCTTAGATAAAATTGTTCAAGCAATGTCATATTCGATCACACACACCTTTATTCTAACATTGATTCCAATTGCGCTTGCAGCGATTACGATTCTATTTATGGGGAACGCCCGCGTAGAAGTAAGCAAGAAACCCGCGAAAGGTTGAACAAACAAAGCACTGACCACAGCCGGTCAGTGCTTGCTTTTTAAACTTTAAGATCCTTGCCTGCTTCCACAATATGAAACAGTAAGTGGGCAAGATGATGAATGGGGCCATACTCTTGCTCTTCCTCATCCTCTTCCTCGCTGAATTGAAGATCACTTAAAAATAGCGCCATAAATTCATAGAAATCTTTCAATTGAAAGGAATAACAGCCGACCGGATCTTCATTGTCTTCTTCATATTGCAATGCCATGTAAGAGAGATTCCCATCGATGTCTGCCGCATCAAAAAAGACAAAAAAGCCAATATTGGTATCAAGCTCAAATAATTGTCTTGTACCGCCCTCGGTTGCTTTGTTAAATTCCTCTTGATTTATTTTCTGTATTTGCATGCTGTCTACATTATCTTCTTGGTGAAACCCAACAACAAATGATTCCATGATATCCTCCTTACCTCTTCATAAAGTCAAACACATGCTATTAGGATACCCATTAGTAGAAGGTTTTCATTCAGGCACCCGATGGTCTTCTTCATTTCTCACATGGTAATATTCCGTTAAAAGAGGATTATCTGTTGTCGCGAACCTTGCTGTTTGCAGAGTCATTTCCGGTTCCATCCCATATAGTTGTTTCATCGCCTCTTTTTCCCATTCTTCATCTTCAAAAAATCGACGCTGTTCTTGATCTCTCATGACCTTCACCTGCTTTCAATTTGAACTCTTTAATCACTTAAGGCCTGATCTAAATCACGCAGTAAAACATTCACATCCTCGAGACCGACCGCCAGACGAATTGTCCCCGGACTCATATGTTCCTTTATCAACTTTCCCTCGTTGTTTTTAAGATTAGGGGTAATAACAAGGCTTTCAAACGAGCCCCAGGAAACACCAATTTTAAAAGCCTTGAATTTGTTAATGACTTTTTCAACTTGATGATAATTTGCTTCTGCTAATTCAATACTCATCAAACCGCTGTAACCAAATAACTGTTTTTTTCCGAGCACAAAATCCGGATGGGATTCAAGTGCAGGAAAATGAACCTTGGCCACTTTGGGATGTGATTCCAAGTACGTTGCCACTTTTAACGCATTCTCCTGATGGGACTGCATACGCAATGGTAATGTTCTTATTCCTCTCAGCAATAACGCTGCTTCAGATGGCGGCATAGCAGCGCCCATTAGCAAATATTCTTTAGTAAATAAGGTGTTCATAATTTTTTTATTCGTAATTAAAGCCCCGCCTAGGACATCACTATGACCGCCAAGGTATTTGGAGGCTGAATGAACAACGACATCGATTCCGAGGGTTAGTGGCTTTTGAAATAATGGAGTTGCCCAAGTATTATCGATAATGGTTCGAATCCCGTTGTCCTTTGCCAGCTTACTGACTGCAGCTAGATCAATTAATCGGTAAGTCATATCCGTCGGGCTTTCGATAAAAATGACTTTGGTGTTGGACTGAATCGCCTGAGATATTTCATCAGTATTAGTAGAATATACAACTGAATGACTTATATGAAACTTTCCTAAATATTTTAGGAGTTCCATCGTCGAGTAATATATATTACTGACGCAAAGGACATGGTCGCCGCTCTGAACACTATTGATAAGGGCCGCGCTGATTGCTGCCATTCCCGATGAAAATGTTTTACATTCTTCCCCACGTTCCAGTGCGGCTAATTTTTTTTCAACTATTTCAACCGTAGGATTCGTTCCTCTTCCATACACATAATGGTGTTTTTCTGACTGAACAGCATCCACCAATTCACTCAATGTTGGATAAGTAAACAATGTGTTTTGAAATGTGGGCGGAACAACAGCGCCGTGAAAACGACCACGATCATTTTCATACTGCATACAAATTTGTTTATCTTGCTCAAACTCTCTTACATGTCTCATTGGATGGTCTCCTATAAAAGCAACTTTTTGCTTATTTTCTGCCTTCTATAGTCATTCATTCAATGAATAAAAAAATCCGTGAGAAATAGGAGTGCTGAAATACCTTCGCTATATTTAATCATAAAAAAACACCCCTAAAGTCAGATTTCACTCTAACTTTAGGGGTGAAGTACAAAATTTTACCTTTTTAATTTAGACTAAGTAAAAGAACCCTGTTGATTGGAGCGGAA
>NZ_JBALNF010000043.1:50709-80771 GCF_036962465.1 Neobacillus vireti
GCCGCCTGGAGCGGAAATCAACAGCCAAATCACATACACAATTCACATATAAGAGGCTTTTTCAATGCCCTCTGAGAAATCAGGGACTTTTTCAACATTATCATACTGGAGGCAGAATAGGAGGACCTTGTGGCCCTTCGTAAGCATAGTGATGAGCAGGAGATACAGATTCGCTTTTTACCGTGTTATTGGATGCAAAAAGAACAAGGAATGAAACGGAAAGTAATAGGACAGCCATTTTTTTCATACTATTCCTCCTGTAATTTTATTGAGATAGTTTACTGCTTTGTGAACCATCCCGTTTTCATTGTAATAATCAGCAAGCATTTTATAAAAACGAGTAAGGTAGTCGATCTGCTCATTTGACTCCTCAAAATAAGGAATCACCTTTGTTTCTAAATATTTAAACGCTTTTTGCGGTGAAGCCATATGAAATAAATAAAATTCTGCCAAAAGGCGGTATTTCTTATTTCCTAACTCTTTTGATAGTGAAAAGGCATCCTGTAAGCATTTTTTAGCTTTTTCAGTCGATTTGAGTGCGAAATAAATTTCACCTATAGAATAAAGGGTAACTAAATAGTGCTGGTTTAAATTAGACTGAAGAGCCAAACTCTTTTCATAATAGAACAGTGCTTCCCTTTCATTATTCATTTTATGTTGTAAGAAGCCCATGTTATGGTAAATCTGCGGCAGCATTTTTTCTTCCTTTAACAATTCAGCATTTCGGATTAAATGCTGAAAACACCCTTCTGCTTCCTCGTAAATTTTCGAGTGAGTGTAACTAATGCCTAAGAGCATTAACGTATGCAAAATGCGTAAGAAGTTATGCTGGTTCATAAAAATCTGCAGAGCCATCTTTCCAAAATGAATGGCATGTCCTGACTGTTCTAGCGAGCTTTTTACAAGTGCCCGGTGATAAAGGAATTCGCCGCTCGTTGTATCATGTTCATTTTCTATGTACAATGTTTCAAGGATGTCATCGGCGTTTTTATGCTGTCCTTTTAAAATTAAGAATATCGCATTATAGTAGCGAAAAAAATAGCTTTCATGTTGGGAAAATTTTTTCTTTTGCTTAAATAATAAGTCCCTTTGCGACTCAGCTTCCCCAATTTGTCTTTTAAATAGGAGATAGCGATATTTCGTTAGCTCCCAAATATAAATATGTTTTGAAAATGGGGTGAGATGCTCCCTATTTTTTAATTTCTGATAAGTCTCATCCACTTCTTTAGTCAGGTAGAAATTTATTTTATTATTTACATCTCTCAGGAGATGTTTGATTTCTTCTTCCTTTTCTTCCATTTCTTCAAGGCTAATGCTGAGCCGTTCAAGTAAAAGGGCGATCGTTTCTTCATTTGCTTCTTTTGAATTGTTTTCGATTTTACTTAAATGAGGAACAGAGCATATTCCTTTTGCAAGCTCTGTTTGGGTCATTCCTCGTTGGGTTCGATAGTATTTAATCAGGGCTCCGAATTCCATCATGCCACCAGCTTGCCTTTCTTTTATTACCATTTTACTATATTAAAAAATTCACCAACAGTTATTTTTATATTATTTTTAAAAATAATATAAAACCACCCGAAAGGCAAGTTCCGGATGGCCTCATTCGTCTACTTCACTCTTGCGAACCCAAAACCTGATGCATTATCATCACCTGTAGCGGAGCTAATGCCTCCTTTAATATCATACAATTTAGCTCTATTTTGCAGCTCTGTCCGGAGTTGCAAATTAGACCATGTTGGATTTGCAGCCCAAATCTTTGCCGCAAGGCCGGAAATATGCGGCGTTGCCATGGATGTTCCACTAATGGTGTTATAGCCTCCATCCTTCCAAGTAGATTCGATTGCTCTGCCAGGTGCAGAAACCTCCACATCCCGTTCTTGAATGACATAGTCACCATCTGAAGCTGAATTACCCCGAGAAGAGAAATCTGCAATTCGATATGTTCCATTTTCCTGAACATTCTCGAGTGCAGCTACCGCCACCACATTTGGTAATGCCCCTGGGTAACCAATGGTGTTATCGGCTGAACCATCATTCCCGGCTGCTGCTACAATCAGGACACCTTTTCCATAGGCATAGTCCACAGCATCGGAAATTAACGAATCCCTAGTGCTTGATCCCAATGACATTGAAATAATGATCTTTTTCCCTGCTGCTTGATCGGCTACTTTCCGAATGGCAGCTGCAATGTCATCAGAATAGCCGCTGCCGCGATCATTTAATACTTTATAGGACCACAGCATTGCATCTGGCGCTACCCCATAAATTCCCGTTCCCGTGCCGCCATTCGCTAAAACCGTACCCGAAACATGCGTACCGTGTCCATTTCCATCCGAACAACTGTTATCTACCCATGACACCTTTATTTGAGAAAAGTCCTGACACTGTGCCACATTACTCGATAAGTCGGGATGGTTACGATTTACTCCTGTATCAAGCACAGCTACGACAATGCCGCCGCCCCCGGAAGTACTGGCAATGGCTGAATCATTATAGATGGCCTGTATTCCCCATGGAGTTCTGTCACTAGGGCCCGTCACTGTATTTCCGCCCGGTTTTGCTGCCTCCTTTACAACCGCTATTTGGACCTCAGGAATTTTTTCAATCGTTAAATTTTTGTTATGGAGCAGAGCCTGATAGCCTTGAGCATTGACGGTGGTTGTAAAGCCATTAGCTGCGAAATCCCAGCGGACACCGTAGCTTTCTTTTGCTTTCGCTTTTTCAGACGCGGGTCCTTTAATTAAAACACGGTATGTTTCATTGGAATTCAGCTGCTGACCAAATGCCCCTGTTGCAAACAAAGAGACCCCCAAGACCACACTCATAATGGTTGCACCTATGGTTTTCCTTTTTCTCATCCAAACTCCCCTTTCTAAATTGGTACAGAACAAGTCAATAGCGCTAAATTATATTCGGACCTGTCTAGCAATAGTAGAAAAAAGGGTTGGGAAAATTTTTCAAAAAGTAAAAAACACAATAAAAAAAACCAGTCTTTTAAAAGACTGGTAATCTAGAAATATTTCTTTTTCCAAAAAACAAACGCTGTTAAACTAGTTAAAAGAGCCGAAATGATTAGTGGGATGGCATACGAATGGGTAGCGTGCTGAAAAGGGATATCCACATTCATCCCATAAAAGCTAGCCACCATTGTTGGGAATGACAAGATAATCGTGATCGACGTTAAAAATTTCATGACAATGTTCAAGTTATTAGAAATAATCGAGGCAAATGCATTCATCATACCAGATAAAATTGAACGGTATGTTTCCGCCATTTCTATCGCCTGCGTTTTTTCGATAATTACGTCTTCTAATAAATCTTTGTCTTCTTCATACATTTTTAAATAATTGAAACGCAAGATTTTATCAAGCACAACCTTATTCGATTTTAAAGAAGTGGTAAAGTAAACTAAACTTTTCTCTAAGGCAAGAAAGGCATACAGTTCTTTATTTTTTAATGATTGGTGTATTTCACGTTCGATGTCGTTTGTTTTCTTATTAATAAGCTTAAGATAACGAAGATAATAAGACGAAATCACAAACAATAATTGCAGGGCAAAGCGTGTTTTTTTAAACGTATAAAAATCTTTTACACGATTTTTCCTGAATTCCTCAATAATTGGTGAATCCTTTAAAGAAACCGTAATAATATTATCCTCTGTTAAAATGATGCCAATCGGAATGGTTTCATACACAGAAAGACCTGAATCATCTTGGACAATATAGGGAAAGTCAACGATAATATAAACCCGGCCGTCATCCCGTTCAATCCTCGGACGTTCTTCATCATCCAGCGCATCTTTAATAATATCGACATCCACCTGAGCATCGATTGAAACCTTATTAATTTCTTCTGCCGTTGGGGCATACATATTCACCCAGCAGCCTTTTGAGACTGCGTCCACCTGTTCAAGAACCCTTGTATCGGTGCTTTTGAAAATTTCTAACATGTCAAAACCTCCTCTGATACTTTAGTCGAGGAAGCCAACAACCTTTTGAAGAGTTGATATTCTGATCTTCAATTTAATCAATTCTAAGATTATATTGACTTCCCCCCGCCTACTTGGGTCCGGGTCTACGGAATAACTCAAAAATATCAACTCCCTTTTCTTTTATATCCTATCCTATCATAAACCGAAATGCCTCAAAGTACAAAGGAGTTTTTTACAGGAATTATTTGTCTTCAGGAAAATAAGGATTTAAATGGATTAATACTTCACGAATATTATCATTTTGGTCCATGAGGGCCCCTTTAATGGATTTGGCTAAATCATGCCCCTGTTTAATGGTTTTAAAGTGATCGATTGCAATCCGGATATCCACTAATACATAATGGCCATGCTCTCTCGCTCTTACTCGGTCGATCCTTTTTACCTCTGGAAAATTCTTTATTACCGCTATGTATTCCTGTAAAATTTCTGAATCGATATTACGCTCTAATAAAATATCAAACGCTTCGGTTAACATTTCTTTCGCAATTTTAAAAATTAAATAAGCCACAAAAACGCTGGCAGCCTTATCACCGTAAAGTAATAAGTGAATATCCAGCCGGCTTCCGATGACAGATAGAAGCACCCCAATTGCTGCTGCAATAGAAGCAACAATATCCGCCTTATGATCGAAAGCAATCGCTTCAATCGCTTTACTATGATTCTCATTCGCCACTTTTAGTGAACTTCGATATAAGATGATTTTCGTTATAAATGAAAAAAGAGCCACCCACATTGCTAACAGATTTGGCGATTCTACCTCATGAAAGAAACCACTGATTCCTTCGTAAGCCACGTAAACGGCCACTAAGAGAAGGAGAATCCCAATGATTTCTGATACAATAACCTCGGCCTTTCCATGACCATATGGATGTTCCTTATCGGCCGGTTTATTAGCAATCTTAATCACAAGCAAAACAATCACAGATGCAAAGACATCTGCCGCCGAGTGAATACCATCTGCAAAGACCGCATCACTATTCCCGTACCAGCCAATGACAATCTTCCCTATTGTCAGAATCACGTTACTTATCACACTTATCCAGGCTACTTTCTTAGCCAGAGCTTCTCTCAGTACCATATTGAAACCACCTTTAAATTTAGAAAAGCGCAAGCGCCTTGGTCAGCCCCGACAAGCATAAGACGAGCCGGCCGAAAGGTTGCTTTTTAACCTTTTGGACGGATTGGCTGTAGACCATCGAGGGGCTAGGCGCTGGAGCTAGACAGTTCTCGTCTACTTAAAACGTCAATTGAACCCGTTTTTGCTGACTTTGACCTGTTTCCTTGTTAAGTATTAGCAGATTTGCCTCAAGAATCATATCAAACAGAACCTAGATGGGTCCAGAGAAAAACTCTTGCCCTCCTCAAGCAATGTTGGAGTAGGGCAAAATAAAATGACCCTACTCTTCAGGATCCTCTTTTTCCTGCTTTTGCATCTCCACTTCTTCCACAACTGAAATCCAGTTGATTTGATCATGGAGATAATGGAAGGCCTGATCTAACTCCTCACGTGATGGAAATTCATTTTTTTGTTTCATCGTCATTCTCCTTTCAAAAATTTCTAGAGTAATAAATGTAAAATAAGAAAAAATACGGTTGTACCATTAATCCAAAAAAGGGAGGTTACAAAGGTGGAACATAAGAAAGCAAACCCTAAAAAAGAACTTGCGGGAAGTTTTTATCATCCAAGCTACTACACTGAAAGCGACGACCTATCCTCTGGCATTGCTACTTCTCATGAGCAAGTAAGCGACACCTATGCTGAAGGCGAAATCGGGGCCGTCATTGATGATGTGAATGGAAAGGATATTCCGATCCCTAGAAAAGGTTTTGAATAAGTTTTAAGCAGGAAAACAGCTCTCAATTGAAAGCTGTTTTCTTTTTTGTCATCATTTATCATCGTCAACATATGGATCATGTTCAAAAGCAGGCAAATCACCAAAACTTGTCATGATCCCTTCTTCGTCAAGGGCATCCTCGTATTTTTCATGCTGTGCATTTGGATAAACGGTTATATTCTGTCCATACATATCATTGCCAACAAAGTTTTCATAGTCCTCTACATAGCCAATACTCTCTTCAGATTCATTATAGGTGTCATTATAATGGTCTTTAGGAAAAGCTAAATCAGATGGTGTATCAGAGGTTCCCCACTCTGCTACTGCCTGCCAGGAATCCTCCGCATCAAAAGCCACATTTTCATCCGATTCGTCCATATCAAATTTACCAAAGGGAGGCATTAGGACTCCTTCTTCAATTGGGCGGTCATGGGAAGTCACTTGGTCCGGACTATGCTCAATACAATACGTCGTATTTGGCAAAGCTTCCAATCTTTCCGTCGGGATTTCCTTTCCACATACCTCGCACTTTCCGTAGGTTCCTTGTTCCATTGCCTCTAGGGCATGATTGATGTTTCCTAATTGAAGTTTATAGTGCTCTAGCAAGGCGTTATCTTTTTCACGCTCATATAGTTCAGTTGCATCGTCAGCGGGATGGTTATCGTAACTGGATAGCTCTCCCATCGATTCGTGATCGTGACCGCGCTCAAATCCCAAATGATCGTTCTGGTCGAAATGTTCCTCCAGTTCACTTTTTTCCTTTAACAATTGTAGCCTTAACTCCGCTAACTGCTGTGTTGATAACATGTGAAAAACCCCTTTCACTAAACGCAATTTCACCATCTATTTACCCATCAACGTTTTTATTTAATCGTTCCTTTATATTTTCATTTTTTTTAGGGTGGTTTATGTAAAGAAAATTTAATTCCAGTAAATTTCCCAATAGTTTTTTGAAGGATCAATCGAATAAGTTTCAGGTGGTCGTGTATCTTAAGAATGATAAAGCAAAATGAAGAGAAAAGAGGAGATTTAGTGTGGTTAATGAAAACTTTGATCAATTTAGGAAAGTTGAGCTCAAACACCAGGGAAAATATCTAGGAAGTGACAAAAATCAACAGCCTGGTCTTAATGATCGTGAATATAATAATCAATCTAATACAGATAAATCACCGGGTGCAACTGGCCGTGACCTATAAATAGCACACTTCACAGAAGGAAAATAAAGGCTGGGGAGATCATTCTTTAGCCTTTTTAACAGCGGCTATGATCGATGCAAAGGAGAATATAATGAGTAAATCCAAATCAGGTGCAGAAGAAAAAAACAATATGAAATGGTGGCAGCTATCCCTTTTTGGAGTGGGATGTACGATTGGGACAGGCTTTTTCCTTGGCTCTGGGCTTGCTATTAAGATGGCAGGACCCGCTATTTTACTTGCGTTTTTAATGGCTGCGCTGGGTACTTATTTTGTCTATGATGCCTTGTCTAAAATGACGGCAAAACAGCCCTTAAAAGGTGGTTTCAGATCCTATGCCAAGAAGGCCTATGGGCGATGGGCCGGATTTAGCAGCGGCTGGGTTTATTGGTCGTCAGAAGTGCTGATTATGGGGAGTCAATTGACCGCACTGTCAATCTTTTCACGCTTCTGGTTTCCAAACATTCCATTATGGATATTTACCGCTATTTATGCGGTTTTGGGATTAACAATTATTTTAATAGGAGTAAAAGTGTTAAACAGGCTCGAAAACATTTTGGCCATTCTAAAAATTTCAGCGATTACCATGTTTATCGTGATTGCTTTATTAGCTCTTTTTGGGGTCATTGAGGGCAATCGTCCGATCCAGTTTCCAAATAGCAGCAATGAATTGATCCCACATGGGACAATCGGTTTATGGTCTGCTGTTATTTTTGCCTTTTATGCTTTTGGCGGAATCGAAATCTTAGGTTTAATGGCCACAAAGCTTAAGGATCCAAGTGAAGCACCAAAGGCCGGAAAAGTCATGCTGTTTACACTCATGATTATTTATGTATTATCGATTGGCTTGGCAGTCATTATTTGTTCCTGGAATCAATTCAATACAAAGGAAAGTACCTTTGTCGTTGCTTTAAATGCATACCATCTGCCTTTTATCCCTCATTTCTTTAATGCTACGCTGATTATTGCCGGTTTTTCTACCATGACAGCCTCGTTATATGGTGTCACAAGCGTACTGGAAACCTTGGGCGAAGAAGAAGACGCTCCTGCTTGCTTTGCGAAAAAAGGAAAGCTAAAGGTGCCATTATGGACTTTAATCATTACCATGCTTGGAATCACTGCATCGATTGTCTCTGCCCTGGTACTTCCGGATAAAATTTATGAGTGGGTTACAACGGCGGCAGGATTAATGCTTCTTTATAATTGGCTTTTTATTCTTGCATCCTCTCGAAAAATTTTAGCGTTAAAGCGCAAGGAAAAAATTATGTATACAATAGGAGCCCTCTTTATTTTGGTTGCGGTTAGCGGAACATTATTTCATGGTACGAGCAGACCAGGCTTCTTTATTAGTTTAGCCTTTATTGGAGTCATAGGGATTATCACCTTAATCCTGAGTTTCAAGTGGAAAAAGGAGAAGAAAAAGGAAAAAAGCAAGAGTAAAGTACTAAAGCCTTGGCCTACGGCATAAGAAAAGCGGAAGCGGCCGTCGAAGTATGGACTGGATCTGGACAATTCTTTAAAGTCAAATCTTATATAATTCTTTTGAAATAAAAAAGTCAGCTATTCAAGAGCTGACTTTTTTGTTATCCAAACATATTATGAAATGCTTGCATGCCAAAATAAATACCAAAACCAACCAAAGAAATTCCTGATAGACACGATATTACGATTAGTAAGTGGGAGGTTAAGAACTTGCGGGCACTGCTTGCCACACCTGCCATCATGATATCCCAGGTCAATAGGCCGATAAAGATGGCACTGCTATAAAGAATTAATTGGCTTGTATCATAGGTAGCCGCTGTTTTCGCAAGGACCGATCCATAAATCCCTAACCAGAAAAGGATGGTCAATGGATTGGATATGGACATTAAGAAACCGGAAAAAAACGATTTATAAAGCGGTTCTTTACCTCTAGCATTTTGCAAATTGATTTTTCCAGCATTCATAAATGTTTCAATCCCCGTATACATTAACACAAAGCAGCCAAAGAACCACAGGAAGGTTTGCATAAATGCGGTCTCTAGGAATTGAACCACCCCTACGTACACCACAAGCATATAGATCCCATCTGCTAAAACGGCTCCGACCCCAATCAGCCACGAGTGCATAAAGCCATTTCTAATTCCACGATCAATTTGGGCTGCATTAATCGGTCCGATTGGAGCGGCTAGCGATAATCCCAAAAGTATATAACTTAAAAATACATTCATTAATACCTCTCCCCCCAAAGCAATGGATAGATGCCTGTCTATCCATGTTTATTCAGCAGGAGAGGGTTGTACAACTAAAAAAACAAAAAAAGAGCTTCCCCTTATTCTTAAGGAAAGCCCAACGGAAAACTCACTGATTGGTTTCTGATACCTTTCTTAAATCAAAACTAAATCCTCCCTCTTCCCCAGTCTGATTAAGTAAATGGTGCCTCGGCTTAGGTAAAGAATAGGAATCAATTTCCACAATATATTTAGGCCTCTGCTTGGTTTCCTTATAGATTTTTCCGACATATTCACCAATTAAGCCGATCGCAATCAACTGCAGGCCGCCAATTAACCAGATCGAGGTAATTAGGGACGTCCATCCAGTTAAGGTTGTACCAAAAAATTTGAGAAATAAGAAATATCCGCCAAAAAGCAAACTCATGAAAAAGGATACGAATCCGATTATTAATACAAAACGGATAGGAGAAACAGAAAAGGATGTAATTCCATCGAAGGCAAACCCAAGCATCTTTTTTAAAGGGTATTTTGTTTCTCCCGCCTGTCGTTGTAAACGGTCATAATAAACCACATCGGAGCGAAAACCTAGCATTGGAACAATACCTCTTAAAAATAAATTAACCTCATTGAACCGTTCGAGTTCCTGCACGGCACGTTTGCTTAACAGCCGGAAATCAGCATGATTATAGACAAGGTCTACGCCCATTTTTTTCATTAGTTTGTAAAATCCTTGTGCGCTGCTTCGTTTAAAGAATGTATCCGACTCCCGCCCTTTGCGGACGCCATAAACAATTTCAAAGCCCTGATGGAACTTGACGATAAATTCCCGAATCACCCGGATATCGTCCTGGAGGTCCGCATCAATTGATATCACACAATCAGAATGCTCCTTTGCAGTAAATAGCCCGGCCAACAGGGCATTTTGATGGCCGACATTCCGTGATAACTTTAGGCCGCGGACAAAGTTGTTCCGCAGCCCCTCCTTATATATCAGCTCCCATGTGCGATCTTTACTACCGTCATCAACAAGTAAGATTATACTTTGCGTCGAGACAAGCGCTTCAGCGATTAACTCTTGTAACTGTCCCTCGAGCTGCCGAATGGTTTCTGGCAACACCTCTTGTTCGTTATAGCATGGTACAACAATTGTAAGGACTGGTTCTATCATTTGTACTACCCCCGCTGTCTACATTGTTTTGTATAAATAAATCTTCCAAGCTGAATTTTTTGAATAAAACACTCTTTCAAGGAAAAGCTTGTTCTGCTGAGCATTATCAATCGGAATCGCCGAGAAGATATAACGGCCGCCCATCTCTTTGAACACTTCCGTATTTAGCTGAAGATTTTTTAAGTGACGTTTTGAATCCTTTTTGATCATATATCTTTTCCCAAGCTGGGCTGTAAAAAGATAGCAGCGCCCGCCCCACTTGTCATAGTATTTTTGGATCGTTTTATTTTTTTCTAATTCCTTTGCAATGATCTTCCTAAATTGATGTTTATAGCTTAATGGATAAAAATTATTATAGGTATCAATGGTGTAAAAGCCATTAAATTGGGAAACAGCAGGATGGATACCGATACTGGCGACGCGATATTCTTCCGGGTTATCCCCGATGTAATCCTTAATCTCGGCAAACAAGTCTTCTGCAAAAAACTCCTTAACCGTTGGCTTTTCCCGATAAATAATTTCATCATTCAATAATCCTAAAAAAGCAATTTGAAAAATGACCAGCCATTTCGCTATTTTCAGCCCATCAAGACTGTGTCCGGCAATAATTTTTAAGGCGAGGGCAAAGCTAGCATAAATCACCATCGGTCTTAAAAAATGGTAACGGGCAAAGTTAAAAGTATCGATAAAGTGAAAGACCTTTGTTAAGGGCAGCCAGCCCTCATAAAACCAAAAGGCATACCATAATGATAGTACGATATTCAATCCGAATAAAAAGACGTACGGCCTTTCCTGTTCCCAAAGTTTTTTGGTAATCACGATGTACATCGCCATAAAGGTTGCCGGTAAAATAATAAGGGTATGTACGGTCATTACATGGGTGTGTCCCAGTAAGTAGTTTTTCAGAAAAAGCCTAACCGCTCCCCAAAAGGGAAGATGAGCATGGAAGTATTCATCCCGGCTATTAGGTTCGGAGGAAAACATAAACGAATAAATCAATCTGTACTCCACCAGCATAAAAATTCCAGTCATATAACCAATCGCAAATACAAAGCGCAGGTTCCATCCCTTCCCCCGAAAACAATCCCACAGCCAGAAAACGCCCATCGCACTGAGAAAAAAGAAAAAGCCTAATACAATGCTTGCATATAAAGGAATTAAGGTAAGGACAAGATAGTCCTTCCACGTATCCTGGTGCTTTCGAATGTTCAGAAATGCCCAAAGGGCTAATGGCATCCCTAATGTGCTCAGCATTCCAGACGGCCAAAAAGGAGTTAATGCAAAAGCAAGAGCACTGCCGACTTTTATGACAAGCCATTTATTACTTGGCATTAGATGATCTTTAAGCAACAAATACATACCAAAGAACGCAACAATCCTTGTCAGTGCCTGGCTAATCCCGTAGGCAATCATGGTTGGGAAAAGTGCATATAACCAGACAATCACACTATATTCCGTACCAAAGGCATTTCTCGATAATTGTCCATTGATAATTTGCGGAATGACCGCATTTACGCTGCCAAACATTTCTCCACTTCTTGCTAATACCTTATACCAGGCTAAATTTGAGTCCAAATTATCATGAACCCGGATATGGGCATTTTCCTGCAAAATGAATAACGGAGAGAGATAGACCGCAATCACAATTAAAGCGAAAAGGATTAAGCTGCGCTCCTTTTTCGTTTCAATAACCACACTATTACACCCCTATGTTCTAGAGTTCTTCTATTTTAAAATTTACAGTAGGGATGAAAATTATTCCAAAAAAACAAAAAAAGCGGAGGCGCCTTGGACAGGGTCGAGAAGGCTACAAACGAGCTGGCGGGAAGGCTGCTTTAGCCTTCTTGACGGATTGTCTTAGACCTAAGAGCCCCTATGCGCTGCAGCTAAACAAATAAAAAAACCTCCCAATTACTTGGAAGGTTCTAGTCTCAATTATCTTTTTATTAAATTACTGTGATAAACATTTAATAGTGAATCGAGTTTCTGGCTGCATTTGACTACACTGGGATTAGAATATCCAAATTGATGTGCTAAATGAATCATTTCCAATCTCGTACTTTCAATAGTTGATAATAGGGATTCAATTCTAATTTCCATAAGTCAACCCTCTCTTCACATTATGACTATAATCATGCTATTAATGATAATTTATAAGTTTTTTTAGGAGAATACAAGTAGGTTTTCTACATTATTTTTCAACATTTTGTGAACATTGGCCTATTCTCTGAAATCATCGAGAAAGATTATGAGACTTACTATTTTTGACCATAATACTAACGAGTACAGAAACGAGGTGCCACTTATGCCAAACAGAGTTTATATCGGCTTTTTACGTTTGCCGCTTTTAGTCCGTATCCTAATGATTGCTTTATTGGTGTTTCTATCATTCGGGATATCCATACACTTTTTAGAGCCCGACACCTTTCCAACAATCTTTGATGGGATTTGGTGGGCCATTATTACGGCATCTACTGTTGGATATGGTGATTATGTGCCACACTCATTCTTTGGAAGATTAACGGCCTTACTGTTGATTCTATTTGGGGTGGCTTTTGTCTCCTCCTATTTTGGGACATTAGCTGCGGCGGCTGTTACCAAACAAGATGCCCTTTCTGAGGGGAAAATCGCTTTTAAAGGGAAAGGTCATATGATCATCATTGGCTGGAATGAGCGCTCAAAAGAATTAATCCATAAGCTTACTAGTGAAAATAAGCAACAAATGATCGTCTTAATTGATGAAACACTCGAAGCAAATCCTGTTAAATCAAGATACGTCCATTTTATCCAAGGGAAAGGCCATGTAGATGATACGATTGTAAAAAGTGATATTGAAAATGCGGAAAAAGTACTCATTACGGCTGACCGGGGGAACGATGAACTTCAAGCAGATATGAATAGCATCTTAACATTACTCACCATTAAGGGCCTATGCTCTCAAGTAAAATGTATTATTGAAATTTTGACCGCTGAACAAGTAGTCAACGCAAAGCGGGCTGGAGCAGATGAGGTTATTCAATCTAATAAGTTAACAAGCGTCTTCATGATTAATAGTCTTCATTCAAAAGGGGACGGACTATTGTTGAACGTTATTAACCAGCTGCAGGAAAGCAGGCTAATTGCTAGGCCTGTCAAAGAAACGGATATCGGGAGGAATTTCCGGGAATTAGGTATTAATCTGATGGAGGATGGCTTGTTATTAATCGGATTAAAAAGGGGGGATGACACGATACTTAACCCCCCGCACTCGTTTGAAATTAAAGAACATGATCAATTATTAACATTTAGGTAGTTATTCGATGGATAAGAGGACGTTTTCTAATTCAGCCACTAATCTTTTTCCTCGATCGACATATTGAGCAGGAATATCTGCATCTTTATCAATAGGTGCTTGAAATTGATTTAAGGAAGCTGAAAAATTACCAGTATCACCGTGCTCATCAATTCCATATTCGTATTGATGGGCTAGAAGAAAGGGCCGGCCCATCTCGACGGTACAACCTCTTGTATCCAGTTCGCCATCGACTGCAGTAAACGGCAACCTTAGAAACTGATAACTTTCTTCGTCATTGAGTTTATAGTCGAATGCACCATGATCATAATCCCAATTACCGCCAATCGTATAGCCGATTGGTTTTAATTTTTGCTCCAGCTTATACAGTTCAAATTGTTTTCCTTCTACTTTGGATTGTATTTCTAGCATAAAACTTCCCCCCTTTTGGATAGCGTTAGTTTCCCCAAACAAAAGAGTGCTGATGCAAAAATGGCATCAGCACTCTTTATATTTTAATTATTTTATTTAAAGACGTTTTTCAAGTTCAGCTTTCTTTTCTTCAAAGCCCGGTTTTCCTAATAAAGCAAACATGTTGACCTTGTAAGCTTCAACACCTGGCTGGTCAAATGGATTCACACCAAGAAGGTATCCGCTCATCGCACATGCTTTTTCAAAGAAATAAACAAGGTAACCAAATGAATATTCGTCCATTTCAGGGATGGAGACAATTAAGTTTGGCACACCGCCATCTGTGTGGGCAAGCATTGTTCCTTCAAAAGCTTTGTTGTTCACAAAGTCGATGGTTTTTCCTTCTAGATAGTTAAGACCATCTAAGTCATTTTCAAAGGCTTCAATGGTTAGCTCATGGCGAGGCTTGTCTACTTTAACAATCGTTTCAAATAAATCACGTCGTCCTTCTTGAACATATTGTCCTAATGAGTGAAGGTCAGTTGAGTAGTTGGCTGAAGATGGATAAATCCCTTTTTGGTCTTTCCCTTCACTTTCACCAAACAATTGCTTCCACCATTCATTGAAGTACTGTAATCCTGGTTCATAGTTAATCAGCATTTCAATCGTTTTGCCTTTATTGTAAAGAATATTTCTTACAGCGGCATATTGGTAGGCTTGGTTCTCTTCGATTTCAGACTGACTGAAATCATTTTGTGCCTGGCGGGCACCTTCCATCATCTTGTCGATATCTGCACCAGATACAGCAATTGGCAATAGACCTACAGCAGTTAAAACAGAGTAGCGTCCGCCGACATCATCTGGAATCACAAAGGACTCATAGCCTTCTTCAGTTGCTAATGTTTTAAGAGCGCCTCTTGCTTTGTCAGTAGTTGCGTAGATGCGCTTACGAGCTTCCTCTACACCGTATTTCTCTTCTAGAATCTTACGGAAAATACGGAAGGCAATGGCTGGCTCTGTTGTGGTTCCTGATTTTGAGATGACGTTAATAGAAAAATCTTTGCCATCAAGCAAGTCGATTACATCGCGCATATAAGTAGAACTAATGCTGTTTCCAACAAAAATAATTTGTGGATTGCTGCGTTTTTCTTGTGGAAGTGCATTGTAAAAGCTGTGAGACAGCATATCAATGGCAGCTCTTGCACCAAGATATGATCCGCCAATTCCGATTACAAGCAATACATCTGAATCAGATTTAATCTTCTCTGCAGATTTTTGAATCCGTGAGAATTCTTCTTTATCATAGTTTGTTGGAAGCTCGATCCAGCCTCTAAAGTCACTTCCAGCTCCTGTTCCCTCATGTAGGGAATGATGGGCTACTTTAACAGCATCGCGTAAATATGTAATTTCATGTTCTCCAAAAAAGGAGAGGGCCTTCGAGTAATCAAAACGAACGTGTGTCATGTAGTGATCCTCCATTATTTTATTTTCAGTTATCACTTTACCTAAGCTTGGGTAAATAATCAAGGAACCCAAGCTTATGAAAACGTATCCATTTTCGACAATTTACTACTTTTATAAAGAAGCACGATAAATGGCTAGTACGTCGTCACGGTTTAGCTTTTTAAAGTTACCAAATTCACCATTCACCATCGCACGGTCAGCCATAAGCTCAAGCTTACTGTCATCAATATCATAATCTGCTAGACGAGCAGGTGCCTCAATGCTGTTCCAGAATTCACGCAGCTTACGGATTCCTTCTAAGCCCGCTTCTTCTGCTGTCTTGCCTTCCGGATTAACGCCAAACACTCTTACAGCCAGCTGCTTAAAACGCTCAGGTTTTACACTTAGGTTATGCTCCATCCAGTGTGGGAAAAGAATTGCTAAGCCGCCTCCATGTGGAATATCATAAACTGCCGATACGGCATGTTCTAGGTTGTGGGTTGCCCAGTCACCCCGGTATCCCATGTTAACCATACCGTTTAATGCCATTGTGCCGGCATAAAGAATCGTAGCACGGTGTTCATAGTTTTCAAGGTCTGCCAGTAACTTAGGAGCTGTTTCCATTACGGTAATCAGCAGTGATTCACACATACGGTCTTGAAACTGTGTATTTTCTTCCAGATGGAAGTAATGTTCAAACACATGGGACATCATATCAACCATGCCATAAATGGTTTGGTTTCTAGGAACGGTAAAAGTATTTACCGGATCAAGGATGGAGAATTTAGGGAATGTCACAGCACTTCCCCAACCGTATTTTTCATTGGTTTCCCAATTGGTAATAACAGAACCTGAATTCATTTCAGATCCAGTCGCTGCAAGTGTAAGAACCGTTCCAAACGGCAAAGCTTCACGGGCAAAAGCTTTTTTAACGACGATATCCCAAGGATCTCCATCATATTTAGCACCTGCGGCAATCAGTTTGGTACAGTCAATGACACTGCCGCCTCCGACTGCTAAAAGAAATTCTATTCCTTCTTGTTTACAGATTTCCACACCTTTTCTTGCGGTTGAAATACGCGGATTTGGTTCTACTCCGGAAAGTTCAAAAACCTGTGCTCCTATTTCATCCAAGATGCTGGTAACTTGATTATAAAGGCCGCTTTTTTTAATACTGCCCCCGCCATAAACAAGCAACACTTTTTTTCCGTATTGCGGAATTTCAGTTTTTAATTGTTCAAGCTGGCCTTTTCCAAAAATTAATTTTGTTGGATTTAAAAATGTAAAGTTCTCCACTGCTAAACACCTTCCTTTTCATTAACTATTATTATTTATTATGTTTCATTTTGCAAAAAAACTGGTTTGAGACCTTCCTGGGCTTCTGGGGTTGTGACCTCTTCTAATCTGTCGCAGCAGCTGCTTTCCTTCTCCTTCAGGGGTTATGAACCCTTCTTATCTGTCGCAGCAGCTGCTTTCCTTCTCCTTCAGGGGTTATGAACCCTTCTTATCTGTCGGAGCTGCTGCTTCCTTTCTCCTTCAGGGGTTATGAACCTTCCTTATCTGTTGTAGTACCCGTTTTCCTATAAAACAAAATTCTCCATGTAATATTCTTTACTTACTCACACAAAAAATCCCTGTATCATTTTCATGATACAGGGATTTTTTAAACCCAGCCTCTAAAAAGACATGCCTCAGCCAGCTTTTTGACGCCTACCATATAGGCTGCTAACCGCATATTAATATTGCGGCTTTGTGCAAGCTCATAAATACGATCGAAGGATTGGACGATTTTTTCACGCAGTTTCGATTCAAGTTCTTCTTCTTCCCAGTAAAGACCCTGGTTGTTTTGAACCCATTCTAAATAGGATACTGACACACTGCCGGCTCCCGCCAGTACATCTGGAATTAACAAAATATCCCGCTCAGAGAGTATAGCTGTCGCCTCCAGTGTTGTTGGTCCACTAGCTGCCTCTACCACTATTTTTGCCTTAATATTATAGGCATTTTCAGCCGTTATTTGATTAGCGATGGCTGCCGGCACTAAAATATCACAATCCTTTAAAAGAAGCTCTTCGTTTGGCATCACACGATCAAAGAGTGTCGTTATCGTTCCAAAGCTATCCCGGCGATCGAGAAGATAATTGATATCTAAACCATCTGGATCATAGAGTGCACCATAAACATCGGATATACCGATTATGATTGCACCCGCTTCATGTAAGAACTTGGAGACATATCCACCGGCATTACCAAATCCCTGGACAATCACCCGCGCTCCTTTAAGAGAAAGTCCACGCCGCTTGGCCGCTTCCTCAATACAAATGGTTATCCCTTTTGCTCCTGCCTTTTCCGAGCCCCTAGACCCTCCGAGTGCCAAAGGTTTACCTGTAATAAAGCCAGGAGAGTCGTTTTGCCGGAGACGGCTGTACTCATCATACATCCAAGCGATAATTTGCGAATTCGTGTAAAGCTCGGGAGAAGGGATATCTTTCGTTGGTCCTACCATTTGGCTAATGGCGCGGACATACCCGCGGCTTAACCGCTCTAGCTCTCCAAAAGACATAGTACGTGGATTACAAATAATCCCGCCCTTGCCGCCGCCAAATGGCAGGTCACATATTCCGCACTTTATGCTCATCCACATCGATAAAGCTTTTACTTCATCTTCAGTTACTTTTGGATGGAAGCGAATTCCTCCCATCGTGGGCCCGACTGCATCACTATGCTGGGCACGGAAGCCTTTAAAGACCTTGGTGGAACCATCATCCATTCGAACAGGAATTCTGACGGTGACTGATTTCAATGGTTCTTCTAAAAGATGAAACATATCCTGATGATAGCCGAGCTTTTTTAAGGCATCATGTATTACTATTTTTGTTGATGTAAGAAGATTTAAATCATCTGCAGCCACTGTATCCTCATCAATCGTCACCATGTTGGCACCCCTAGTTATTTTCGTGATTATCCAAGTACTTTGTTAATCCGTTCAAGAGCCCAGTCTAATTCTTCTTTTGTGATGACCAGAGGCGGCGCAAAACGAATGACTGTTTCATGTGTTTCTTTGCATAACAAACCATATTCTTTAAGTTTTTCACAATAATTTCGGGCTGATTCTGTCAATTCAACTCCAATAAATAAACCTCGGCCGCGAACTTCCTTTATCTTTGGATTGTTGATGGCTTTCAATTTATTGATAAAGTATTCCCCAAGCTCTAATGATTTTTCGGCAAGCTTTTCGTCAACAAGAACATCAAGCGCCGCTATTGAAACAGCGCAGGCCATTGGATTTCCCCCAAAAGTTGAACCATGCGATCCCGGATTGAATACGCCTAAAATCTCTTTATTGGCAACTACACAAGAAATTGGGAAGACGCCGCCGCCAAGGGCTTTACCGAGGATATACATATCTGGTTCGATCCCTTCCCACTCACAAGCAAACATTTTGCCAGTTCGTGCTAACCCCGCTTGAATTTCATCGGCAATAAAAAGGACATTGTTTTCTCTGCAAACATCGAATGCCGTCTTCATAAATCCTTCAGGTGGAATGATGATTCCAGCTTCCCCCTGGATTGGTTCAATTAAAAAAGCGGCCGTGTTTGGAGTAATGGCTGCTTTGAGCGCATCTATATCTCCATATGGTATTAACTTAATTCCAGGAAGCATGGGCCCAAACCCGCGCTTATATTCAGCATCAGACGATAAGGAGACTGCTGTCATCGTTCTTCCATGAAAGTTCCCTGCACAAGCGATGATTTCAGCTTGGTCTTCGGCTACGCCTTTGACATCGTAGCTCCAGCGTCTAGCTGCCTTAACAGCTGTCTCAACCGCCTCTGCACCCGTATTCATGGGCAGTACCATGTCTTTGTTCGTCAATTGGCAGACTTTTTCGTACCATGGACCCAGCTGGTCGTTGTGAAAGGCCCGAGAAGTTAATGTAACCTTATCTGCTTGGTCTTTTAATGCTTGGACAATCTTCGGGTGGCGGTGACCCTGGTTAAGGGCAGAATAGGCACTTAGCATATCCATGTATTTGTTGCCCTCAGGATCTTCCACCCAAACCCCCTCAGCGCTTGATATCACGATTGGCAGGGGATGATAATTATGGGCACCATACTTCTCTGTTTGCTCAATCAATTTACTTGAGCTGTTTTTAGGATCCATGTTATTTCCTCCATTTGTTTTGACTTTTATGTATAGATACTTCTATTGTAGCCGAGGTCTTCACAAGAATGAACATTTTTTAAAGTATTTTTTTCATAAGGCTTACATTCCTATATTTCCAATAAAATAAGCCTGGTTCAAACTAGAGAAATTAGTTTAGAACCAGGCTTATGGTTTACTTACTTTTTAATTAGATCTTCGCGTGAAGATTGGTCAATCCACTCTTGCAGCTTATCTTTTAAGGTATTAAAACCTTGTTGTCCTTCAGCTTCAGGAATGATAGCTGCAGCAGTACGTTTGCGAGGTTTCTTCGGCTTAGCAGCCTGTTGTACAGGTGCTTCTTCAGTAGCACGGATTGAAAGGCCAATTTTACCAGCGGCTTCATCAATTGATAAGACTTTAACGTTAATTTCATCTCCAACTTTTAGATGCTCATTGATATCTTTTACATATCCGTGCGTGATTTCAGAAATATGAACAAGACCTTGTGTATTTTCATCTAATGCAACAAACGCTCCGTATGGTTGAATCCCGGTTACCTTACCTGTTAAAACACTTCCAACTTCAATTCTTTCTGTCATGAAAACACTCCTAGATAAATATTTATTTTTCCATTATATACGCATTAAAATATTATATCATAAACAATGACTATAATCAAAAACCTTTCCAAATTAGATAGAATGTTGAGCTGCTAGTTAAAAAACTTAACATAACGTTCATGAATGCATAAGGAGTGAGGACAAATTCCATGATATAATAATAGAGAATAAATATTTTTAAGATGAGGTGAAAGGTATGAATCCAATTGGGCAAGCCATTAAAATGGGACGTGAAATGCATAATATGACTCAAGAAGAACTAGCTCAAAAGATTAGAGTTGGAACGCAGACAATTGCAAAATATGAATCTGGGGAACAAATTCCAAGTAATCAAACAATCTTAAAATTATCAACTGTTCTAGATATACCTGCATCAGAACTATTCCAGCAAAACACCTCAGTGAATCCTTAAGTATTAATTTTTAAAAACGGTATATTTTGCCGTTTTTTTATTTTGGTCTTTTTCACTGTATAAAAATGGAGAAACTGGAAAAACTTTAATTATAAGCTTTCTAGTATTCCCCCCTTTTTGAGAGGACAATCCATCAGGTTGTCCTCTTTTTTTATTTTTTATTAGTCCTGATCCTTCGAGAAGTGCTTACAAGGAGCAAGATTGATTGGCTTTAATCATCAATAAATCTATGGCGATGCGCCGACATTCATCGATTGAGATTATTTTTTCAAATGAAAACTCATAAATAGCTTGGATACGCTTTGCTAACTTCAAGGGGTCATCCAGTTCATGAACTGCTTGGGTGGTGTCAGCAATCTCTGGATCATAATCGCCATTTTCTAAGTGGAAAGGATCCCATTGATTCAAGACATCTACATATTGTAAGTTGATCTGTACCTCTTCGCGCATCTTTCTCCTCCATCCTTTTATCTGAACTTTTTCGCCATAATGGTTCGGATTTACTTTACTATGGTTACCAGCTTATCTAGGATTTGCTCACCTGTCAGAAGGGCTTCTCCGCCACCTTGGGCAAATGAATCATTGCCGCCGCCTTTACCCTCGATCAGCGGCAAAATTTCACCAATCAGCTTCTTCATATTCTCCGTTCTTGCTTTCCCTCTTGCACAGACCATTTGCAGCCGAGTCCCATCCGTAGCAACAAAAAATACGAGACTGTTATCATAAGCTGATACAATCATCCGTGCAAGCTTTTGAATCTCTTGGATTGTCCTGTTCTCAAAAACCTTTGTAATCACGGTCTGATCCCGGTCTGCCAATTCTTTCGCTTCATATTGAAGTAAGGATTCTTTTGCCTGTTCAAGTGCTTGGGTTAGTTGTTTCTCATTTTCTAACAAACGGATGACAGCCTGCTCCATGTCTTTTTCTGGTGCATTCAGGAGATTGGTTAATTGCAGTAACACGTTTTGTTTCTCCCCAAGCTTTCGGATTACTCGTAAGCCGCAGGCAAATTGAATCCTGGTATTTTTTCGTTGTTTTTCCCAATCTAAAATTTTAACAGCACTTACCTCACCGGTTGCTTTTGGATGTGTTCCGCCGCAGCCATTATAGTCAAAGTCGGGGATGATCACAAGTCGGATATCTTCTTTTACCTTTGTCTCTTTCCTTAAATTATATTGGGACAATTCTGCCTCTGTAACCCATTTTGTTTCAATGCGGCGGTTCTCAAGAATGATGTTGTTCGCAAGCTCTTCGGCTTTTGAGGCTTCTTCTTTTGTTAATTCTTCCGTCGCTAAGTCAATAGTCAGGTTTTCGTCTCCCATATGGAACCCAACCGTTTTATAGCCAAATAAATGGTCAAAAGCAGCCGATAAGATATGCTGTCCTGCATGCTGCTGCATATGATCGAATCTTCTTTCCCAATCAATGGTACAAGTTACATCAGATTCTGCCAGCTCTATTGGCGACTCTAAATAGTGTCGAATTTCACCATTCACTTCTTCAACATTAAGAACCGCACTGTCTGCAATTTGACCGGTATCATGCGGCTGCCCGCCTCCGGTTGGATAAAAGGCCGTTTGGTTAAGGACTACATAATTTTTGCCGGTTTCATCGTTTCCCTGCTTGAGTATACGTGCAGAAAAGGTTTGTATGTACGCATCCTGATAATATAGTTTACCTTGCATTAGACACACCCCGTCATGTTTTTGAATGTATTCATTGTCTTAAAATACGGTAATGAAATCAAGCAAAAAAGAAGACCTGTTCCTTAAGTTTAAAGAACAGGTCCTTCTCATTTCTTTGTTATTGTTTATTTATCTTTTTTCCGCTGGCCGAAAGAAGTGGGTGTTTGCCCCTGCATAGATCCGCCCATTCCTTGAGGAAAGCCCATTTGCTGTTGACCGCCCATCATTTGCGGAAAGCCTCCCATTTGTTGGGAACCTCCCATTTGTGGATATCCTCCCATTTGCGGATAACCACCCATATGCGGGTATCCTCCCATTTGCGGATAACCACCCATGTGCGGGTATCCTCCCATTTGCGGGTATCCTCCCATATGTGGATATCCTCCCATTTGCGGGTACCCTCCCATTTGCGGGTATCCCCCCATCATTTGTGGATAACCCATTTGTCCTGGAAATCCGCCAAATTGTCTCTTTTCCATAAGATCGCCTCCTTGCATTCTCCCTACTAGTGTATGTACCACTTTTTGGATAAGCTTAGATGGATACCTATGAGATTGAAAATAAATAACTAAAACTCCTGCTCGTGATCGCTTGTACTCTATTTCTTTTCGTCCTGTGCCTTTTTTTGTCCTGTCTGTTTCTCTTTAGAAATCTCACCACAAGCAATTCGGTTCCCCGAATCTCCCGCTGGCTGGGTCATCCCATCATCTTTTCCTTCATGAATCACAATGGAGGTTCCTTCTTTGGTAAACAGAGATTTTTTTCCGTTTTTCAAGGTAACATTAGGCGCCATTAATTCGGCCTTTACTGACCCGTCATCCTCGACAATTAAATTTGGCAAATCCCCTGCATGAGCTCCTTTCGGATGGAGAAGACCGTGCTCTTTATTTTCAGGATTAAAATGGTTTCCGGCTGATTTGAAATCAGGAGCTTCGCACTTACCAGTTTCGTGTATATGTATAGCATGTTCTCCAGCGGGTAGCCCTTTTAAATCAACAGTCATTTTCACACCACTAGACTGCTCAGCAAGTGTTATGGTACCAAGCGAATCTCCCGATGGATTATACACTTGTACATCCAACTGTTTAACTTCCTTTTCCGTACAACCTGAAAGCAGGAGAAGCGGGATAAACATCCAGCTTTTCTTCATAAGTTTCTCCCCTTTTTAGACATTTTGGGATTAGTATTGGCAATCGTTCCTTGAGCTATTCCAAAGGTGAGAAAGATAAAGAGTAAAAAAGGAACAGTACGGTTAACTGTTCCTTTGTGTCGTTTGATTCTTGTTTATTTGTTCTTCTAATTCTTTTGTTTTTAGTGCTTCCCTGTTGGAAATTTTGATAATAAGACGCATGGTTATTAATGCACCGATTAAAAAAATAACACACGTAATGGCAGCAGGGATGTATTCTCTTTTGTCTTCAGGAAAGTACAAAAATAATGCTAGTACGGATGGCAGAAACATTTCTCTTCTCCCTTTCTTTTAAAGCCCCTAATCATTCACTTTATTATAGCAACAAAAAAGTTTCCGTACCAACAGAATGCGCTAGTTCCCATATAGGGTCGGATGAGTAACACCTTCCACTATTTTAATACCTTAATTCCTTTGATTACGACATCTTTTTCAGGTTTGTCCTTTGCATCTACTTTTGTATCTGCAATTTTATCAACAATGTCCATTCCCTCAATCACCTGGCCAAAGACCGTGTGACGGTGGTCTAACCATGGTGTGCCGCCATTTTTATCATAAGCATCAATTATTTCCTTCGGATAGCCCGCCTTATCCATTTCCTCTTTCATCGAAGGATCCAATGATGTTTTTTGAACGATAAAAAACTGACTGCCATTTGTATTGGCCCCGGCATTTGCCATTGATAAAGCACCGCGAAGATTGAAAAGATTATTAGAGAATTCATCCTCAAACGGAGTTCTCCAAATACTTTCACCGCCAGTCCCATTTCCTTTTGGATCGCCGCCTTGAATCATAAAGTCTTTAATGACCCGGTGAAAAATCAGCCCGTTATAGTATCCATCCTGACTGTGCTTAACAAAGTTTTCAACAGCCTTTGGTGCATACTTTGGAAATAGTTTAATTTTAATCGTACCCATTGATGTTTCCATCTCCACTAGTTTTTCATTTTCAGCTACCTCTGTTGAAAGCTGCGGAAAAGTTGTATTTGTCACTTGCTTGGCTCCTTCCTGTTGTTCTGTTTTTGGCGCTGCAGTCTTTTTGGTTGTTGATGCTTCGTCCTCTTTCTTCTGGCTTGTCCCACATGCAGACAACATGAGAACAATTGTTATAAAAATCAATATAAATAGCCATTTCTTGCTCATTTTATCATCCCTCCATTTTCCCACTTTAAACTTTTTGCACTATGTTTTTAATTTAGTCATAATGGAGGAGTGGAATCAAGTGAATTTTATACAAAAGGGGTGGTTCATGTGACAGACTTACAGGTTGGCAATGTAGTTACAGGAATTTATAAAACAGGAAAGTATATCGGGGAAATTACAGAGATTCGCCCACAGCATTACTTAGTCAGGGTGCTGGCAGTTGTGAAACATCCGATGCAAGGTGACCTTCATCATCCAAAGGATGCGGATGTCCACATGTTTCATGAAAGAAAAGCCCTTAGCTACAGGGAGCAGACGAATGTTCCTAAACAAATGGTGAAACTGTTTGAGGGTGAGGTTCCTGATTACCAAGAGTCCTTAAAAGATGCTTTAGAAAAGATGAGAAAAGAATTGGCAGAAGCGAATTCAGAATGGGCAGACATGAGCCTTCGCGCTTTAGAATCCTTGGAAAAAGATTATAAGATTTGATCACACATATAAAGGCCAAATCAGTTTGAATGATTTGGCCTTTTATGCAAATTCATTTAATAATTTTGAAAAATCAATTCTGTCTCCAATGGTGGTTGGTTTTGGTTTTTCCAAATAGCGTTTATCCTTCTCGACTAGTTTGAATATATTATAGGTAGTCAAGGCATCATCTAATGCCCGGTGATGTTTGCCTGTCCCTTCTTTCCCGTATTCCTGAACCGCTTTCCAAAGACCTGTTTGATTTTGGTCGCCGAAGAAGCGTTTATATTCCATCGATAAATCTAATTCTGCTCCATTAAACGGGAATGGAACTCCCGCCATTAAACAATTTTGCCGAAGTACCTTCATATCCATATTTCCCCAGGTAACGATGGTTGTGTCAACATGATCCTTATTGAATTCCGCCAGTTTCTTAATGAGCTCGTAAATGGTTAAACCCCTGTCTACCTGTTGCTGCGTGATATGTAAGAATGATTTGCAGCGTTCGGATAATCTTGGAAATTTTAACGGAGTTACATAGGAAGAAAATTGCTCGGTTACTTGATCATCAATCACAGCAACAATTCCTACTTCAATAATTTCCGCGAAAAAATCCTTCATACGAACATTTCTCTCTGGCATTGTAAACTCAAAATCAATAAATAAATATTGTTTCTTAGTTCTCAATTCATTCACCACCTTTTCTTTTCCATCTTACTACCATTATATAAAGATACCTGTACAAAAAATTGTGCTTTTTTTCTATTTTTTTATTATTATAGCACGAATTTCATGGAAGTTTTTTAAATTTTTGTACAATGGCCAAAAGAAAAGCGCAAGCGTTCTGGTGGGGCAGGACAATTTTATATCACTTTTTTATACTCATATGCTAAAAAAAGAATGGCAATACCATTCTCCTACAATATTTTACTTTTTAAGTTTAATGACGGCCATTGTACATCTAGACACACAGATGAGCCGGTCTTGTTCATCCGTGATTTTTATATCCCAAACCATGGTGGTTTTGCCTTGATGCAAGATCGTACCCACTGCCGTGACAATTCCATCTGTTTTCGGGCGAACATGATTAGCGTTTATTTCCAAGCCAGCAACGGCTTCTATTTCTTTGTCCACAAGTTCATAGGCTCCAAGGCTGGCAACGGTCTCCGCTAAGGCCACAGATGCTCCGCCATGCAGCAATCCAAATGGCTGTTTAGTACGGTGATCGACAGGCATGACCGCTACTACTTTCCCTGGTTCTATCTCGGTAATTTCAATTCCGAGTGCTTCAATTAATGTGTTCTTAATCATCGTATCCCTCCGGTCCATATTTTGATTACATATTAACCTATTCTTCACTTTTGTTGTTATTCCTTTAACTTCTATAATAGGAAAAAGAAAAAAACAGCTGCAAGAGCTGTTTTTAATTTTGAATTTAATAAAAACCAGGGTATCCGAATCCAGGACCACCAAATCCAGGGCCACCAAATCCAGGATAACCGCCGAATCCAGGGTATCCAAATCCAGGATAACCACCATAGAATGGCCGAGCGGCAAAAGATGCTCCTAATCCTCCTCCAAGTAAGCCTCCTAAAAAGCTAAGTCCACCGATCGCTAATGGCCAGCCAAGACCGATAAATCGCTGATCCTGTACTGGGTACGGGCTTCGATATGGGTACATACCTTATTACCTCCTTTTTCTATACTTGCCTACACTATTTCATATGCGAAAACACTAGGTTTGGAGTGGGCAATTAGAAAAGCGGAAGCGCCCGTTTAGCGGCGGATGGCCTGGAGGGAGAGCACTATTCCTTTTTATTTTGACCGTTTCAGCTTCCTCTTTATTATGGCGGGCACTATTCCTTTTTATTTTGACCGTCTCGGCTTCCTTTTTGCCGTGGCGGGCACTATTCTTTTTTATTTTGACCGTTTCAGCTTCCTCTTTACCTTGGCGGGCACTATTCCCACCCACAGCGCGCATACATACGGATAGATTCTTTCCACGCACAAAAAGCTGCCGGGTCGTTCCCCCGGCAGCAACATATATTATTTCTCAATGGGTTCAAAACGTTCGACAAACAATGCAAGAGTCCGAGTCATAACACCGGTTGCCCCTGCTGGACCAAGGTCATAATCCCTTGAAGTGGTGGCTGTTCCGGCAATATCTAAATGGACCCATGGCGTTCCTTCTGTAAATTCCCCAATAAAAGCACCCGCAACAAGGGCGTGTCCTTCACTACCAGGAGAATTATTTAAATCGGCCACTTTACTATTGCGGACACGTTCTTTTTCCGTCTCAAACAACGGCAATAGCCACATCTGCTCACCGGCTTCAACAGATGCCTCTAACACTTGTTCATACAATCCATCATGATTGGTCATCGCTCCAGTAGTATGCAAACCCAGTGCCGTAATTACCCCGCCTGTTAAGGTAGCAACATCGACTAAATAATTAGCCCCATGGTGCTTTGCATAAGTAATTGCATCTGCTAAAACCAGACGTCCCTCTGCATCTGTGTTTAGTACCTCAATTGTTTTACCATTCATAGAGGTAATCACATCGTCTGGTTTAAAAGCTCCACCCGAAATCATATTATCGGTGGAAGGAATAACCGCGACAACGTTTTGCTCCGGTCTAATTTCACCGATGATTTCCATGGCACCAAGAACCGCTGCTGCCCCGCCCATATCGGTTTTCATCCCTACAATTCCAGCCTTCGTTTTAATCGAATAACCTCCAGTGTCAAAAGTAATCCCTTTTCCAACCAGACCAATGACATCGGTCCAGTCCTCTTTTCCTTGGTACCTTAAAACAATCATTTTTGGAGGCTCTAATGACCCTTTATTTACGGCAAGGAATGCCCCCATGCCTAACTTCTCAATCTCAGCTTTATCAAGAATTTCGACTTCAAAGCCGTATTTAGCAGCTAGTTCTAAAGCATGGTTCGCTAAATCTGTCGCCGTCAATAAATTACCTGGCGTATTCACAAGCGTGCGGGCTGAGTTTGTTCCCTTTCCAAATGCGTATCCAACCGTTAACGATGCCTGCACATCCTCTTCTTCGCCGGCACCACTATACACCGTTACTTTCTCAAGTCTTTTCTCAGGCTCATTGGATTTCTGTTTATATCCATCAAACTGATACATTGCAAGCGCCGCGGCTTCACCCAACGCATGTGCTGCATCTAAATTATTAAGTTCCTCTGTCACAAACGTATCTAAATAAACCGCTGTTTCTTCCTGTTTATTTACCTTTAGCTGCTTAAAGACCTTACCAAAAGCTTCTCGAAGCTTATCAAAAGATAAATCCTTTTCTTTCCCCAGACCCACAAAATAAATCCGTTTTGCACCAATTTTTCCAAAACTATGTACTTTCGTGATGCTTTTGAGCTTAGCAGAAAGGTCCCCTGACTTAACTAATTCGGTTAACTGCCCAGCAAACTTTTCGTCTAAGCCAGCCAACACTCCAGTAAATTTTTCAGGTTTTTCAAATAAGCCTAAAACTAGGCCCTCTTGGCTCTCTGTTAAGTCTAACTCTTTTTTTACATGAAACATGTTATATCACCTCCATAATATACTATTACATTATAGCGAAAATAATCATTTACTTCGATAATCTAAACATTTTTTCAAATATAAAAAGCAGGCCAGGGCCTGCCGATTCCATCATATTTTTATCTTTTTTCAGAGCTAGTATACTGCTGGCGGAAGACCTGGAGTGTTTTGTCATTATTTAATGTTTGCAATTCATCTTCCGTTAGATGGCCATTTCCTTTTTGGACGACATAAACCTCCACCTGCTTTTTCCCCCATTGCTTATAGACATCCTCGACCGTCTTATAATAGAGGTCTAACTCATTTCCCTTGATCGCACCGCCCTTATCCGCCACAACCCCATATCCATAGCCAGGGATAAATAGAATCGTTCCGATGGGAAACACGTTTAAATCAGCTGCTACGGTTGAAAATAAGTCACGCTTCACTTTAACACCTGAGTAGGTAATTCCATATTCAGGATGACCCTGGCTTTTCCCAGTAGATTCATATCCTGCTGTATATCCTGTAGCTGTAACGGCATATTTTGGGTACTTGGACCAATCAAAAGCGTCCTCAAGCAGCGGAGTTGGTGCTCCAGAAACTGGTTTAGTAAACGAAAGCGCTGACGCAAATGGCAGGATGAATGATTTTGCACTTACGCCAGTAATGGACTGAAAGGTTGCAGCTAATGCCATAATAAAAAGGCAAATCATCGCAAATCGTTTCATCCAATTTTTCAGTTTATCCATTGAATTTTTCACTCCTCCAAAAATATTCATTCCCAATGCGTTGGGAAATATACAATTGGAGGATGAAAAATAGAATAAAAAAGTAAAAAAGACCTTTACGCACCGTAAAAGTCTTAAAACATTTGATATCCATTTTTTCGTAATAACTTTATTGTAAAACCAGCGGCAATCGCGCCAGCTAGACCACTAATTAAAATAAGTATATCTGCGGTCGCGAGTGTGCTGACTCTTGACCAAAGATCTTGAAAGGCGTATTTACTATTTGTAAAATACTCCGAAAATCCCACCTTATCTACAATAAAAATGGCTACAATCGGGTAAACTATTGCCATTACCCATGACATTCTTAGGAGCATATTCAGGATAAAACCGATTCCAAAAAATAAGACAAAAAATAGCACGATCGAAATGATTAGGACTACAATGCTCATCTGCACCCGACAATTCCCCCCTTTATACATCCATTAGTGTACTTAAAAAGCCCTGGGAGAGTCAAGAAGAAAAGCACAAATGCCGATTAGCATACGACAGGGGTGGAGATGGATAATTAAGGCTGTGTTAAAGGATAGTTGAATTTTAGCACGTTGATTGG
>NZ_JBALNF010000043.1:80961-83446 GCF_036962465.1 Neobacillus vireti
TTATTTATCTTTATTCTTACCCGTTCCTTCACAGTTTGGGCATGTCTCCGAACCGCCAAGTACTAATTGAAAATAACCCTTACCCTCACAATAATCACACGTTTTCGTTGTATCTATCGTTTCCACGGTCATCTCTTTCGCCTCCCTTGGATATTAACTTAATTTTCTGATAATATACCAAGAATTCACGAAAAAGAAAAGAGCTAAATTTATGCAAAATTCATTATGAAAACGGATACATGTAAGATTATCTTCCATTTACGATAGGTTGCTCAATTTATCTAAAAATTAAAAAAATAATTTATAAGAAGTGTAGCCAAACTGGTCTCCGGGGTTAATATCATTTGCTCCAGCTTTAATGACTGAGAGATTTTCTTGAATTAAATAATGTAATAGGATGGAGGCATCCTTTTCTATACTAAGCTCCTCTGGCGCCATAAACCGGGCTTCATACAATTCCTTATCTTGATGAGTAATGGTTAGCTTTCCGGTTGGCTCCAGTAAAAACACAAGCAAATTATCACTAATTTCCCCTCTGATTACACCTGTCCTTAGTCCAAGCAGCCCTTTAACCTTACAATCGATCCCCGTTTCTTCCTTCACTTCTCTAACAACAGCTTCATCAGCCGTTTCCCCTTCATTCACAAAGCCGGCAGGCAAAGACCATTGGCCTTTTAAGCCGCCATATCTTTTTTTCACAACAAGCCAGTGTCCGTCATTTGACTTAACTAATCCGGATACCGCCAGCCAAACCTTGCCACGTTTCTCATGAGTATTCATGTAACCCCTCCATTACAACCCCTGTTTTTATTATCATAGCAAAAAAGAACAGAGTTTCTCTGTCCTTTTTGAAAAAATGATAGAAGCTTGAACACCCTTTAAGGCCTTCCGCTTTTTTTTAGTTTAAAATAGATTAAATTTCCCTTTTTTCAATACCATACCTGCTCCGCCGATCATGTAAAGGGCACGATTATCGACCACTTTCTTCATAAAAGAAGCTTTTCCGCCGGTAAGTTTTTTGCCAAAAACTACACCAATTGCATCATCTTCACCAAGAGAGCAAACAGTCCCTTTATTATCGAATGTAAAGCTTTCTAATTCTGATTTATTACGAACTAAAGCAGCAATATTCTTAGCAGTCAATTCCGCTTGCTGCATCGCAATTTGTGCTGTTGGCGGATATGGACGATTGATTTCTTCATTAATAACTAGAGAGCTGTCACCAATGATGAAGACATGATCAAACCCAGGAACGCGCAAATCTGGTTGAACCTTAACACGGCCTCTCATTGCTTCAAAGCCTGATTTTTCGATAACAGAGTTACCACGTACGCCTGCAGCCCAAACAACCGTTTCAGCCTTAATTTCATATGGCTCTGCATCGCCTTTTGCTACAAGAATACCGCCAGGAACAGCTTCCTTAATTGCCGTTCCGATTAAAAATTCGACACCCTTACGCTCTAATGTAGAAACGGCGTAATTTACTAGTTCAGGATCGAAGCCAGGCAATACGGTTGGAGCTGCTTCTACACAATAAATCTTTACCTTATGGAAATCCACATCATATTCATGGCACAATTCTGGGATCCGATTTGTTAACTCGCCAAGGAATTCAATGCCAGTAAAACCAGCACCACCTACAACGATGGATAAGCGGTTATCATTCTTTTCCTCTTCCATATTGTACGTAGCAAATTGATATTCAATATGCTCACGTAATTGACGGGCAGAATTAACATTGGTAATACCAAATGCATATTCTTTCAGTCCTTTGATACCGAATGTTTCCGGTTCACCGCCAAGGGCAATGACAAGATAGTCATAATCCACCTCGCCTTTTTCTAGTACCACTTTCTTTTCGTCTTTTTTAATCTCAACCACAGTATCCTGAACAAAATCAACCTTACTGCGGTCGATGACATCACGAATATCATAGCGGACTTTATCATGATGTAGGGTACCCGCAGAGGCCTCATGTAACCATGTTGTCTCATAATGATAGTCATTTTTATTTACTAATACAATATCCGCTTCATTTACGCCAAGTATCTTCTGCAAACGAACTGTCGTCAGAAGTCCGCCGTAACCTGCACCAAGAATCACGATTTTAGGCTGTCTCAAAGTGATCACTTCCACCTTTTAAATTATATTTTTTATAAATGCTCTTTTTCTTATCTTCCACTGCTATGTCCAATTTTATTTTACTTAGATTAAATTTGCTGTATGTGAGATATTTCACGATACATAGCGAAAAAAATTATGTGATGTAATTCACGAATAGGAATAAAGAAAAAGAAATAACCATAAGTACTTAGAAAGCGAATGAGGAATTTTAAGGAACAAGAATGAATAATATGAATAGAGCTCATTCACATAACTGTACTTATTCTGTCACAATTTCTTAACAATATATTCACAATACATCTTATGCTAGTTTCTCACTATTTTCAAGCATTTATATAAATATTTTAGCTAAATTATTCAC
>NZ_JBALNF010000043.1:83476-86706 GCF_036962465.1 Neobacillus vireti
CAAAAATAATTTCCATCTGAGTATTCAAAAATCAAGGGGTGAGTAACGCATTATTGGTGATTAAGAGGGAATGGAGTTTGTTACTACTCGTTGGGGGGATCCTTTGTGCAAGAAGATCAAAAAGTATTTGATATTACGATAATTGGCGGCGGTCCTACCGGTCTATTTACGGCCTTTTATGGAGGTATGAGACAAGCGTCAGTAAAAATTATTGAAAGCCTGCCACAACTTGGCGGTCAGTTGTCGGCCCTATATCCGGAAAAATATATCTATGATGTGGCAGGTTTTCCGAAGATCCGTGCACAAGAATTAATAAATAATTTGAAAGAACAGATGGCTAAATTCGAACCAACCATAGTCCTGGAGCAGTCTGTTCAGAAGTTAGAAAAACAAGCAGACAGCGTCTTTAAATTAACCACCAATAAAGAAGTTCACTACAGCAAATCGATTATTATTACAGCTGGAAACGGGGCATTTCAGCCGCGTCGTTTAGAGCTTAAGAGTGCGGGGCAATATGAAAAGAAAAACCTCTATTATTTTATTGAGGACTTACATCAGTTTGCTGGACAAAACGTTGTTGTATTTGGCGGCGGGGATTCTGCTGTCGACTGGGCGCTAATGCTTGAGCCTATTGCTAAACAGGTAACCCTCGTTCACCGTCGTGATAAGTTTCGAGCTCATGAACACAGTGTAGAGAATCTGCTTCACTCAAAGGTTAATGTAAGGACTCCGTATGTACCAGCAGAGTTAATTGGTGACGAAAACGGAATTAAACAAGTGGTCCTAAAGACAGTTAGCGGTCCAGAAACTGAAACCATTGATGTTGATGCGGTTATATGTAATTACGGATTCGTTTCCTCACTTGGTCCAATAAAAGAATGGGGACTTGAAATTGAAAAGAACTCCGTTGTGGTGAATTCAAAAATGGAAACCAATATACCCGGCATTTACGCAGCAGGAGATATTTGTACGTATCCTGGAAAAGCGAAATTAATCGCCTGTGGGTTTGGCGAAGCACCAACAGCCATCAACAACGCAAAATCTTTCATTGATCCAAAAGCAAGAATTCAGCCGCTCCATAGTTCCTCTTTGTTTAAGCAATAAAAGAAGGCGTCCCTCAAGACGCCTTTTTGTGTTTATTAACATTCTTCAGGTGTTCCAGCAGCGGTTGCTGTACGGAACGATGATCCGCAGCCGCATGATGCAATGGCGTTTGGATTATCAATCGTGAAGCCTCCGCCCATCATCGATTCTTTATAATCAATTTTTGTACCTTGTAAAATTAGCGCACTTTCTTTATCAACTAGAACCTGAATGCCATACTGGTCGAACTGAAGGTCATCATCGTTAACTTCATGGTCAAAGCCCATACCATAAGATAGGCCGCTGCAACCACCGCCTTTTACACTTACTCGTAAAAAGGCACCTTCCTCTTCATTATGCTCCATCATCTCTTTTATGTGTAATGATGCCGCTTCAGTCAGGATCACAACTTCTTTACTCATGAGAATTCCTCCTTCTCCTCCGGCTTTTAATTTAGTATATACACTTATAAATGAACTCTCAACCAATTAAAAGCACAAATTTATTAGACTTCCGCATTATATAAAAAGGAGCAAATAGCTCCTTCATTTAAAACATTGGATTTTCTTCTAAGTATTGATAAATATTATCCACGAGATCCTCAGGAGTTTCTCCGGTCACAACCTCTCCGTTTACTAGAGCGTATAGTGAGGAGGCACATTTTCCGCAGTATCCCAGACATCCGTATTCGATAATATCTAGGTTCGGATCTCTTTGTAGTTTTTCAAGTGCCTTTTGAGCACCATTTGCCAAATTACTAATACAAAATTCAATTATCGGCTTAATCAACATTTTCACCTCTTACACCTACTTATCCTACTCCATTAAGTTAAAACAGTCAAATACCACGTTCTTATCATCTTGTCAAGAATTGAGATAAAATGTTGTTATTTCGACACAAATTAGATATACTCGAATGTGATTAAGTATAAAATATTATTCTACTATTATTAATTCTTTCTGACTATTGAAAAAGATCATAATGCCTGATAAACAAAGGGGTAATAAACGATGAAAAACCTTGTGATTCTCGGTGGCGGCTATGGTGGTATGAAAATTTTGAGTGAACTTCTGCCAAACCATTTGCCCTCAGATGTTTCGATTACACTTATAGACCGTGTTCCATATCATTGTTTAAAAACAGAATACTATGCATTAGCCGCTGGAACGATTTCTGATAAAGAAGTGCGGGTTGCTTTTCCTGAACACCCACGACTGCAAATTAAATACGGAGAGATAACAGGGATCGACACTAAGGTTAATCAAGTCCTCATGAAGAATGCCGATCCGATTGTCTATGATGATTTAGTAATCGGTTTGGGTTGTGAAGATAAATACCATGATGTCCCTGGAGCTGCGGAATTTACCTATAGCATCCAATCGATCGAAAAAGCCCGGCGAACCTACTCCGTCTTAAACAACCTCGGCCCTGGATCCGTAGTTGCTATCGTCGGAGCTGGCTTAAGCGGGGTTGAATTAGCAAGTGAGTTAAGCGAAAGCCGTGAAGATCTTCAGATAAAATTATTTGATAGAGGGAAGCATATTTTATCTTCCTTTCCCGAAAGATTAAGTAAATATGTAGAAAACTGGTTTGTTCGCAATAATGTCGAAATCATTAACGAATCTAATATTACAAAAGTAGAAGAAGGCCGCTTGTTTAACCACGATAATCCGATTGATTGTGATGTGATCGTTTGGACGGCTGGTATTCAAGCAAATCAGATCGTCCGTCAAATGGATGGAGAGAAAGACCGCTTAGGCAGATTAATCGTAACACCTCACCATCACTTGCCGAACGATGAACATGTGTTTATTGTTGGTGACTGTGCCAGTGCCCCACACGCCCCTAGTGCCCAATTAGCCGAAGGACAGGCGGAACAGATTGTGGAAGTATTAAAAAAACGCTGGAATGGTGAACCACTTCCAGCAGCATTCCCGACTATTAAATTAAAAGGTGTCCTTGGCTCACTCGGAAAAAAACAAGGCTTTGGAGTGATGGCCGACAGGGCCATTACAGGCCGTGTCGCCCGTATCTTAAAATCAGGAATTTTATGGATGTATAAATTTCATAATGGGTGAGCAAATGAAAAGTGCCCGATTAGTAAATAATACTAATTGCTGAAGAGGTACGTATAAAAATAAGCATT
>NZ_JBALNF010000044.1:0-41318 GCF_036962465.1 Neobacillus vireti
GCCTGGAGTGGAAATCAACTTTCTAGACCAACACAGTCATAAAAAAAAGACTGCAGCATTGCAGCCTCTTTACTAAATTATGTAGCATTCATTAGGAACCAATTAGCTTAATGACTGTTGCAATAATAAAGATTATAGCAAAAAAGCCGAAAGAAACTCCAAAACCTACCCCAGAATCAATCGCATCATTACGTTTACTTTGCACGTCTTTTTCAAAATGATTCACGCTATACCCCTCCTATTTTCAAGTATAGTATAAGCTATTCGCCTGAAAAAATCCAGCCTGCTATTTGCTTCTTTCCTGTACTGACAAGAGTTGTCAAAATAGTTCGACTCAGGAAGGGCTACACTATAAGTAGAGGAATCCCGCCAGTCAATAGAAGATCCTAGGTCAAATATTGCTGGCGTTCAAATAGATTCGGGAATTGGCTTGTTGGATAAACGTGCTAATTCCCTTTAAGTACTTGTCAAAAGGTCCAAGCTTCTTTACGATAAGATATGAGTGAAAATTTAGGGGAGCGCTGGACAAATGGTATTAGAAATATGGAAAAAAATCAAAAAAAAGGATATTGCTCCTATTTATTTATTATATGGAACAGAGGCATTTTTAATCAATGAGACAAAACAATTACTTCTGAACCATATTCTAGACGAAGAAGAAAAGGATTTTAATTTTTCAGCTTATGATTTAGAAGAGACTTCAGTGGATTTCGCATTAGAGGACGCTGAGACATTTCCTTTTTTAGGGGAGAAAAAGGTTGTTTTTTTACATAATCCCGTTTTCTTAACTGCAGAAAAAACGAAGGCAAAGGTAGAACACAATCTGGCAAAGTTAGAAGCATACCTGAAAGAGCCTGCTCCATATACAGTGATGGTCATTTCGGCACCATATGAAAAATTGGATGAAAGAAAAAAAATAACCAAAGAGCTTAAACGGAGTGCTGAATTAGTTGAGGCTAAAAAGTTATCTGAACATGAATTAAAAAAATGGGTAAGAGATAAAGCAGTAAGTAATGGGATGGATTTTGAAGAGAATGCGATTGATCTATTACTTTCCTTAGCAGGTACTAATATGTTTATGCTTGCCAGTGAGGTGGACAAATTGTCCTTATTCGCTGCTGAGAAAAAACGGATTGATAGCGGGCTAGTAGAAAAATTGGTCGCTAGGACGCTTGAGCAAAATATTTTTACCCTTATTGAGAAAGTGGTTCAAAGAAAATTAGATGAGGCGTTGCGGATTTATTATGACTTGTTAAAACAAAATGAAGAGCCCATTAAGATATTAGCGCTATTGACAGGTCAATTTCGTCTCATCTATCAGGTAAAGGAACTTTCAAGAAGAGGGTACGGTCAGCAGCAAATTGCCGCCTATTTAAAAATTCATCCGTTCCGGGTAAAGCTTGCCCTTGGTCAGGCAGGAAGTTTTAGGGATGAAGAATTAGCTAACCTAATGGAGATGTTAGCAGAGGCGGATTACCAGATGAAAACCGGCGGAATGAACAAATCATTGCTGATTGAAATGCTATTGTTCCGATTAAAAAGGTAATAAGGTTGTGTTAAAAGAAGGTGTTATTGTTTATTTTTGAAACGATGGTGATTGGAGCGGAGGACGCTCGACTCCTGCGGGAGTACGGGGCAGGGGAGACCCCGCAGGCGCTTAAGCGCCGAGGAGGCTCCCCGGCACGCCCGCGGAAAGCGAGCGTCAGGAGCGGAAATCAACATCCTGGTTTAACACAGCAGATAATAAAAAAACGATTCCAGATAGGAATCGTTTTTTTGTACGCTTTTTAAGAATTAAAGAGCGTTAGACTTTTTCATTAGACGTGATTTTTTACGAGCAGCAGCGTTTTTGTGGATAAGACCTTTAGCAGCAGCCTTGTCTAATTTGCTAGCAGCAGCAACTAATGCTTCTTTAGTAGCAGCAGCATCGTTAAGAGTAACAGCAGCTTCTACTTTTTTAACAGCCGTACGCATTGCAGATTTAGCAGTTGTATTTTGAGCATTACGAGCTTCAGTTGTTTTCACACGCTTAATTGCAGATTTAATGTTAGGCATTCCATTCACCTCCTACAAAGAATCGAGACTTATATGAACTCGACTTTGCATTCATCCATAATAATTCAGAACAAGAAGTATTTTATCAAACAGAAGGCCAGATTGCAATACACAATTCATAGGTAACCGAATTTAAAATGCATGTTTTACGGGCTTAAGGGCAAAAATAGGAAATAGTTTCTATTTAGGATTTTCTATTAGGAGTGGATTTTATGAATGAGTCTATTGATTTAAGCAAGTATTCGATACGAACAGATTTAGCGATTGAAGCTAGAGAAATGGTGCTTGCGGGAAGATCTGTCGGAGAAGAAGAAAACCTTTCGAAAATTGAAGGAGTCATTATTAAAGAAAAAGATGTTGACGATATAAAAGTTTCTCTAGTTGAAGTTTCAAAGCAAGGGGAAGAACAGTTAGGAAAAAAAGCAGGCCGATACTTAACATTAGAGGTACAAGGGATTAGGCAGCAGAATTCCGAGGTTCAACAAAAGGTGCAAGAAATTTTCGTCAGGGAATTTGCCCATTTTTTGGCGGGATCTGGAATAAAAAAAACGGATTCTTGCCTCGTGGTAGGGTTGGGGAATTGGAATGTAACTCCGGATGCCCTTGGTCCGATGGTGTGTGAGAATCTCCTGGTCACTCGGCATTTATTTCAGCTTCAGCCTGAGAATGTTGAAGAAGGTTACCGATCTGTTAGTGCCCTATCACCAGGTGTAATGGGCCTGACTGGGATTGAAACAAGCGACATCATTTTTGGGGTGGTTGAAAAAACGAAACCGGACTTCGTTATCGCTATCGATGCATTAGCATCACGTTCTATAGAAAGAGTCAATTCAACCATCCAACTCTCTGATACCGGTATCCATCCTGGTTCAGGGGTCGGGAACAAGAGAAAGGAATTAAGCAAGGAGACCTTGGGAATTCCGGTTATCGCCATAGGAGTTCCAACCGTCGTAGACGCTGTATCAATAACAAGTGATACGATAGACTTCATTCTAAAACATTTTGGGAAAGAGCTAAGGGAAGGAAATCGTCCTTCGAGAGCTCTTGCACCCGCAGGTATGACCTTTGGCGAGAAAAGAAAATTAACGGATGAGGATTTGCCTGAAGAAAAACATCGTAAAACCTTTTTAGGTATGATCGGCACACTCCCGGATGAGGAAAAAAGAAAACTAATCTACGAAGTTCTTTCACCAATTGGTCATAATTTAATGGTGACACCAAAAGAAGTAGATGTGTTCATCGAGGATATGGCGAACCTTATTGCCAATGGATTAAATTCCGCTTTGCATACTGCTATCGATCAAGAGAATGCTGGTTTTAATACAAGATAAAACAAACTAACGGGGGCTGTTCCATTGATAGCCCTCGTTACTTCAACTATTAAATTAAAATATAGGTTCTACCATTTCTAGTAATGACATAGTATTTACTAGAATCGTTTAAGCGAGGTGGAACTATGAAAAACACAAAAACATCAAGTGCCTTTTTAATCGTCCAAGGGACAAGCATCCTGAAATCTTTTGCCGTACTTTCCCTATTTATTATATTAATTTTCTCTATCAGCGGTCTCTTAACGTCTTTGAAACCGCAATATAGACTTATGTCAACTTCGGTAAATCAAGCAGCTACGAATGTAAATGGTGAATTGCTATATCAATTTATGGGTTGGGAAAATCATCATTTTTTAAAGGTAGGGAAAAGCTGGGTGACTACACCGAAGCTTACCAACTTGATATTTACCCTATCCAGCAATATTAATCTAAATGATCCGCGCAGCCTTCTCGGCAGAGAACTGCCGGGCTTTTATCAATTTGACGGAAAAATACTTGTAGCTGGGGAAGGGACAAACTATACAAATATGCCGGTTGAGTCAGCACCACCGATTGAAATTATGAAAGAGGAACGAGAAGCAGCTTTACAAAATTTAGAAGGATTGGACAAGCCGTCGGATGAAAATACCTCACCTGCACCAGGTCAAACTACTGGAGGAAGGAAGGTTGTCTACGTGTACTTCTCTCATAATCGCGAATCCTATCTTCCCTATCTAAAAGGAGTAACCAATCCCGATTTAGCATATCACTCGCAAATAAATGTGACAAAGATTGGTGACCAATTAAAGACCAGCTTGGCCGACAGAGGAATTGGCAGTTTTATAGATAAGACAGATATTCAAGCCGCATTAAATAAAAAAGGCTGGAAATTCTGGAAGTCCTATGATGAATCGCGGACCGTGGTTCAAACCGCGATGACCAGTAATCATGATTTGCATTATTTTATTGATATTCATCGTGATTCACAACGCAGGGATAATACAACGGTTACAATTAAAGGAAAGTCCTATGCCAAGGTTGCGTTTATTATCGGTGGGAAAAATCCAAACTACGAAAAAAATGCAAAACTAGCAAAGGAACTACATGATCGACTTGAAAAAAAATATAAAGGATTAAGCAGGGGAGTCATTATTAAAAATGCTGCGGGATCGAATAGTATATATAATCAGAACCTATCTGAGAATGCGATTCTAATGGAATTTGGCGGTGTTGATAATACATTCGAAGAATTAAACCGTTCCGCTGATGCGCTTGCCGATGTGTTTAGTGATTTCTACTGGCAGGCAGAAAAAGTAAATCAGGATACACAGCAACCGTCTACTAAACAATAGAGGTTAGGAGCATTTTTATGAAGATGTTTATGTTTAAAAGCTTCTGTCTAGCTGCTCTACTGTTAATTGCCGTTCTAACAGGAATGCAATTAGCGAATAATGGGATTCAAAAAATGAAAGGGTATGACGATCCCAATCTAGAAACAGCTGTCAGCATTCATGAAAAGGACCATAATGTGAGGGCATCGTTCCTTGGAAATGATATTTCCAGCCACGATATTGAAGCAAAGAAGAAAAGATTGGAGGAAATAAGCGCCTTTAATCTCTTTTCTTCAATGGGCAGAAAAATGTCGGAAGGGATCTCGGGGGCTTCGGAAAAATTAATTGACCTGATTGCGGATTAAGGTAAGGCGGCAGATATTTGTGCCGTCTTTCATTTTGTTAACTGAAGGAAAATATGTTGATAAAAGAGCTCTTGAATATCAATCACTTTTCATAGCCAGCCAAGCATGCCTAAAATCAGGAGTGGCATTCTGTATTGAATCTTATTAGCCCTACTGATATAATCAAAAATAGTGTACATGTGCGAGTATAGTAGGAGTGGAAGACCATGAACAGAGAAGAAAGACTTAAACGACAATCAAAAATTAGAAATTTTTCTATTATTGCCCATATTGACCATGGGAAATCAACTTTAGCTGACCGGATCTTGGAAAAAACGAATGCCTTATCCTCTCGTGAAATGAAAGATCAGCTATTGGACTCAATGGATTTAGAAAGAGAACGCGGAATTACAATTAAGTTAAATGCTGTACAACTAAAATACAAAGCAAAAGATGGAGAAGAATATACTTTCCATTTAATAGATACACCGGGACATGTCGATTTTACGTACGAAGTTTCAAGAAGTCTAGCAGCCTGCGAAGGGGCTGTTTTAGTGGTAGACGCCGCACAGGGAATTGAAGCACAAACACTAGCAAATGTCTACCTAGCCCTAGATAATGACCTTGAAATTTTACCTGTTATTAATAAAATTGACTTGCCAAGTGCCGAACCTGAAAGAGTCCGCGGCGAAATCGAGGAAGTGATTGGTCTGGATGCCTCTGAAGCCGTTCTTGCATCGGCGAAGGCAGGCATTGGAATCGAAGAGATTCTCGAACAGGTAGTGGAAAAGGTGCCTGCTCCAACCGGTGATCCCGAAGCACCATTAAAAGCCTTGATTTTTGACTCTCTTTATGATGCCTATCGTGGTGTTGTTGCATATATCCGTGTGGTTGAAGGCAGGGTTAAAGTTGGTGATAAAATAAAGATGATGGCTACTGGGGCAGAATTTGAGGTAAACGAGGTAGGTGTGTTCACGCCAAAAGCTGTGATGCGTGATGAGCTGTCTGTTGGGGACGTTGGTTTCCTGACAGCTTCTATTAAAAATGTTGGGGATACACGTGTTGGTGATACTATTACCAATGCAAAAAATGGTGCAACTGAACCTCTCCCAGGATATCGTAAATTAAATCCGATGGTATACTGTGGACTTTACCCAATTGATACAGCCAGATTTAATGATCTCCGAGAAGCTTTAGAGAAATTACAACTGAATGATTCTGCGCTTCAATTTGAACCGGAAACATCCCAAGCACTCGGTTTTGGTTTCCGATGCGGCTTCCTTGGCCTTCTTCATATGGAAATCATCCAGGAACGGATTGAGCGTGAATTTAAAATTGATTTAATTACAACGGCACCAAGTGTTATCTATAAGGTTCATTTAACGGATGGATCGCAACTAAATATCGACAATCCTTCTGATATGCCAGACCCGCAAAAAATTGATCGCGTCGAAGAGCCATATGTGAAGGCAACGATGATGGCACCAAACGACTATGTTGGTGCTATTATGGAGCTTTGCCAATTAAAGCGCGGAATCTTTATTGATATGCAATACCAAGGTGAAAATCGGGTCAGCATTGTTTATCAAATACCACTTGCTGAAATTGTCTATGATTTCTTTGATCAATTGAAATCGAGCACGAGGGGCTATGCTTCTTTTGATTACGAGTTGATTGGTTATCAACCATCAAGTCTGGTTAAAATGGATATATTATTGAATGCCGAAAAAGTAGACGCCTTGAGTTTTATTGTTCATAAGGACTTTGCTTATGACCGCGGCAAAATTATAGTTGAGAAATTGAAAGAACTCATTCCAAGACAACAGTTCGAGGTGCCTATTCAAGCGGCAATCGGGCAAAAAATTGTCGCTCGTTCTACAATTAAAGCGATGCGTAAAAACGTATTAGCTAAATGTTATGGCGGGGATATCTCCCGTAAACGTAAATTGTTAGAAAAGCAAAAAGAAGGTAAGAAACGGATGAAGCAAGTAGGTTCTGTTGAAGTACCACAAGAAGCGTTTATGGCCGTATTGAAAATGGACGATAACAATACGAAAAAATAACAACTTAAAGGGGTTAGGGATTGCCTAAGGCAGGTTCTCCTAGCCTCTTTTTATTACAGAATAGAGGAAGAAACATGATTAAAGCAGCATACCTCCATATCCCTTTTTGTGAGCATATTTGCCACTATTGTGATTTTAACAAGGTCTTTTTAAAGGGCCAGCCTGTTGATGATTATATAAAGGCACTAGACCAGGAAATGAAATTTACTCTTAGTGAATTTCCAACTGATTCACTAGACACCATTTTTGTTGGCGGCGGGACACCGACTTCTTTAAATGAGCAGCAGCTCTACACTTTTTGTGAAAGTATTCATACGAATCTGCCGAAAAGCGAAAAGCTAGAGTTTACGTTTGAAGCCAATCCTGGTGATTTAACCAAAGAGAAATTACAAATATTAAGAGATGCTGGGGTTAACCGAATAAGTCTTGGAGTACAAACCTTCAATAACGAGCTCTTAAAAAAGATCGGCCGTGTCCACCAAGCAAAGGATGTTTACCAGACAGTTGATCAGGCCAAAAAGGTTGGCTTTGAAAATATCAGTATCGATTTGATTTTCAGTTTACCGACTCAAACTGTTCAGGATTTTAAAGATTCCTTAACGGAGGCTTTTTCACTTGATATCCCTCATTACTCTGCCTACTCGCTCATTATTGAGCCTAAAACTGTTTTCTATAATTTATTAAAAAAGGGTAAGCTGCCAACTCCGGGGGAAGATGTTGAAGCGGGCATGTATGAAATGTTAATGGAAGAAATGGAAAAACACGGATTTAATCAATACGAAATCAGTAATTTTTCAAAACCGGGATATGAAAGCCAGCATAATTTAACCTATTGGAATAATGAATACTACTATGGATTTGGTGCAGGGGCGCATAGTTATGTAAACGGATGGAGACGGTCGAATACAGGTCCATTAAGGAAATATATCGACCAGCTAAATAACCATTTGCTACCCATTTTTGAAGACCATCTGGTTACAAAAGCAGAACAGATGGAGGAAGAAATGTTCTTGGGTCTAAGAAAATCTGAAGGAGTTTCCATTACCCGCTTCTATGAGAAATTTGCCTGCGATCCACTACAATTATTTGCTAATGAACTTACGGATTTAAGGGCTAAACAATGGATAGAAGTGCAGAACGATAATATATATTTAACTAAACAGGGCCGCTTGTTGGGCAACGAAGTATTCCAGGCCTTTTTGGGAGTAATCTAAAGTAAAGTCTTTAGGTTGATGTGCCATTTTGTGTTCTTTTTAATTGACACCATCCCACCTTTTTTGATAATTTATTAATATAATTAGCACTCGTTAACAAAGAGTGCTAACAGAGGTGATGAAAGTTGCTAACAGATCGGCAGTTGTTGATTCTTCAGGTAATTGTTGATGACTTTATTCGATCTGCCCAACCAGTCGGCTCAAGAAGTTTGTCGAAAAAAGAGGAAATTTCCTTTAGTTCCGCTACCATTCGAAATGAAATGGCCGACCTTGAAGAGCTGGGGTATATCGAAAAGACACATACCTCCTCAGGACGTGTGCCTTCTGAAAAAGGATACCGGTATTATGTGGATCATTTACTCTCGCCTCAAGCGTTAAATAAGCAAGATATCTCAATCATTCAATCAATTTTTGCTGAAAGGATCTTTGAGTTCGAGGCAATCATCCAAAAATCCGCAAAGATCTTATCAGAGTTAACCAATTATACATCCATCGTTCTAGGACCAGCTGTTAGTATAAATAAGTTAAAGAAAATACAAATTATTCCTTTGAACAGGGAGTCAGCAGTCGCTATATTCGTTACGGATACAGGTCATGTGGAAAATAGGACTTTTTCGCTGCCGGATATGGTGGAAGCCAGTGATATCGAAAAAACGGTGAATATCCTTAATGACCGTTTATCCGGCGTACCGCTAGAAGAGTTAAATGATAAGATTTATAAGGAAGTGGCGATGCTTTTACGGCAGCATATCCATAATTACGATTTAATGCTCCATATGATTGGAGAATCCTTTAAAATGCCGGTATCAGAGAAGCTGTTTTTTGGTGGGAAAACCAATATGTTAAGCCAACCGGAATTTCACGATATCACCAAAATTCGCAGTTTATTAACCATGATTGATCAAGAGGAATGGATTTATAATTTAATCCGAAACGAGTCTGCTGGCATTCATGTTAAAATCGGCCGTGAAAATAATGTCAGTGCGATGGATAATTGCAGTTTAATTACTGCTTCATATTCTGTGGGTGTTGAAAAATTAGGAACAATTGCGATATTAGGACCTACAAGAATGGAATATTCGCGTGTAATCAGCTTGCTTCAATTTTTAAGCAGAGATTTAACCACTGTTTTAACTAAACTGTATCAAAGTAACTAGTGCTGGTAATATTGAGTAAGGGTGATTTGCCTTTTAGGCACCCCTTTTCCTTTGTAATCTATCAGTTACGATAAATTGTTATGAATCCTTTAAGGGAGGTGAGTAAGTTGACAAAAGAACAAAATAATACCATCAACGAAGAAGTTGAAATTGAGCATAATGAACAAGTTGAACTTACTGAAGAAAATACAGGTGAACCTGTTGTGGGTGAAAGTGAGCCAACAAATGTGGCTGAGTCTAATCCAGTTGATGAATATCTGCAAGAAATCGAGCAGCTTAAAGCTAAGTTAGAAGAAGCAGACAATCGAATCTTAAGACTTCAGGCAGACTTTGATAATTTCCGCCGCCGTACTAGAATTGACCAAGAAGCGAGCGAAAAATATAGAGCCCAAAAATTAATCACCGAGCTACTGCCAGCATTAGATAACTTTGAAAGAGCCATGAAAGTAGAAGCCGACAATGAACAGACTAGGGCTTTACTGCAAGGAATGGATATGGTTTACCGCAGTATGGTTGATGCACTGAAAAAAGAAGGTGTGGAACCTATTGAGGCTGTTGGCAAAGAGTTTGATCCACACCTGCATCAAGCAGTTATGCAGGGAGAAGATGAGAATTATGGAGCAAACGTTGTTACTGATGAGTTTCAAAAAGGATATCTATTAAAGGATCGAGTTATTCGCCCTTCAATGGTTAAAGTAAATCAATAATCTACATATTTATTAGGAGGAAAAGGCAATGAGTAAAATAATTGGTATTGACCTTGGAACAACAAACTCTTGTGTATCTGTTCTAGAAGGCGGAGAACCAAAAGTAATTCCAAACCCCGAAGGAAACCGTACAACTCCTTCTGTAATTGCGTTTAAGAACGGTGAACGCCAAGTAGGGGAAGTGGCGAAACGCCAAGCGATCACAAATCCAAATACGATTATTTCAATTAAGCGTCACATGGGTACAAGTTACAAAGAAAATATTGAAGGAAAGGATTATACTCCACAAGAGCTTTCAGCTATTATTCTTCAATATTTAAAATCATACGCAGAAGACTATCTTGGCGAACCGGTAACGAAAGCGGTTATTACGGTACCAGCTTACTTTAACGATGCAGAGCGTCAAGCAACAAAGGATGCAGGCAGAATTGCAGGTCTTGAAGTAGAACGTATTATCAATGAACCAACAGCAGCTGCGCTTGCCTATGGTTTAGATAAGACTGACCAAGACCAAACCATCCTTGTTTATGACCTTGGCGGTGGTACATTTGACGTATCAATCCTTGAATTAGGTGACGGTGTATTTGAAGTTAAAGCAACTGCCGGTGATAACCGTCTTGGCGGGGATGATTTTGACCAAGTCATTATTGATTATTTAGTAGAACAATTTAAAAAAGAAAATGGAATTGATCTTTCTCAAGATAAAATGGCATTACAACGCCTTAAGGATGCAGCTGAGAAAGCGAAAAAAGATTTATCAGGTGTATCTACAACACAGATTTCTTTACCGTTTATCACTGCTGGTGCAGCTGGTCCGCTTCACCTAGAAGTATCATTGACAAGAGCAAAATTTGATGAAATTTCTGCACATCTTGTTGAACGTACAATGGGCCCTGTTCGTCAAGCATTAAGTGATGCAGGTTTAACACCATCGCAAATTGATAAAGTTATCCTTGTTGGTGGTTCTACAAGAATTCCAGCTGTTCAAGAAGCGATCAAAAAAGCAACTGGTCAAGAGCCTCACCGTGGTGTAAACCCGGATGAAGTAGTTGCAATGGGAGCAGCTATTCAAGGCGGTGTTATCACTGGTGATGTTAAAGATGTTGTCTTACTTGACGTAACTCCGCTATCACTTGGTATTGAAACAATGGGCGGCGTGTTCACGAAGTTAATTGACCGTAACACAACGATCCCAACATCAAAATCGCAAGTATTCTCAACTGCTGCTGATAGCCAAACAGCTGTTGATATTCATGTTTTACAAGGTGAACGCCCAATGGCCGCTAATAACAAAACATTAGGACGCTTCCAATTAACAGATATTCCACCAGCACCACGTGGAATCCCACAAATTGAAGTTACATTTGATATCGATAAAAACGGTATTGTTAATGTTCGGGCAAAAGACCTGGGCACAAATAAAGAACAGCAAATTACCATTAAGTCTTCAACAGGTCTTTCTGATGAAGAAATTCAAAAAATGGTTAGAGAAGCCGAAGAAAATGCAGAAGCAGATAAACAACGCAAAGAAGAAGTTGAACTTCGCAATGAGGCTGATCAGCTAGTGTTTACAACAGAAAAAACATTAAAAGATCTAGAAGGTAAAGTGGATGCCGCAGAAGTAGCAAATGCTAATGAAGCAAAAGATGCCTTAAAGCAAGCCATTGAGAAAAACGACCTAAATGAAATCCGTGCGAAAAAAGATGCCCTGCAGGAAATCGTTCAAGCGTTAACTGTTAAGCTTTACGAACAGGCTGCTCAAGCACAACAAGGTGCCCAAGATGCTGGAGCTGCTGGTCCAAAAGATGACAATGTCGTCGATGCAGAGTTTGAGGAAGTAAAAGACGATAAATAGAAAAGCGGAAGCGCTAGGCGCTGCAGCTAGACAGATATCGAACCCTATTCTTGCGAAAAAGTCAAAGTCAAAGTATTCGGCTTTGGCTTTTTTATTGCAATACCCAACTAAACGGTGTTAGAATAATCTTTATGTGACAGATTCGGGAGTGGTAATCATGAGTAAACGGGATTACTATGAAGTACTAGGTGTTAGTAAAAGTGCTTCTAAGGATGAAATAAAAAAAGCCTATCGAAAATTATCTAAACAATATCATCCAGATATTAATAAAGAGCCAGATGCAGCTGAAAAATTCAAAGAAATTGCTGAAGCTTATGAAGTGCTTAGCGATGACCAAAAAAAGGCTCATTATGACCAGTTCGGCCATACAGATCCAAATCAAGGCTTCGGAGGCTTTGGTGGTGGTGGTGACTTTGGCGGCGGTTTTGGAGGGTTTGAAGATATCTTTAATACCTTCTTTGGCGGTGGCGGCGGTTCGAGAAGACGTGACCCGAATGCGCCTAGACAGGGTGCTGATTTGCAATATACAATGACGGTGTCATTTGAAGAAGCGGCGTTTGGAAAAGAAACAGATATAGAAATTCCAAGAGAAGAAACATGCGAAACCTGTCATGGCTCCGGTGCTAAACCTGGCACGCAGCCAGAGACTTGTCAGCATTGTCATGGTACAGGACAGTTAAATGTGGAACAAAACACTCCATTTGGCAGAATTGTTAATCGCAGAACCTGTCATCATTGTAATGGTACTGGAAAAGAGATTAAACATAAATGTTCAACATGCGGTGGAAAAGGAAAAGTTCAAAAGCGCAAAAAAATTCATGTTAAGATTCCTGCTGGTATTGATGATGGTCAACAACTGCGCATGTCAGGCCAGGGGGAAGCTGGAGCAAACGGCGGTCCGGCCGGCGACCTTTATGTGGTATTCCAGGTTCGTTCCCATGAATTTTTTGAACGCGACGGCGATGATATTTATTGTGAGATGCCAATTACGTTTGTTCAAGCTTCCTTGGGTGATGAAATTGAGGTTCCAGCCTTAAAAGGCAAAGTGAAGCTTAAAATACCTGCTGGTACACAAACAGGCAAAAAATTCCGCCTGAAAGGGAAAGGGATTCCAAACGTTCGTGGATATGGTGTTGGAGATCAGTATATAATCGTCCGTATTATTACTCCAACGAAGCTCTCGGATAAACAAAAACAGCTTCTCAAAGAATTTGCGGACATAAGTGGTTCCTCACCAATCGGTGAACATGAAGAAAGTTTTTTCTCAAAAGTAAAAAGAGCTTTTAAAAGCGAGTAAGGATGGAGTTGGTAGAGATGAAGTGGTCAGAAATTAGTATCCACACAACAAACGAGGCGATCGAACCTATCTCAAATATTTTACATGAAGCCGGGGCGAGCGGTGTAGTTATCGAAGATCCCTTTGAATTGACGAAGGAAAGGGAAGATCAATTCGGAGAAATCTACCAACTTAATCCAGATGATTATCCCGAAGAGGGCGTTATTATCAAAGCCTATTTACCTGTTAACAGTTTCCTGGGAGAGACGGTCGACGCAATTAAAGAATCAATTAACAATCTTATCCTCCATGATATTGATTTAGGGTTAAATAAAGTTACCATTAGTGAAGTAAATGAAGAAGAATGGGCTACAGCCTGGAAAAAATATTATAATCCAGTTAAAATATCAGAAAAATTCACGATTGTGCCAACATGGGAGATCTACGAACCTGTTAGCAGTGATGAATTAATTATTGAATTGGACCCTGGTATGGCCTTTGGGACAGGAACACATCCAACAACCGTTATGTGTATTCAAGCACTAGAAAAGACTGTGCGGCCTGGTGATCGGATAATCGATGTAGGGACTGGCTCAGGAGTACTTAGTATCGCAGCTGCTATGCTAGGGGCGGAAGACGTCAGGGCTTATGATCTTGATGAAGTGGCCGTCGCATCCGCAAAGCTTAATATTAAGCTTAATAAGGTCAATGAGAGTGTTGTGGTTGCACAAAACAATCTTTTAGACGGAGTAGAAGAAAATTCCGCTGATGTCATTGTTGCAAACATTTTAGCTGAAGTTATTTTACGATTCACTAATGATGTTGCTCGTGTGGTAAAACCAGGAGGCTCTTTTATAGCGTCTGGAATTATCCAGCCTAAAAAAGATTTAGTAAAAGATGCACTAATTGAGTCAGGCTTTGAAATCATTGAAACCATTCTAATGGAAGATTGGGTTGCGATTATTGCAAAAAGGAAATAATGGCTAAAAAAGGGGTGGAAAAACCCCTTTTTATTTTCCTTACTTCTGAAAAGTAGAAGAATAAAGAGTATAATGTTAAGAGAGGTGCAATGTATGCAACGCTACTTTGTTCAACATCAAGCAAATGATAATCAATTTTTTATCGATGAAGAGGACCGTCACCATATTGTAAAGGTCATGAGGATGCAAATCGATAATCAAATTATTTGTGTAGATCCAAACGGCAAACAGGCTGTTTGTAAGCTTTCAGAAATTACCAATTCAAGTGTCGTTGCAGACGTTGTACAATGGATAGATGACAGTCCCGAGCTTCCAATTTCAATAACAATCGCAAGCGGATTACCCAAAGGGGACAAGCTGGAATGGATTATTCAAAAAGGGACGGAATTAGGTGCCCATCAGTTCCTTCCTTTTTCTGCTGCCCGTTCGGTTGTAAAATGGGATGAAAAAAAAGCGGCTAAAAAAATAGATAGATGGCAAAAGATTGCTAAGGAAGCGGCAGAACAATCCCATCGGACTATATTACCAACCATTATGAATCCGATGTCCTTTAAAGAGTTGCTCAAAATGAGCGGGGACTTTGATTATAAATTAGCAGCGTATGAGGAAGAAAGCAGACAAGGCGAGACCTCGGTGCTTTCTTCTACGTTAAAAAAGATAAAAAACGGCGAAACCCTCCTGATTGTTTTTGGACCAGAAGGTGGCCTAGCTGAGGAAGAAGTTCAGCAATTAAAGGAATATGGTTTTGGGCTATGTGGTTTAGGACCGCGAATTTTAAGAACAGAAACGGCCCCATTATATTCACTTGCGGCTATTTCCTATCATTTTGAACTATTGAGGTGAGATTAAATGGCAACAGTTGCGTTTCATACACTAGGATGTAAGGTGAATCATTATGAAACAGAAGCCATTTGGCAGTTGTTTAAACAAGAAGGTTATGAGCGGGTTGATTTTGAATCCATTTCCGATGTCTATATTATTAATACATGTACCGTTACAAATACGGGCGATAAAAAGAGCCGTCAAGTCATTCGGCGTGCTGTTCGAAAAAATCCGGATGCAGTTATTTGTGTAACTGGATGCTATGCTCAGACTTCTCCAGCCGAAATCATGGCGATCCCTGGGGTTGATATTGTAGTAGGAACACAGGATCGGGTAAAAATGCTGGATTATATTGAACAATATAAAACAGAACGCCAGCCAATTAATGGCGTAGGGAATATCATGAAAAATCGAGTTTATGAAGAGCTTGATGTTCCAGCTTTTACGGACAGAACGCGTGCATCCCTGAAAATTCAAGAAGGCTGCAATAATTTTTGTACATTTTGTATAATACCTTGGGCACGAGGGCTGATGAGATCCCGTGATCCAAAAGAAGTCATTCATCAAGCCCAGCAGCTTGTTGATGCCGGTTATAAGGAAATAGTCTTAACTGGTATTCATACTGGCGGTTATGGTGAAGACATGAAAGACTATAATCTTGCTGCTTTGCTTCGTGATTTAGAAGCAGGTGTAATAGGCCTGGAAAGATTGCGAATTTCTTCGATTGAGGCTAGTCAAATTACGGACGAAGTGATTGAAGTAATTAAACACTCCAATCTGATTGTTCGTCATTTGCATATACCTATTCAATCCGGATCTAATTCTGTTTTAAAACGTATGCGTCGTAAGTATACAATGGAATTTTTTGCGGAACGATTAGAGCGTCTTAAGGAAGTACTCCCAGGTCTTGCGGTCACATCGGATGTAATCGTTGGTTTCCCAGGAGAAACAGAGGAAGAATTTATGGAAACTTACAACTTTATTAAAGACCATAAATTCTCAGAACTTCATGTATTCCCTTATTCAAAGCGAACTGGTACTCCTGCTGCGAGAATGGAGGACCAAGTAGATGAGGAAGTTAAAAATGAGCGTGTTCACCGTTTGATTTCTCTTTCAGATCAACTAGCCAAAGAATACGCATCCCTTTTTGAAGGTGAAGTATTGGAGGTAATTCCTGAAGAGGAATACAAAGAGGAAGAGAATACCGGACTGTATGTTGGATACTCTGATAATTATTTAAAAGTGGTTTTCCCCGCAACCGAAGCTATGGTCGGTAAAATTGTAAAAGTCAAAATTACCCAAGCTGGTTACCCTTATAATAAAGGACAGTTTGTCAAAGTGGTGGAAGATCTGGCAGCAATGAAAGAGGAAGTTTTTAATAAGGAAGAAGCGGCTATTTAAGATATTATAAGGTGTCCCAAAAGTATAACTTTTAGGGCACCTTATTTATTTATACATTCAACTATCTGTTGATTTCCGTTCCAGGCGCGAGCGGTTCGCGGGCGGTACGGGGAGCCTCCTCCTCGCCCCAATCAACAGAGTCAGCCTCTTGTTTTATTAAATTGGTTTTTTAGGTGTTCTGTCGTGTAAAAAGAGAATCATTTCGCCAAATTTAGTTGCAAATGGTAAAACAATCAAAGAGGTTGCAACATTAAAAATAACACTAATATGTGCAAGCTGAATGTCTGATTGACTAGCAAGAAGTTCTGCATTTTTTGTTAAAAAAGGAATTAGTGGGATAAATAGTAACACACCAAAAACATTGAGCCAAACATGGGCAAATGCTGCAAGCCTCGATTCTCTGCCGCCTCCTATTGATGCAATTACAGCTGTTATACAGGTCCCAATGTTTGCCCCAAGAACAATGGCAATTCCGGCATCAAGCTGAAGCAGTCCGGCTGTTAAAAATCCCATGGCAATTCCAGTCATTGCAGTACTAGACTGGATGATTGAGGTGATAACGGTTCCTGTCAACAGGCTTAGAGCAATATTATCATTCATTGACAATATAAATTTACTGATAAACGGCATGCCTGTAAGAGGCTGGGCCAGTAATTCAAAACCTTTCATTGCCGTGAAAACAGAGGCAATTCCAAAAAGCAGCATCCCGATACTTCGTGCCCGTTTATTCTTAAATAATATAAGCAGTGCACCACATACCGCTAACGGGACAAGGATTTTATCTATGTCAAAAGTAATTAATTCTGTTTTAAAGGTCGTCCCAATATTGGTGCCGAGTATGATGCCGATTGATTGCGGAAAGGTCATGATCCTCGCCGAAATTAAACCAATGGTAATCACCATTACGGCTGAACTGCTTTGTAATAGTGCAGTAATAAATGTACCCGTTAACATCCCTTTTAATGGGGTACTGGTCAGCTTAATTAACCATGTTTTTAATTTATTGGCTGACAAGTTAAATAAACCGAATCTAATAATTGTCATTCCAAAGATAAATAATAAAATGCATAGTACAAATAATAGTATGTATAGCATATGTTTTGCCCCCTCGCTTCATTGTATGGCAGGGCCTGAAGGGACATGCCAATTATTTAGACAAGGTTATCATCACCTTTCACGTTTATTTGTGTGAATTTAAGTTGACCTTGTAACAAGGTTATATTATAATTGCAAGGTACATGGATTGAATGTAAGTGTGTTGTGTTTCGGAGGGAGGGAAAGAGAATGTCTAAAACCGTCGTTCGTAAAAACGAATCGCTTGAAGATGCTCTTCGTCGCTTCAAACGTACAGTATCAAAAACTGGTACTTTGCAAGAGGCAAGAAAGCGCGAATTTTATGAAAAACCAAGTGTAAAACGTAAGAAAAAGTCTGAAGCTGCAAGAAAACGTAAGTTTTAAGAGAGGGTGTATTATATGAGTCTTCTCGAGCGTTTGAACAATGATATGAAACAAGCGATGAAAAACAAGGAAAAAGACAAACTCTCAGTTATTCGGATGGTGAAAGCTTCACTTCAAAATGAAGCGATCAAGCTCGGTACAAAAGAGCTTTCTGAAGATGCAGAGTTAACAGTCCTTTCTCGCGAAGTAAAACAACGCAAAGACTCCCTCCATGAATTTGATAAGGCTGGTCGTCAAGACCTAGTTGATAAATTGCGTACAGAACTTGAGAATATTGAGCTGTATTTACCGCAACAGTTATCTGAAGAGGAACTGTCAGTGATTGTCCAAGAAACAATTGCTGAAGTCGGCGCAACATCAAAAGCAGAAATGGGAAAAGTGATGGCTGCTATTATGCCTAAAGTTAAAGGTAAAGCAGATGGTTCGCTCGTTAATAAATTTGTACAACAACACCTTTCATAAGTATTCTGACATAAAGACTGCTGGTTAATGCCAGTAGTCTTTTTACTTATTTTGATTCATTAGAAACTTTTTGTTGCCTGAAACGTAAAACAGATAGTCAGAAAGTTTAAGATGGAAAGGAGGGGGCTTGAATGGTTGAGTTTCTAACAAATCCGGTTGTTGTAACCATCCTTTTAACCATTGCTGGAGCAGGAATCGTTTTGGAGCTTTTTACAGCCAAATTTGGTATTGCAGGTTTAATAGGGATCTTGGCCTTGATCTTATTCTTTTATGGTCACTTTCAAGCAGGTTTAGCGGGATTTGGAACATTAATTTTATTTGTTGCCGGAATCCTGCTTATTTTTTTGGAGTTTTTTTTGCCTGGGGCAATCGCAGGTACACTTGGATTTACTGCCCTGCTTTTGAGTCTGTTTTTAGCAGGCCAAGATGCCTTACAAATGGGTGTTTCCATCTTAATAGCCATTGCTGTTTCTATTTTTATATTCTTTTTGATGATTAAGACTTTTGGAAAAAGGCTTGTTTTATTCAATAAGATGGTACTATCAGATTCAGCGAGAAAAGAGGATGGGTATGTTTCAAATATTAACCGTACTGATCTTTTAGGAATGGAAGGCCGTGCGCTTACGATCTTACGGCCGTCAGGGACAATTGTTATTAACAATGAACGAGTGGATGCTGTCACTGAAGGAGGTTTTATAGAGAAAAACGCTCAAGTTAAGGTCGTTAAGGTTGAAGGAGTACGAATTGTTGTGAGAGAAGTACAATAAATGTTAGGAGGGGTTTGTAAATGGATATTTTATCAGGCGGAACTATTTTTATTATCGTAGTTGTTATCATTGCCCTAATCTTTTTAGGTATTTTATTATCGTTTGTACCAGTTATGCTATGGATCTCCGCACTAGCTGCAGGAGTACGAATAAGTATTTTTACATTAGTTGGTATGAGGCTTAGACGTGTAACCCCAAGCAGGGTGGTAAATCCGCTCATAAAAGCCCATAAAGCTGGTTTAAATGTCACCACTAACCAGCTGGAAAGTCACTATCTTGCAGGCGGAAATGTCGATCGAGTGGTTAATGCTTTAATTGCGGCGCACCGTGCCAATATCGAATTATCCTTCGAACGCTGTGCTGCTATTGATTTGGCAGGACGTGATGTATTAGAGGCTGTGCAAATGAGTGTAAATCCTAAAGTAATTGAAACCCCTTTTATTGCCGGTGTTGCGATGAATGGAATAGAAGTAAAGGCAAAAGCAAGAATTACCGTTCGTGCCAATATAGAGCGGCTTGTCGGTGGTGCTGGTGAAGAAACTGTTGTAGCTCGAGTGGGGGAAGGTGTGGTATCCACTATTGGTTCATCTGATAGTCACAGCAAAGTTCTTGAAAATCCAGATTTAATTTCACAAACAGTTTTGTCTAAAGGTCTAGATGCCGGTACAGCATTTGAAATTCTTTCAATTGATATTGCTGATGTTGACATCGGTAAGAATATCGGAGCAGAATTGCAAACGGAACAAGCTGAAGCAGATAAGAAGATTGCCCAGGCAAAAGCTGAGGAACGCCGGGCAATGGCTGTTGCTCTCGAGCAGGAAATGAAGGCAAAAGTACAAGAAATGAGAGCCAAAGTGGTAGAATCAGAAGCAGAAGTACCACTTGCAATGGCTGAAGCGCTTAAATCCGGGAATATTGGTGTAATGGACTATATGAACTTTAAGAATATTTCAGCTGACACTGATATGCGTGGCTCGATTGGAAAGATGACGGGCGAGAAAAAGAATGATCAATAATCCCATCGCTGTTAATAAGGAGGGTGGCAGGTTTGGAAACGATTTTAATCATGATTGTTGTTGGGGTTGTCTCCATGATATTTGGTAAGGCAAAAAACAATCAAGGACAAACAGGCAGGAAACCTACAGGAAATCGTCCGGTAAATATTCAAACCATGTTTAAAGAAATAACGGATAACCTTCCTAAAGACACAAGGTCAATGAAGGAAGAAAATAAACCCAAATTACCCGAGACTAGCTTAAATGAACTTGAAAAGGAATACCAACAAGTGCGACAAGAGTCTGAGGCTAGCAGAATGAGGATAGCTGCAGTGCGGACTCCGGCAGCAAATAGAGAAAATGCAAATGGCCAAGAAAAAATAAACTATCTAATACCTGACCATCCGGATTCTCAGACTGTTATTAATGGAATAATTTGGGCTGAAATACTCGGGGAACCACGTTCGAAAAATCCATATAGGGTGAAAAAACACTCCAGTTGAATTGAACTGACTAGAAAAAGGTGTGCTAGAACCCCCTTTCATTTCATAAATATGAGATGAAAGGGGGTTCTTTTTTATGGCAAAAAAATGGGGCCAGCGTGTTCGAAATTGGATGGCTAATAAAATGGATCTTCCTCAAGATGTCATGATGGACCTGCCACGAATAACAATGATTGGACATATCCATATATATGTAGAAAATCACCGCGGCCTGCTGTCTTTTACTGATAAAGAACTCCGTTTGTTGTTAAAACAGGGCCAACTGTTAATAAAAGGTAAAGGGTTTGTCATAAAGACCATTCTGCCTGAAGAGATTTTATTACAAGGAAAGATAGACCAGGTCATTTATATAAATGAAGATGCGGGAGGCACAAAATGAAAAACCAGTGGATTGAATTTTTTTATGGAAGAGTTACAGTAAGAGTTTCAGGCAAAGGTCTCGAACGTTTTTTAAATGTTTTAACAAGGAACGGTTTACATATTTGGCATGTTAAACGGCATGGCACTGAGACCATTACATTCAAAATGCGGGTTCAAGATGCTCTTAAGATTAGAAGGTTTGCAAGAACAAGTGAATGCAAAATTTCCTTTTTACAGCGCAGCGGTGCCCCGTTTCTACTTAAAAGGTTGTTGAAAAACAGCGGCTTTATGTTGGGAGCCGCCGCCTTTTTATTTATTATTTTGCTCTTGTCAAATATGATTTGGGGGATTGAAATTAAGGGGGCAAAACCAGCAACTGAGTATCAAATCCGTAAAGAATTGGACACGATGGGCGTTAAAATAGGAAAAGTTCAATTTCTTGTTGCCAACGTGGAGGGAATCCAAAGACAATTGACCAATAATATTGGCGCTTTAACATGGGTTGGTGTGGAATTAAAGGGGACAACCTACCATCTGCAAGTGGTAGAAAAAAATGAACCTAAAAAACCAGAGCAATCCTCACCACAAAATCTTATCGCAAAAAAGAAGGCCATCATTGTCAAAATGTTTGTGGAAAGCGGGCAAAAGGTGGTTGATATTCATGATCATGTTGAAAAAGGACAGTTACTTGTTTCCGGTGCATTCGGACAAGAAGATCAGCCTGAACTTACTGCTGCAAAAGGGGAAGTTTGGGGAGAAACATGGTATAAAAGCCATGTTGAGCTTCCACTCGTCACCAAATTTAACGTCTATAATGGGAAGGAAGAACAAAAACATTCGCTCTTATTCGGAAAGTTGGAAGTACCAATTTGGGGTTTTGGAAAACCTGAGTTTAAGCATTATGAGACAGAAAAGAATGTCCATAAAATTCATTTTTTGAATTGGGATTTGCCTATTTCTTATGTTAATAAAACGATTCGAGAGCGCGAAGTGTACGAACGGAGCTATTCTAATAGCGAGGCTGAAAAAATGGCAGTAGAACTTGCAAAAAAACAAATAAAAAGCAGTCTAGATGAGGATGCTATGATAAAAGATGAAAAAATTTTACACAAAGCAATGGGAAATGGTAAAGTTATACTAGATATCCATTTTAAGATAATTGAAAACATTGCAGTCGGACAACCGATTTCCAAGGAGACTCCTGATGACAGAGAAATTAACAACCATTAATGTACAGTTAGAAAATCCGGCGGAGGCTATTACGCTGCTAGGAAATTCTGATCAAAACCTAAAAACAATTGAAGAAGAGCTAAATGTATCGATTATTACAAGAGGAGAATCTGTCAGCTTATCTGGTGATGAAGATCATGTCACTTTGGCGGGCGAAATAATCGACAGATTAATTTTTGTAATCCGAAAAGGTATTAATATAAGTCAACGAGATGTCCTTTATGCCATCCAAATGGCTCAGAAAGGTACTTTGGATTATTTTGTGAATTTATATGAAGAAGAAATCGGCAAAAATGTTAAAGGAAAAACAATTCGAATTAAGACGCTTGGACAAAGACACTATGTAACAGCCATAAAGAAAAATGACTTGGTCTTTGGAATTGGACCAGCCGGGACCGGAAAAACGTATCTTGCAGTTGTCATGGCCGTGAATGCTCTCAAATCAGGGCAGGTAAATCGAATTATTTTAACAAGACCTGCTGTAGAAGCAGGTGAAAGCCTTGGTTTCCTGCCAGGTGATTTAAAGGAGAAAGTTGACCCTTATTTAAGACCTCTCTACGATGCGTTAAACGATGTTCTAGGGGCAGAACATACCCAGAGGCTTATTGAACGGGGGACAATTGAAATAGCTCCTCTAGCCTATATGCGTGGCCGTACATTAGATGATGCTTTCGTTATCTTGGATGAGGCACAAAATACCACTCATGCACAAATGAAAATGTTCTTGACTAGGTTGGGTTTTGGGTCAAAAATGGTGATTACCGGTGACCAAACACAAGTGGATTTACCTAAAGGTGCCAAATCCGGCTTAATTGTAGCCGAAGAGATTTTGCAAAATGTAAAAGGGATTTCTTTTATCTTTTTAGAACAAAGTGATGTTGTTCGGCATCCCCTTGTCGGCAGGATCATTGAAGCGTACGAAAAAAAGGGAAATCAGCACTAAAGAGAGCAGAAGGGATAAACCTTATTGGTTTATCCTTTTTCCATATTTAAACAAATTCTTCTTTTAAAGGTGAAACTTTCCTGAAAAACTGATATGATTTTACATAAAGCGCATTTTCTAGTAGTATTTTTGTTAGTCTTTTACTATTACAATGATCGATGGGCCGTGGTTGGGGGGATTTAGTTGGATAAACTACAGCAGAACTTCATACGGATACGTAAATTACTTGACTTTACTTTTTTTCGCATTTTATTTTTTATCGTACTAGGAATTGTTTTAGTCGGGGCGCTTTACAACCATGTGAAACCCGAAAAACTAGAGTTAAGCTTGTTTTCAGTTGCAGAAAATACGATTCGTTCTCCGGCAACAGTCGAAGATAAGGAAAGTACCGAAACCAAACGCAAAGAGGCGATTAACCAGGTTCAGCCTGTATACGCTTTGAAAAATGAGTATACGCAAAATCGGGTGGATTTAATCACGTCTATTTTCCAAGCTGCAAACGAGGTTAATAATGAAATTAAGGAAGCAACGAAAAAACCGGAAGAAGGAGGTTCTGATGTATCACCTGCCAATGAGGTGCCAAGTGATTCTGATAAAGAGTCACAATTAAAAGCAAAATTAACCTCAAGTGTTTCGAAAGAGCTTTCTAATCAGGTTTTTGCAGCCTTAATTCATGCCACTAATGATGAACTGGCAATCGCAAAGGATTTAACGGTCACCGCCATCAATAATGTGATGACTAAAAGAATTTCTGCTGATGAGGTGGAAAATGCTAAGAAAAGGGTAGAAGAAGAATTAAAATACACTACCTTAAATGATGAATTAAAATTAGCGGCTATTGAATTAGGAAGATATGCTGTTATTCAAAATGAGTTTTATGACTCAAACGCAACAGAGGAATTAAGACAACAGGCAGCAGAAAATGTCGAACCTGTAAAAATTCTTCAAGGTCAAATAATTGCCGAAGAAGGAGAATTAATTAATCAGGATATCTATCGGCGGTTAAAATTGGTAGGTCTGATTAACAATGATCGATCATATAAGCCGTTGATTGGCTTAGTAGTGTTAATTTCCATTATCCTTTCAGCTATTTATTACTATTTTCATCAAATGAAATCGCTCCCTGAAAAGCGCCAAACCTACTTATTGTTGTATGGGATTATTTTCATTCTCTCAATTTTTATTATGAAAATTATTAGTATGCTTCAGGTTTTTAATTTCGAGGGAATTGGATATATTTTTCCAGCTGCCATGAGCGGAATGTTAATTAAAATATTAATTGATGAAAAGCTGGCTATATTTATGTCCGTTCTTATGGCTGTCTGTGGGAGTATCCTTTTTAATGAAGGGATTACCGGAACACTTAATTTTTCAGTTGGAATTTACTTCCTCTTTAGTAGTATTGCGGCTATTCTGTTTTTAAATAGCCAAAATCGCCGTTCAAGAATATTCCAGGCAGGTATCTTCGCATCACTAATCAATATATTAACTATTGCTGCGTTAATGCTCCTTCCAAATGGTCAATTCTCTGGGATTGAGTATGGCTATTATCTTATTACAGCACTTGTATCCGGGGTTAGTTCTGCTGTGTTGACTGTTGGGTTGTTACCTTTCTTTGAAGCGAGCTTTGGAATACTTTCAACTATCAGGCTGATTGAATTGTCTAACCCAAATCATCCACTCCTAAGAAAGATCCTAATGGAGGCACCAGGGACCTATCATCATAGTGTCATGGTTGCCAATTTAGCAGAATCAGCATGTGAAGCCATTGGAGCTAATGGTCTTTTAGCGAGAGTGGGGAGTTATTACCATGATATTGGGAAAACCAAAAGGCCAAACTTCTTTATAGAAAACCAAATAAATCATGAAAATCCCCATGATAAGCTGCCTCCTGATAAAAGCGCGACTATTATTATTGCTCATGTTTTAGATGGGGCGGAAATATTAAGGAAATACCACATGCCAAAAGAAATTATTGATATTGCCGAGCAGCATCATGGAACCACATTGTTAAAATTCTTTTACCATAAAGCTCTCCAAGGTGAATCGACATTGAAAGAAGCGGAATTCCGTTATCCAGGTCCAAAAGCGCAAACGAAGGAATCTGCGATTGTTGGTATAGCCGACAGTCTGGAAGCAGCTGTACGCTCTTTATCACAGCCTACACCGGAATTAATCGATACGTTTGTAAAAAAAATAGTTGCTGAACGACTTGAAGATGGGCAGTTAAACGAATGTGATATTACGATGAAAGAAATTGAAACGGTCTCTCATACATTATGTGAGACATTAAAAGGGATCTTTCACTCAAGGATTGAGTATCCAGAATTAACAAATACAAAGCAGGTGAAGCAAGCATGACCTTACTTATTGACAGTGTTGACGAAACAAATGAATTGACAGAGCAGCAAATGCTTGAGATAGAAAGACTAATCAATTTTGCAGCTAAAACCCAGCAGATTGAAGAGCATAGTGAGGTATCTATAAGTTATGTTTCGAATGAGCGGATTCATGAGATTAATCGTGATTACCGTGATAAAGATGCCCCGACAGATGTTATTTCCTTTGCGATGGAAGAGCTTGGCGAGGGTGAGGTCGAATTATCCGGAATGGATATGCCGCGTATCTTAGGCGATATTATTATTTCGGTCCCAAGAACAAAAGAGCAAGCTGAAGAATATGGCCATTCTTTTGAGAGGGAGCTAGGATTTTTGGCTGTTCATGGTTTCCTTCACCTTTTGGGCTTTGACCACATGACCGAGGAAGATGAAAAAGAAATGTTTACTTTGCAAAAGGAAATTTTGAACGCTTATGGGCTCACACGATAAAAAGGGATGTTTCATCTCATTGAGTTCCTTTTCGTTTGCAATGGCAGGAATTCTCACAGCGATCCAAAAGGAAAGAAATATGCGGTTCCATTTGATCAGCTCGTTAATCGTTTTAGGTTTATCGTTTTATTTTTCAATTTCTAAAATGGAGTGGCTTCTCATTCTCTTCACTATTGGAGGGATGTTTGCCTTGGAATTAATGAATACAGCAATTGAACGGGTAGTAGACCTTGTAACTGCCGAATATCATCCGCTAGCAAAACAAGCCAAAGATATAGCTGCTGGAGCAGTGTTTGTTTATGCTGTTTTGGCGGTAATTGTTGGTATCATTATCTATTTACCCTATATACTTAAACAGTTCTAGAAAAAGGAAAAATAAACAAGATTTTAACCGATTTGAAATGTATTGATCATTTCGGTAAAATAACTAAAATAATTTGTTTTAAAAAGACAAGTTACATTATGAGAAAATTCGAACTTTTTAAAATTTTTTATTACTATTTCGCTACAAGTAATGATTTTCTCTAAAATTTGAGGTAAAATAAAGAAACAGCAGATTTCCTGCTGGAAGGGATGACGTTTTTGTGAACACTGAACAATTAATGGAAGAAGCTAAAAAAGCAAGAGAAAAAGCCTATGTTCCATACTCTAAGTTTGGAGTGGGAGCAGCATTGTTAACGACTGAAGGAAAAGTATATCATGGCTGCAATATTGAAAATGCCGCTTATAGTATGTGTAATTGTGCAGAACGTACTGCCCTTTTTAAGGCTTATTCAGAAGGTGACCGAGATTACCAAATGATGGCCGTTATTGCTGATACGGACCGCCCTTGTTCGCCATGCGGGGCATGCAGGCAGGTAATATCCGAGCTATGCCCAAGTGACATGAAAATAATTTTAACCAACCTAAAAGGTGATGTAAAAGAATTGACGGTAGCGGAGTTACTTCCTGGTGCCTTTTCTCCGGAGGATTTACATGCAAAATAAAGCGAATGAAAACGGATACAAATCAGGATTTATCTCCATCATCGGGAGACCAAATGTCGGGAAATCAACTTTTCTTAATCGGGTAATCGGCCAGAAAATTGCCATTATGAGTGATAAGCCACAAACAACAAGAAACAAAATTCAAGGGGTGTTATCCCTGCCTGATGCTCAGATGATTTTTATTGATACACCAGGTATCCACAAACCAAAACATAAATTGGGCGACTTCATGATGAAGGTAGCACAGAATACACTTAAAGAAGTAGATTTAGTCTTATTTATGGTAAATGCCGAAGAAGGATTTGGCAGGGGTGAAGAATTTATACTTGAAAAATTTCAAACTGTAAACACTCCTATCTTTCTCGTTATTAATAAAATTGATCAAATTCATCCTGATGAATTGCTGCCTATTATTGAATCATATAAAGAAAAATATGACTTTAAAGAAATCGTGCCAATTTCAGCATTGGAAGGAAATAATGTTGAACGATTATTAGAGCAAATTAAAGGATTCTTACCTGAGGGGCCGCAATATTACCCTGCAGACCAAGTAACCGATCATCCTGAGCGGTTTATTATTACAGAGTTAATTAGGGAAAAAGCACTGCACCTAACAAGAGAGGAAATTCCCCACTCTTTGGCTGTTGTGATGGATAAAATGGAACGACAGCCAAATAAGGATATTATTCATGTTATGGCTACGGTGATAGTAGAAAGAGATTCACAAAAGGGTATTATTATTGGCAAGCAAGGGAGCATGCTTAAGGAAATCGGTAAACGCGCCCGAGTAGATATTGAGAATCTCCTTGGCTCGAAAGTATTTTTGGAGCTTTGGGTTAAGGTACAGAAAGATTGGCGTAATAAAATGTCCCAACTCCGTGATTATGGCTTCAATGAGGATGAATATTAAGTAAACCCTAATTAAAATATTAACTCTTAAACAAGATTATGCATGGACAACATTAACAATTATTTCGTCTAATATTTTCGCTAAGGCAGGCTATGATAATTATAAGGTTTGGGATTTAACATTAGGCTAGTCTAAATAATGAAAGGTGGGGTTTTCGATGATGGATTTTACGTGGAAAGTATTCCTCCAAACAGGTAATATTGACACATATCTTCTCTTCAAAGAGCTTGAGAAGGAAAACCAAGAAATACCCGGAAATCAGAATGAAGATCTAGCACAAATTGATTTTCCCGTTTCATAAGTTTGTTTTCGCACGATAGAAGGTGGCAAAAAATGCTTCAGAAATATGAGGGCATTGTCATTAGAACCACAGATTATGGAGAAACAAATAAAATAGTAACGTTATATACTAGAGAAGGTGGTAAGATTGGTGTTATGGCACGCGGGGCCAAAAAGCCAAATAGCCGCCTTTCCTCTATTTCCCAGCTTTTTACACATGGATATTTTCTCTTGCAAACAGGTTCTGGTTTAGGGAGCTTGCAGCAGGGAGAAATCATTACTTCTTTGCGTTCGATTGGGGAAGATATCTTTTTAACAGCCTATGCCAGTTATATTGTTGAATTAACAGATCGATGTACGGAAGATAAAAAAACAAACCCTTATCATTTTGAATTACTCAATCAGACACTTCATTATCTGAATGAAGGTTTTGATCCCGATATTCTTATGAATATTTACGAGATGAAGATGCTAAATGTCATGGGACTCTACCCGGTTTTAGATAGGTGTTCCGTCTGTGGCAGTACAGACGGTCATTTTTCATTTTCAATTCGGGAAGGCGGTTTTATCTGTCATCGCTGCAAGGAAAAGGATCCTTACCATTTTCCATTATTACCAGCAACTGTTAAATTATTACGGCTATTTTATTATTTTGATCTTTCCAGATTAGGGAATATTTCAGTTAAAGACGAAACAAAGGCTGAATTGAAAAAAATAATCACAGCCTACTATGATGAATACTCAGGTCTCAACCTCAAATCTAAAAAATTTCTTAATTCAATGGATCATTTTCGCAATCTGTTATAAATGCCTTGTTGACAATGTATGAAGTTTTCGTTACTATTTCTTTAATAAAAAATATTTGCGGTGAAGGAAAGTAGTAATTAGACTACTCTATAAAAGCGAACCTAGGATGGTGTAAGCTAGGGTATAGGGCACTAATGAAGGCGTTCCCGAGCAAACGTGTTGAAAAACACAATTTAAGGAGGCTGCTTTTATAGCAGCAAATAGGGTGGAACCGCGGGTAACTCTCGTCCCTATGCTTAATTAAGCATAGAGGCGGGAGTTTTTTATTGTCTAGTTGAAGTATTATGATGACATTCCACTTTTTATTTTAAAAAAAGGAGCGAAAAAACAATGAATGTAATAATGGAACAAATCGTTTCACATGCAAAGCACAGAGGATTTATCTTTCCTGGGTCAGAAATTTATGGTGGTTTAGCAAACACTTGGGATTACGGTCCATTGGGTGTTGAATTTAAAAATAACATCAAACAGGCTTGGTGGAAAAAATTCGTTCAAGAGTCTCCCTATAATGTAGGCTTAGATGCAAGTATTTTAATGAACCCAAGAACTTGGGAAGCGTCAGGTCATATTGGTAATTTTAATGATCCTATGATTGATTGTAAAAACTGTAAGGCTCGCCATCGCGCTGATAAGTTAATTGAAAATGCTCTTGATGAAAAAGGAATAGAGTTGGTGGTAGACGGGCTTCCATTTGAAAAAATGGAAGAATTAATTAAGGAACATAATATTGCTTGTCCTGATTGCGGCAGCCACGATTTTACGGGTATCCGTCAATTCAATTTAATGTTTAAAACGTTCCAAGGCGTAACGGAAACTAGTACTAATGAAATATTCCTGCGTCCAGAAACTGCTCAGGGTATTTTTGTTAACTTTAAAAATGTTCAGCGGACAATGCGAAAGAAATTGCCGTTTGGGATTGCGCAAATTGGTAAAAGCTTCCGCAATGAAATAACACCTGGGAACTTTACCTTCCGAACAAGAGAATTTGAACAAATGGAACTTGAATTCTTCTGCAAACCCGGTGAGGAATTAAAATGGTTCGATTATTGGAAGCAATTTGCTGAGAACTGGTTATCATCTTTAGGTCTTACAAAGGAAAATATCAGACTTCGTGACCATTCCGAAGATGAGCTTTCCCATTATAGTAATGCGACAACTGATTTTGAATTTAAATTTCCGTTTGGCTGGGGCGAATTGTGGGGCGTGGCATCAAGAACGGATTATGATTTGAAACAGCATATGGAGTTTTCGGGCGAAGATTTTCACTACTTAGATCCAGAAACAAATGAAAAATATGTACCATATTGTATTGAACCATCACTTGGTGCTGACAGGGTTACACTAGCTTTCTTAATCGATGCGTATGATGAAGAGCAGCTTGAAGATGGTACTTCCAGAACCGTCATGCATTTCCACCCGGCGTTAGCCCCTTATAAGGCTGCAGTGCTGCCGTTATCAAAAAAATTGTCTGAAGAAGCCAGAGAGGTATTTGCTAATTTATCTAAATACTTTACGGTTGATTATGATGAAGCAGGCTCAATCGGCAAACGGTACCGCCGCCATGATGAAATCGGTACTCCATTTTGCATCACTTATGATTTTGATTCAAAAGAAGACAACATGGTTACAGTCCGTGACCGGGATACAATGGAACAGACCCGCCTCCCTATCTCGGAATTAGTGAGCTTTTTACAAGAAAAGATGGTATTTTAAGGAAAAAAAGGTGCGGACATCCGCACCTTTTATCTATAACCATTATGATTTAAAATACCCGCTAAGTAGTATATAATATTTCTTATTCAAATATGGCAAATTGTATTATATTTTTTTTAGGTGGTGAGGACAATCGAACTGACTAAACGCCAGGAGCATATTTTACAAATCGTTAAAGAAAATGGCCCAATAACAGGTGAACAAATTGCAGACCAATTGAGTTTAACCCGTGCTACATTGCGGCCAGATTTGGCAATCCTAACAATGGCTGGTTTTTTAGATGCAAGGCCGAGGGTTGGCTATTTTTATACAGGAAAGTCGGGGGCTCAGCTATTGACTGAGAACCTGCAGAAAATTTATGTATCTGATTATCAATCTATCCCAGTGGTAGTAAGTGAAAGTGTTTCAGTTTATGATGCGATCTGTACAATGTTCCTTGAAGATGTGGGTACATTATTTGTGGTTGATCAATTTTCTAATCTAGTCGGAGTATTATCAAGGAAGGACCTATTGAGGGCCAGTATTGGCAAGCAAGAGCTTACAAGTATCCCTGTCAATATCATTATGACTAGGATGCCAAACATAACCACCTGCGAACGTGAGGATTTATTAATTGATGTGGCAAAGAAATTAATTGAAAAACAAATCGATGCCTTACCTGTCGTTAAAAAATCTGATCAAGGCTATGAGGTTATTGGCAGAGTGACCAAAACAAATATTACCAAAGCTTTTTTGGCGTTAGCTGATGAAGAAAGATAAATAGGAAATGGAGATGATGAGGGAGAATGAGTACGCCGATCATTTATGTGGTCTCTGATTCAGTTGGTGAGACAGCTGAATTAGTTACGAAAGCAGCAATTAGCCAGTTCAATGGGTCAGGTATGACATTAAAGAGATTTCCTTATGTTGAGGATAAAGAACATATCGAGGAAGTTTTATCACTGGTTTCCCATGACAAAGGGATGATTGCTTATACCCTGGTTAAACCTGATATGCGTACATATTTGAAGGAGAGGGCCGATGAGGACGGCATACAAGCAGTAGATTTAATTGGACCGATCATTGATCAAATTGAGATTTTCAGTGGAAAAACGCCCCTTTGTGAACCTGGTTTGGTAAGGAAACTGGATGAGGATTACTTTAAAAAGGTAGAAGCGATTGAATTTGCAGTAAAATATGATGATGGACGAGACCCAAGAGGGCTTTTAAAGGCAGATATCGTTTTAATTGGAGTATCTAGAACCTCCAAAACACCATTATCACAGTATTTGGCACATAAACGGTTAAAGGTGGCCAATGTACCGCTGGTCCCGGAAGTAGATCCTCCTGAAGAACTATATAAAGTTCCGATAGAAAAGTGCTTTGGCTTAAAAATCAGTCCGGAAAAGCTAAATAATATCAGAAGAGAACGGTTACTTTCCTTAGGATTAAACGACCAAGCAAGCTATGCTAATATCGAACGAATTAAAGAGGAATTAACTTTTTTTGAAGAAATAGTCAAGAGAATTAAGTGTCCAGTGATCGATGTGACCAATAAAGCTGTCGAAGAAACAGCAAATGTTATTTTAAATTATATTCAAAAGGGAAGATTCTAACGCATAATCAATTGATTATGTGTTTTTTTAACAAAAAAAATGAAAAAAAGTTATGGTAAAATGATAACGAATATACTATAATAAAAAATTGTGATAAAAAAATATCTTTTTAGGTTTAGAGTTGCATTGGAACGAATAAACTATTTATTGTTAGATGTCAAGGCAGCCCCCCTAAAAAAATTCGACATAAATCCTTTTTATAAAAGTTGTTTCTTTAAGAAGGAATATGCGGAGTGATGTAGAATTTATACTTATGGAAAAGGCAAATAGGCTATTTTGTCGATGCAGAGTTTTGCCCGGTTAAAGAGGAAATTGTCGAAAATCACAGCCATATTTTCCGTTGACGTTTGTTTTGCTGCTACCTGTGTTCATCATGTGAAAGAAAAACATTACATATGTGCAATCTGGAAATCCATTGACTCAGGTAAGGAAGAACAGCCCCGTATCTGTAAACAATTCAGGTAAAGGAGATATTGTTGTCAAAGAGGAGAATACCGAAAGGACCAAGACCTATTAATCTGAGGATCGAGCAAGATTTGTGATGAAGCTAACAAAAAAAATGTCGAAATTTGCAGGAATTTAACTAATGCCTGCCGAATACCTGTAGTACAAATGGAGTTGTTTTCATGGCAGACCTTATTGCCGAAGAGAAGATTGACCAAATTCGTCAGGCTGTTGATATTGTCGAGGTAATTAGCGATTATGTTCAACTGAAAAAACAGGGGCGAAATTACTTCGGATTATGTCCATTCCATGGAGAGAGCACCCCATCATTTTCAGTATCACCTGACAAACAAATCTTTCATTGTTTTGGTTGTGGGGCGGGAGGAAATGTATTTTCTTTTTTAATGGAACTTGAAGGAATATCATTCCAAGAAGCAGCCATTAAACTAGCGGCGAAGGTAAATATTGAATTAGGTATTAACTTGCCGCAAACATTGGGTGGCAAAAAACTTTCTAAAGAACTTCAGGCAATGATTGATGCCCATGAGCTATTAAGAAAATTTTACCACCATCTTTTGGTAAATACAAAAGAGGGTCAACACGCACTCGAGTATTTACTAAACAGAGGTTTTACCCAAGAATCGATTGATAAGTTTCAAATCGGGTATTCATTAAATTCATGGGACTTCGTTTATAAATTCCTGACTAAGAGGGATTTTTCACCTGAATGGATGGAAAAAGCCGGTTTAATTATCAAAAGAGAGCGGGATGGAACGTACTTTGATCGTTTCAGGGATCGAATTATGTTTCCTATATTTGACCGTCATGGTAATACGATTGCTTTTTCTGGGAGATCACTTGGGGCTGATGAGCCAAAATATTTAAATAGTCCCGAAACAGCAATCTTTAATAAAAGTAAAATTTTATATAATTATCACTTGGCAAAACCAAGTATAAAAAAAATGCAATATGCTGTTTTATTTGAGGGATTTGCCGATGTCATTGCTGCCGACCGGGCTGGTGTTGAAAATGGGATTGCCACAATGGGAACAGCATTAACAGAGGAGCATATCACTCTGTTAAGACAGAATGTTCAAACGGTGACGATTTGCTATGATTCTGATAAGGCCGGTATTGAGGCTGCATATCGGGCAGGGAATCACCTTCAAGAAGCTGGCTTTCAACTAAAGGTAGCGATGATGGCAGATGGTATGGATCCTGATGAATATATTCAAAAGAATGGTGCAGATAAGTTCCGAAATGATGTAATTGGTGCAAGTTTAACCTGGATGGCCTTTAAATTTATTTACTTTCGCCGCGGAAAAAATCTTCAGCTTGAAGGAGATCAGTTCGCATACATCGAACAAATAATCAAAGAGATCAGTAAACTCGATAAGGCTGTTGAAAGGGATCATTACTTAAGACAGCTGGCATCTGAATTTTCCCTCTCGCTAGAGGCATTAAAGCAGCAACAGCAGCAAATATATTTTGCTGAAAAGAGAAAATCAAGCGGATCGAAAGAACCAGCCCAAAAGCCTTTAGTAGTTATTAAGCCGGCAGAAGGACTGAAACCGGCATACCTTACAGCCGAAAGACGGTTAATTGCCCATATGCTTAAAGATCGAGATGTGGCTTATAAGGTTCAGGAATTACTTGCAGGACAAACGTTTAATATGGATGAACATCAGGCAATAATAACCTATCTGTTAGGATTTTTTGAGGACCATGCAGAACCTGACACCAGCGCATTTTTAACCTATATTCAAGATGATAATCTTAGAAGAATAGTTGCAGACATTGAAATGATGGCCATAAATGATGAACTGACAAATCAGGAATTAACTGATTATATCAAACAGGTGTTGAATTATCAAAAGTTGTTAAAGATAAAAGAAAAAGAAGTGGAATTAAAAGAAGCTGAACGAGAGAAGGACTTTAGTAAGGCCGCAGCGATTGCTACTGAAATGAATCACTTGCGTAAATTGTTATGAATTCTAATTTATTGTTTTGATTTTGGAAGGAGGGGGACATATGGCTGCTGAAAAATCAGCCCGTTCAAAAGAGGTTGAAAATGAATTAACCCTTGAACAAGTAAAAGACCAGTTAACTGAATTGGGTAAAAAAATCGGTGTCCTTGCCTATGATGATATTGCTGAAAAAATGGCTAACTTTGATGTGGATTCCGAGCATATGGATGAATTTTATGAATCCTTAACAGAGCAAGGAATTGAATTAGTAGGCGAAAGTGATGAGGAAGACCCTGATATTAAAAAAATAGCAAAAGAAGATGATGAGGAATTTGATTTAAACGACCTTAGTGTTCCTCCAGGTGTTAAAATCAACGATCCTGTCCGCATGTATCTAAAAGAGATTGGCCGTGTGGACTTACTCTCTGCCGAAGAGGAAATTAAACTTGCTAATCGGATTGAAGAAGGAGACGAAGAAGCTAAACGTCGTCTTGCTGAAGCAAATTTACGGCTTGTTGTAAGTATTGCAAAGCGTTATGTTGGCCGAGGTATGTTATTTCTTGACTTAATTCAAGAAGGGAATATGGGCCTCATTAAAGCAGTTGAAAAATTTGATTATCGAAAAGGCTTTAAATTTAGTACTTATGCTACGTGGTGGATTCGTCAAGCGATCACCCGTGCAATTGCTGACCAAGCAAGAACGATACGGATTCCGGTTCATATGGTGGAAACCATTAATAAGCTTATTCGCGTACAACGTCAGCTCCTCCAGGATCTTGGTCGTGAACCAACACCGGAAGAAATCGGTGAAGATATGGATTTAACCCCTGATAAGGTACGAGAAATTTTAAAAATAGCGCAAGAACCAGTATCACTCGAAACTCCAATTGGTGAAGAAGATGATTCACACTTAGGTGATTTTATTGAAGACCAGGACGCAACGTCCCCTTCAGAGCATGCTGCCTATGAATTATTAAAAGAACAATTGGAAGATGTTCTCGACACATTAACGGACCGGGAAGAAAATGTTCTCAGATTGCGTTTTGGATTAGACGATGGCCGGACCCGTACCCTTGAAGAAGTTGGAAAGGTATTCGGTGTCACTCGTGAACGTATTCGTCAAATTGAAGCAAAAGCACTGCGAAAGTTACGTCATCCAAGCCGCAGTAAACGTTTAAAAGATTTCTTAGAATAACTGAATGTTTGCCAATAATAGTTTACTTCTTAAAAAGAGGTAGACTATTTTTTTGTTTTAAACACTAAAGTTTTAACGAATGTAAGCACTTTCTGTATTGTTATTTTACTGAATTGTCTCTCACTTTGCAAATAGGCTTTTCAACATTTACTCCGTTTTTTATCTGCTTTACTTTTTTACAAAAGGAAAAACTGCTTCAACATTATTTTAAGAATCAGCTATAAGGTATTCCTTTTCATTCCATCCGCGGGTAGATTAAATCACATTTGTATATTTCGATAATATAATTTATTTTAAAATTTTAAATGTTATGAATTAATCAGGATTCCTTATATAATAAAAAAGAAAGCGTATACAATGCCGTTTTGGGGGGATGGAAATGAATTTTGACTTAACATCTGAACAACAAATGATTAAACATATGATTAAACAATTTGTAGATGAAGAAGTGGTGCCAGGGGCCATAGAGCGTGATCGAACAAAAAAGTTTCCAGTAGAGATATTTAAAAAGCTAAGTACTTTGGGGATGATGGGGCTTCCTTTTCCAGAAGAATACGGTGGCGGTGGCGCAGATACAATCAGTTTTGCGATAGTCGTCGAAGAGTTAAGCAGAGGATGTGCCTCAACCGGGATAACATACTCTGCACATATTTCTTTAGGCGGTGCACCAATTAATCTGTTTGGAACCGAGGAGCAAAAACGAAATTATTTAACTCCGATTTGTATTGGGGAATCTTTGGGTGCATTTGGTTTAACAGAACCTAATGCCGGCTCAGATGCGGGGGGAACAAGGACATCGGCCAAAGAAGAAAACGGGGAATTTATTATAAATGGAAATAAGTGCTTTATTACCAATGCCAGTTATGCGCACCATTTAGCTTTGACAGCTGTAACTGGGGAGGAGAGTGGACAAAAGGAGATTAGTGCCATTATAGTTCCTACTAATGCTGAGGGGTTTACCATCATTGATAATTACGAAAAGATGGGTTTGAATGCATCCAATACAACGGAACTGGTATTAGAAAATGTAAGGGTGCCTGTTGACAATCTTCTTGGAAAGCGTGGAGAGGGCTTTAGACAGTTTTTAATCACATTAGATGGCGGTCGTATTGGGATAGGAGCAATGGCCGTAGGGATTGCTCAAGGAGCTTATGAGAAGGCGTTAGCCTATGCAAAAGAGAGAAAACAATTTGGTAAATCCATTTCTTCCTTTCAGGCTATCCAATTTAAGCTAGCCGATATGGCGATGAAAATTGAGTTAGCACGAAATATGGTCTATAAAGCTGCCTGGTTAAAAGACCAAGGCAGGCCGTTTTCCAAGGAAGCAGCGATGTGTAAGTTATATGCATCCGAAATGTGTATGGAAGTGACAGACCAGGCCGTTCAAATCCATGGTGGTTACGGTTATATGAAGGAGTACCAAGTCGAAAGGATGATGAGAGACGCAAAGCTTCTTGAGATTGGGGAAGGCACCTCCGAAGTACAAAGAATTGTCATATCCCGCCTCATCGGGTGCTAATTAATGACAAGTTAAATGGAGAGACTGAAGAGAAAATTAGTTAAATTCTTCAGTCTCTTTTTTCTATATTATAAAGATTATAGTGATAAAATAAGTTTAGGGCTTTTCCTTCTGTTATTTTTCAAGTAAAATAGTAGTTGTTTGTAGACTATTTATTTTTAAGATGCGTTCGTACATAAGGGAGGTAAGATCATGAAACGGAATCCGGTTATTCCTTACATTCTTGTCATGGTTTTTGGGATCGTATTAGTGTTTATTCTTTCCTTCAAAGGCCTGGGAGACATGAAAGAAGTCGCCAAAGAGAATGGAAAAGGAAGTGGCAGCGAGACAACAGAGGTTGCAGCAACAAAGCCAGAAGACATTTATAAGCAAACCTGTATTGGCTGTCATGGGGATCAGTATCAAGGGGTAGTAGGGCCAACATTAAAAGGTGTCGGCAGTAAGTATTCTAAAGCAGAGATTGTGAACATCATTACAAAAGGTAAAGGCAACATGCCAGCAGGCCTTGTTCCTCAAGAACAAGCTGACGCAATGGCAGAATGGGTAAGTAAAATCAAATAATAAAAAGAGTCCTTTGCTTTAGTAAAGGACTCTTTTATATACTTAATGAAAAGCGGAAGCGCCTTGACCAGGGGCGACAGGCATAAGACGAGCTGGCGAGAAGGTTGTATTTAACCTTCCTGACATATTGGCTTAGACCTAAGAGCCCCTAGGCGCTGTAGCTGGACAATTCTCAAAGTTAAATGTTTATTCCTATATTATTGTAAAAGTGGTGGAATCTTGAATACAGATAAATTATCAGTTCGTTTAACAACAGTCGCAAAATATGTACCAGAAGGGGCAAGGTTGGCGGATATTGGCTCCGATCATGCTTATCTGCCATGTTATCTAGCTAAGAATTTTAAAATATCTTATGCCGTAGCAGGTGAAGTGGCCAAAGGGCCTTTCCAATCAGCCGAAAAAAATGTACTAGCAGAAGGGCTCGCTGACAAGATTACAGTCCGCATGGGTGATGGACTTGAGGTGATTCAGTCTGGTGAGGTCGATTGTATTACCATTGCCGGAATGGGGGGGGCTCTAATCTCTAGTATTTTGGAAAGTGGGAAAGACAAGCTAGGTTCAGTTAAGCGTCTTATACTGCAGCCAAATATTAGTGCAGTCTCGATTCGCACGTGGTTGTTTGAAAATAACTGGGAGTTAATTGCGGAAGAAATTCTAGAGGAAGATGGGAAAATTTACGAAATTTTAATTGCCGAACAAGGTAATCCGGCTAAACCTTATCAGGAAAAGAGGGAAAAGCAATTTTTGCTGGGACCATTCCTGTTGAAGGAAAAGAATGAAATCTTTAAAAAGAAGTGGGATTCAGAGAAGAAAAATTGGCAGCGTATTGTTGAAGCGATGGAAGAGGCTTCGGAAACGGCCGAGACAATCGAAAAAAAGAATGAGCTCATTGAAAAGATAAAACTTGTGGAGGAGGTCCTAAGTAATGAAGAATCCGAACGGTCATGAAATCATCCAGCTTTTTGAGCAATTTTCACCAAAGGGCTTGGCAATGGAGGGCGATAAAATAGGTTTACAAATTGGACGGTTAAATAAAAGAGTTGATAGGGTAATGATTGCTCTCGATGTTCTCGATCATGTCATTGATGAGGCGATCGAAAAAAATGTACAGCTCATTATTGCTCATCACCCGATCATCTTTCGGCCGCTTAAAAACTTGTTAACTGATACAACTCAGGGGAAGATGGTTGAAAAGTTATTAAAACATGATATAGCTGTTTATGCAGCTCATACCAATTTGGATGTCGCTAAAGGCGGGGTCAATGATCTATTGGCAGAAGCTTTGGAGCTTGAAGAAGCGGAGGTTCTGGTCCCTACCTATGAGGCGATGCTTAAGAAATTAGTTGTCTTTGTCCCTGCTAGCCATGCAGAAGAAATCAGACAAGTGTTAGGCAATACAGGTGCTGGTTTTATTGGAAACTACAGTCATTGTTCATTTTCGGCAAATGGAATAGGAAGATTTTTACCCGGTGAACATACAAATCCGTATGTGGGCAAGCCAGGAGAGTTAGAAAAAGTGGATGAAGTAAGAATAGAAACCATACTGCCTGAATCACTTTTAAAGAAAACAATCACCGCGATGATCAAAGCACATCCATATGAAGAGGTTGCTTATGATGTGTACCCGGTTGAGAATAAAGGGGAGACACTTGGTCTCGGCAGAATCGGAAAAGTGAAAGAAATGACCTTAGCTGAATTTGCTGAAAAGGTAAAGGCAGCATTAAACGTCCCCGCTGTCCGGGTTGTAGGGGATTTAACCTCTAAGATTAAAAAGGTTGCGGTATTAGGCGGCGATGGTAATAAATATTTTATGAATGCAAAATTTAAAGGGGCAGATGTATATGTTACAGGGGATATCTATTATCATACGGCCCATGATGCGATGATGCAGGGCTTAAATATGATTGACCCGGGACATAATGTGGAAAAGGTGATGAAAATAGGGCTGACAAATGTACTCCAAAAGATGTGCAAAGAGTCTGGCTACGATGTTGACATTTTCCCATCTGAACAAAATACAGACCCCTTTCAGTTTGTATAAACTACAAAGAAAAGAACCGCTCTTAATGGGACACGGTTCTTTTTCTTTAAAATAGTTATTTGGGCAAGTTATTGAAACTTTTTCTTATGATTTGTCAGCACTTTTAACTTTAGGTAATATTTTGTTCAATTGAACTTGCTTACGGCGTTCCCAAGTCGATTCATTAGTTGGATCAAATTGCTCAAGGAATGTGATTACCTCTTTGGTAATAGGGGTCGGTGTAGAAGCACCCGATGTGACGGCAACAGTCTTGGCATCTTTTAACCAATCAATTTCTAATTCCGTTATATCTGCAATTCGATATGCTCTTGTTCCAGCAATTTCCTCCGAAACTTGTGCAAGACGATTAGAGTTATTACTTTTTGGATCGCCAACAACGATCGTTACATCAGCTTTTGTCGCTTGTTCGGCAACGGCTTCTTGGCGTATTTGCGTTGCATGGCAAATTTCATTATAGACTTCGACATGAGGGTATTTTTCCTTTACTTTTTTCATAGTATCGGCAACATCCCACTGACTCATGGTAGTTTGGTTTGTGACAATTAGGTTTTCACTTTGAACGGTTAATGCTTCAACATCATTAGGAGTTTCCACTAAATGAACCATATCCGGTGCAACACCAACCGCACCTTCAGGCTCCGGGTGCCCCTTTTTTCCTATATAAATAACTTGATATCCTTGTTTTGTTTTTTCTTCTATCAAATCATGTGTTCTAGTTACATCAGGACAGGTTGCATCAATCGCTACTAGTCCTTTCTTCTTTGCAAGCTCACGTACTTCCGGAGAGATGCCGTGGGCGGTAAAAATAACCGTACCTGATTCAACTTTATTAAGAATATCGATGCGATTGTTACCATCCAGAGTGATAATGCCCTCCTCTGCAAACGCATCTGTAACATGTTTGTTATGAACAATCATCCCTAAAATGTAGATGGGACGTGGCAATGATTTATCTAAAGCAGCATTTCTTGCAATAACCATGGCATCGACGACACCATAACAGTAACCGCGTGGTGATATTTTAATGATTTGCATATTATAAAGTCCTCCTACATGAACTTTGTTTTTTTAGATCATCACTCCAAGCTGTTTCCCTGGATCAATAAGCTTTTCTGTAAGTCTATGTATTTATTATATAAAACTAATAGATAGAATACAAAGATACATTTTTCCTGTAGGATTTATTAAAAAAAGGCTGTGTTAATCTTGAATGTTTATTTCCGCTCCAGGCGGCTTCGCT
>NZ_JBALNF010000044.1:41363-67389 GCF_036962465.1 Neobacillus vireti
GCGCCTGTGGGGTCTCTCCAGCCCCGTACTCCCGCAGGAGTCTTCGCCGCCTTCCGCTCCAATCAACGTGCTAAAAATCAACTACATCCTTTAACACAGCCAAAAAAAAAGAATGCTGGGTTTCAGCATTCGAATGTATTAAATATACATTTTCGGGATTGAACTTCCTTTTTGGGATTGATGAGAACGTGACTTTTGGCTGCCTTTTTGGTTCGCCGATTGTTTAGATTGTCCGGATTCCGAACTTTCGCTGCTTGAGGATTCCTCCCTGACTGATTCTGCCTTTGATTTCTTGGTGGATGACTCACTGTCCTTAGTAGCATTCTTAATGCCACGATATAGCTTCCACATGGCAGGTATATTCTTAACCATAGGGCCATATTGTTGGATCATCGGTCCAATTGTTTGTGCTGTTTTTAACACTTGCTGGGTATTATTTAAAATCCCTGTTAATCCCCCAGGATTGCTTAAGGATTGAAGTAAACCGCCGCTTCCACTTCCTGCGGCCCTTCCCATTCCTCCCATAAGTCCGCTTGGTGCACCTGCTTGTGTCCCTCTTCCGAGAATTTTCGAGAGTATTCCCCCTCCGGCTCTGCCCATTTGACCGGATCCGGACCCCATTCTCGCTCCCATCATTGAGTTTCCTCCGCCAAAAGGTCTTGCTTGCGGCCTCATCATCGGATTTCTACCAAAAGAAGGTGTGCCCCCTGACCCCATCATGGGACCGCCACCGAACATTTGCTGCCCCATTCCGCCGTTAAAGGGCATTCTTGGTCTTGGCTGCATTCCAAAACCTCCTTTCTATCATGACTTCATACTTTAAAATATGCATAAATCCAAATTTGGTTTAGGTTTACACACAAGGAAAAAACTTAATTTCGTTTTAAAATTTGGCTAATTAGTAAAAGCTGTGAATAAAAAAATAAGTTAACTGGTTATTTAGGAGAAATTTTACTATAATAACATGATGGACATAGAGAAGGAAGTTAAACTTGAGGAAACACTACTCCATAAGAAGATTAAAAAGAATAAGGAGCATATTTTATGAAAGCAAATCAATTTGAGCGTTTTAAGTTTCAGCCATTTATCATAGAAGCATTGAACCAATTTGGTTTTTTGGAGCCTACAGAAATTCAGGAACGGATGACTCCATTAGTGTTAAAAGGAGAAAGTGCGATTGGCCAATCTCAAACTGGAACAGGTAAAACATTTGCTTATGTTTTGCCGATTCTACAGGGAATAGATCCAAGCCGTCAAGAAGTTCAAGCAGTCATTACCGCACCAACAAGAGAGCTGGCTTCACAAATTTACCACCAGATTTTGAAAGTTACCGAACATTGCAGTCCTGAACACCAAATTATGACTAGATGCTATATCGGAGGAACCGACAAGGTAAGGACAATTGAAAAATTAAAGGTTCAGCCGCAAATCGTGGTTGGCACCCCGGGCAGGATTAAAGATCTCATGGTAGAACAGGCATTATTCATCCATACAGCCAAAATCCTTGTCGTTGACGAAGCTGACATGATGCTTGATATGGGATTCATTGAAGATGTTGATCAGGTTGCTGCAAAAATGCCGGAAAAACTGCAAATGTTGGTTTTTTCTGCTACGATTCCTGAAAAATTAAAACCATTTTTAAAAAAATATATGGAAAATCCTAAAACCATTCAGATTGATTCAAAAAGAAAAGCAGCTGAGAATTTAGTGCATTATCTGTTACCATCAAGGCATCGCAATAAAAAGCAGCTTGTCCATGATGCACTGCTTGCCTACAATCCATATCTAGCGATTGTTTTTACCAATACGAAGAAGATGGCGGAAGAGGTTGCCTATTTCTTAAACGATAAAGGTTTAAAAGTCGGACGAGTCCATGGTGATTTAAACCCCCGTGAACGAAAAAAAATGATGAAACAAATACAGGACTTGGAGTATCAGTATATTGTCGCGACCGACCTTGCATCTAGAGGAATTGATATTGAAGGGGTCAGTCATGTCATCAATTATGAACTTCCAACTGACTTGGATTTTTATATTCATCGGGTCGGAAGAACGGCACGCGCAGGTAATTCTGGAATTGCCCTTACGATATATGAAAGCTCCGATGAGGACGCATTAAACCGGTTGGAAAAAATGGGCATTCAATTTAAACATGTTGATTTCAAAAATGAAGGAATTGAAGAAATCGACGATAGAAATAAACGGAAAACCCGTGTACGAAAAGAAGATGAGGCAGATCGAACTGCGAAATCAATTGTCAAAAAACCACAAAAGGTAAAACCAGGCTATAAAAAGAAAATGCAATGGGAAATGGATAAAATAAAAAAACGACAACGGAAGATAGAGAAGAGAAAGAAATAATCATCTAAAGGGAGAGAAACGGGATGTTGAAAATCGGCTCACATGTATCTATGAGTGGCAAAGATATGCTGCTTGCAGCCAGCACGGAAGCAGTATCCTATGGTGCTAACACTTTTATGATCTATACGGGTGCACCGCAAAATACCCGAAGAAAGAAAATTGAAGATCTGAATATTGAAGCAGGAAGAAGACATATGGAGATGAACGGGATCACAGAAATTGTCGTGCATGCTCCCTATATCATAAACATTGGAAATACGACCAATCCTGATACGTTTGAATTAGGAGTAAGATTCCTCCGCAGTGAAATTGAACGAACAGAGGCACTTGGAGCGAAACAAATCGTGCTTCATCCGGGTGCCCATGTCGGGGCGGGAACTGAGCTTGGCATAAAAAAAATCATCGAGGGCTTAAATGAAGTATTAACGGGTAAGGAACAGCTTCAAATTGCGCTAGAGACGATGGCTGGAAAAGGTTCTGAATGCGGAAAATCATTTGAGGAGCTAGCGATGATTATGGATGGGGTCAATTATAACGACAAGCTCTCAGTTTGTTTTGATACTTGTCATACACATGATGCCGGATATAATATTGTCGACGACTTTGATGGTGTTCTAAATGAATTTGATAAAATTATCGGTTTAGACAAACTAAAGGTCCTTCATATCAATGATAGTAAGAACACGGTGGGGATGAGAAAAGACCGCCATGAGAATATTGGATTTGGTCATATTGGATTTAAAGCCCTAAATTATGTTGTTCATCATCCTCAATTACAAGAAGTTCCTAAGATTTTGGAGACTCCTTTCGTTGGGGAAGATAAAAATAATAAAAAACCGCCTTATAAGTTTGAAATCAACATGCTCAGGGAGCAAGCGTTTAATGAAAACTTACTAGATGAAATTATGCAAGGATAAGGAAAAAGCTGTGCTTCGGCACAGCTTTTTATTGCTTTGTAAACTGAATTAATAGCTTATTTACTTCTCTTGCAGTTTCCGGCCCGGCTGCTTTAGCGATTTGCTTTACCAATTGGCTGCGCTGTGCAGTATCAAAAATATTAATATTTTTGCCTCGTAAATATTCAGCAATCTTTTTCGCCTGTTGGGGACTAACATTAATATTAAACTGATTAGCATACTTTATAAGCTCTTCTGCTGTAATTGTGTTAATTTTATGATTAATGATGCTTTCAAATATTTTCACCCTCATCACTCCTCCATGCTAATGTATGAAGATGGGGATAGAGTGTGACAATGGATTTATAGTGGGGCTTGGATTGACCAAGTTTCTTGCCTTTGCCTTTACAATTGGGAAGTCCTATTGTATACTACTTGAAGTTAAATCGGAATCATTCTGATAATTAAAAGTGAGAGTGTGGAACATGCAAGCTATTATTGAAATAAAAGATCTTTTTTACCGTTATGAAAAAGAAAGTGTTCTTGAAGATATTACGATTACTGTCCCAGACGGATCCTTTTTGGCAATTGTCGGGCCTAACGGTTCAGGTAAATCTACTCTGTTGAAATTAATATTAGGTTTATTAAAGCTGCAAAGAGGGGACATCTTCTTATTTGGTCAGGAAATAACTAAATTTAAAGACTGGCAAAAAATCGGTTATGTATCGCAAAAGGCCAATTCCTTTAATACTGGATTTCCGGCTACTGTTTTTGAAGTGGTTTCAAGCGGATTAACCAAAAAGTTAGGGTTATTTACCTTCTTTAAAAAGGAACACAGGCAGAGGGTAACCGAGGCACTAGACGCAGTGGGGATGAAGGCGTTTAGTCATCGAAATATTGGGGAACTGTCCGGAGGCCAGCAGCAAAGGGTGTTTATTGCCCGTGCACTGGTAAGTGAACCGAAGCTTTTGATTTTGGATGAGCCCACCGTCGGCGTGGATGCGGAAAATGTTCATTCGTTCTATGAGATGCTAGGCGACTTAAATACGAGCAGGGGGATTACGCTTTTATTGGTTACCCATGATATTGGCACCATTTCCGATAAGGTTACACATGTTGCTTGTTTAAATAAACATTTGCATTTTCATGGTAATACAGAAGAATTTGAACAAGTTAGCAGTAATGGGTTGTCTAAGGTTTATGGTCATGATGTACACGTATTAGCCCATAACCATGAACATGGAGGCGTTAAAAATTGATTGAAGGTATTTTTCATTATGAGTTTTTACAAAACGCGTTTTTAACAGGGATATTGATTGGAATCCTAGCCCCATTGTTAGGAGTGTTTATTGTCGTCAGAAGGTTATCGTTAATTGCTGATGCCTTAAGTCATGTTACCTTGGCAGGCATCGCAGCAAGCTTGCTTATTGAAAATAAATTTACGATGCTTGCTGGATTGAACCCGCTTTATATGGGAATGGTTTTTTCTGTAGGCGGCTCATTATTTATTGAGAAGCTAAGAGGCGTTTATAAGCAATACCAAGAGTTGGCGATTCCAATCATTATGTCAGGCGGAATTGGGCTTGGAGTTATTTTTATTTCGCTTGCCAATGGATTTAATACAGATTTGTATAGTTATTTATTTGGCAGTGTCTCTGCTGTCAGCCGAACCGATTTATGGGTTATCTTGATTATAAGTATACTTGTCATAGTCGTGATTATTTTATTGTATAAAGAGCTATTTTTACTTTCTTTTGATGAGGAACATGCTAAAGCCTCAGGAATACCTGCGAAAAGTATTCATTTCATCTTTATAGTTATGGTTGCCCTTGTGATTGCTGCATCGATGAGAATTGTAGGAATCTTGTTGGTTTCCTCTTTAATGACACTTCCAGTTGCGGCAAGTATTCGCATCGCCAAGGGGTTCAAACAAACGATATTCTTATCCGTTCTCTTCGGTGAACTCTCTGTCTTAGGTGGACTTTTTACGGCCTATTACCTGGATCTTGCACCCGGTGGTACGATTGTTATGCTCGCGGTTCTCATCTTAATAATGGCAATCTTTTATAAAAAAATGACCAGTAGATTAGGAGGAGGAGCTAAGTGAATGTAAATGAGGCCATACAGCACTTAAAGGAAAATGGATTTAAACAAACTGGAAAAAGAGAAGATATGCTGCAATTATTTGCAGATAACGATAAATATTTAACTGCTAAAGATGTGCTCGACCTATTAAAAGAAGATTATCCAGGTTTAAGCTTTGATACCATTTACCGTAACCTATCCCTATTTGTCGATATGGGAATTTTAGAAATGACAGAGTTATCTGGTGAAAAACATTTCCGGTTTACTTGTTCCAGAAACCATCATCACCATCATTTTATCTGTTTAGATTGTGGGAAAACTAAAGAAATCGATACCTGTCCTATGGAAGGATTAAGGGAAAATCTTAAGGGATATGATATTTCTGGGCATAAATTCGAAATATATGGACGCTGTCCGGAATGTTGTTGTTAAAAAACAGCTTGTGGGTTACACAAGCTGTTTTTTTCGTATTGGTTTCTGATTCTTTAGCCAGTTTTCTACCCAATGATAAGCCTCACGCCAATTCTTAACACGTATAACCCCTTCTGGCAGTGGATCCTGATTATAGGGAGTATCGAAGAGAATAACTGGAATACGGCATTCCTCATGGATCATTACCGCATTATCATGTTTATCCTCAAAAAAAAGATCAATATTATGCCTCTTGGCGGTTTCCACTTTATCGTGAGAACCTATCAACTCAATATGGTGAAAGGTTAGTCCATGCTTGAAAAACCATTCCTCCGTTACATCGAGCAAATGAGGTCCTCGTGCACTAATAAAAAATAATTCATGTTTGTGTTTCCATCTTGTTAGCGCATCAATGGAACCAGGTGCAGGAGGTGAGCCTTCGTAAATAATCGGTTCATTTTCGGTAAACCACTTTGCGAATTCCTGTTCAGGTACATTAACAAACGGGGTTAATTCATACTTATTTACATCCTCATATAAAATATTTAAGTTAAAGGCTTTATTAATAAAAGGAATCAGGGAGGTGGGAGAGGTTACGGTGCCATCTATATCTATACCAAATCGTTTCATTATATTCTTCACCCTCGTTTGTTGTAAGTTCTCCTTTTATTTTACCAAAGACAGGCCAACAATAAAGGATTAATTTAAAAAGTTGCATTTCCGCTATTTCTAATAAATCCCTATTTAAGACAAACATTGACATACTAAAAAGCGTCAGGTGGTCCACACTAATAAATGCTCCTATAACTGAAAGAGAGGGATTAGGATGGCAGATGAACGAGACACAAAAGTGCAAGAAGCTCTTCGAGGACCAATAATTGGAGAAGATATTCCCAATTCTCCTTCCTCATATAGAGAAGAAACCGCTTCAGAAGTAGCGGCACCAATTAACACTTCTTATTCTTTGAAGAAGTCAGAGAATACTCCTAAGATTGGTGCTTCTGTTCCGATCAGATCTTCTCAATACCGGGAAGAATCGGCAGCTGAAATTGCTGCACCTGTTCCTGTCACACTGAGGAAAAATCAAAACAATACGCAACAGCAACAAAAAGCTGGTGCTGCTGCTGGAACAGGGATAGGTACCCTTGCCTTAGCGTTATCGATTTTATCACTGTTTGTAATGCCTATACTATTTGGTGCTGCAGGTATTGTGTTAGGGTTTGTAGCGAGGAGTAGAGGTGCACAAGGTCTGGGTGCATGGGCAATTGGTATTGGAGCCATATCAATTGTTGTCGGTATCTTTATTCTTCCGTTCTTTTAACAGTTCTGCTGCATAGGAGCTAGACAGACAAAAAGAAACCCGGTAATTATACCGGGTTTCTTTTTGTTAATTTTTATTTAACAACTGTTCTTCTTCTGCCTTTTTGCGGAAATATTCTTCAGCAACTTGATCAATTTCCTTCTTAAGTTCCTCGACCATTTGTGCCTCAGGAACCTTGCGGACAATTTCACCTTTTCTAAACAATAAGCCCTCACCACGGGCACCCGCAATGCCGATATCCGCTTCACGAGCTTCGCCCGGACCATTCACAGCACAGCCTAATACTGATACTTTAATCGGAGCTTTTATGGTGGAAATATATTCTTCAACTTCATTTGCGATACTGATCAGGTCAATTTCAATTCTTCCACAGGTTGGGCATGAAATTAATGTTGCAGCATTAGAAGAAAGTCCAAATACTTTTAAAAGCTCGCGTGCAACCTTCACTTCTTCCACAGGGTCGGCGCTTAAAGAAATCCGTAATGTATTTCCTATCCCTTTACTGATAATCGCACCTAATCCCGCTGCGCTTTTAACAGTACCGGAGAATAGTGTCCCAGATTCAGTAATACCTAAGTGTAATGGATAATCGAAAGCACGTGCGGCTTTTTCATAAGCTTCAATAGCAAGGTTAACATCAGATGCCTTCATCGAGACAATAATATCATGGAAATCTAAATCTTCGAGGATTTTAATATGGTGAAGTGCACTCTCTACCATACCATCCGCTGTAGGATATCCATATTTTTCAAGGATTTTCTTTTCTAGAGATCCTGCATTCACTCCAATTCGAATCGGGATACCACGTTTTTTAGCTGCTTTTACAACTGCTTCAACCTTTTCACGTTTACCGATATTCCCTGGGTTAATTCGAATTTTATCAGCACCGCCCTCAATGGCCTTAAGTGCTAATTTATAATCAAAATGAATATCGACGACTAAAGGAATATTAATTCTTTTCTTGATTTCTGGAATGGCATTTGCGGCCCTTTCATCCGGGCATGCAACCCGGACTATTTGACAGCCTGCTTCTTCCAAGCGTTTAATCTCTGCAACGGTCGCCTCCACATCGTGCGTTTTCGTTGTAGTCATACTTTGAATAATAATTTCATTGCTCCCGCCAATGGTTAAATTCCCCACTTTAATGGGCCGGGTTTTGGTGCGATGTATGATTTCACTCACGTGTAATTCGCTCTCCTTCAAATATGGATTCGAATCTGAATAAATTCGATCTATTGCCGTCTTAACGGTCAGTACACTCGAATGTTCTCGCAAACAGAAGGACTGAAAAGCCCTGCTTGGAGGTTCATCTTATTGTATCAGCCATGTGCTATTTTTGACAAGATTTTCGATATATCCTCTTTATTTTGAGTAATCAGGAAAATGATATGTAGAACCAATTTGAATTTTTTGAGGGGACTTACCTCCATTTAATGTTTGGAAGTCCTCGATTAAGTCAGGGATGGATACAGGAAGTGATTTATTGATTTTATGCTCTACAATAGAAATTACTGTATCACCTGGTTTTACCTCTGCATCAAAAGAAGGTAAATCCGTTTTTGCTGGAGTGCTTTGCTCGACTTTTGCGTCTACAGGTTTAGGGGTGGAGGTTGGAAGTGTGCCGACTGTTAGATCGTAATAAATAACGTATAGGACTAAAATGGATAGTAGAATGCCAAATAATTTTTTCATGGGACAAGCCTCCAGAAAGAATGTTTGTACATTCGTATGCTTGTCCAGATTAAATTAGACCAAAAAAAACGTCCGTTTATGGACGTTTAGTTTGCATTTTTCGGTTTCGGGACTTCCTTAATAGCAAGGAATAACACAATAATGACTACAAACCAATTAATGAGGAAACTGATTGGAACTACAGTTTGAATAGCGGTCATAATGGTAAAGAATAAGGTTGGTAATGTTTCACTATAAGCAGCCATTCTCCATAATTGCCGGTAATTAAGCTTTCGATTTCCTTTTAGTGCTAGACCTATGAAGGCTAGGACTGATATCTCAATAAAACTAGCGGCACTTGAAAATAAATAAATAAACAATGCTACAACTGGAATAATAATTCCTTTCATTTCGCCAATTGTATTAACAAAATGGAGCAGGTCACTGTTTGTAATATGTATACCTTCCATCATGGAATATGGATATGTATCAACCCTGCCGGCTGAGACAAAAGCAAACCCATTCTTTAATAAAGCGAACGTATTACCGTCATTCGCCAGATCATCTTCCGATATAGCGCCAGTAGGGTCAATGATAATGGTGAAATTGTCTTTATTAATTGTAACCGGCACATTCGTCTTTGCTGTTAGCTGCCCATTTTTAATGGAGAAAGCAGGAGCTTCCTCTTTTATAAAAGACTTTGCAGCGTCAATCCCCTCTGTAAGTGCTGTACTGAAATAAATAATAGATGGCAGGATGGAGATGAATGTTAAGAAAAATACATAAAGAATCGTTTTGCCAATCCCTTGAAAACGAAAGAGGGCAATATCCCTTGGAGAATAAATACTTTTATAAAATTGTTTGAAGATATTCATAATAACCACCTTTTAATAAAACATGATAACCAGACACACATCCTATTGTAGCTTGTGTCATTGATATATACAAGAATGGAAAGGTTAATGAAACCATTTTGAGGGTAAACCGTAGTATAGATGAAAAAGAAGGATGGGGACGGATGGAAATTGTTTATTGGAGTATCATAAGTATTCTTTTTATTGTTGCATTTGTTGGCCTGGTATACCCGATTATTCCGAGTGTGTTATTTCTGCTTGCAGGATTTATTTTGTACGGTGTGTTCTTTTCTTTTGGGGCTTTTAGTTGGTTATTTTGGCTTATTCAAGGCTTGTTTGTTGTATTATTATTTGCAGCTGATTATGTAGCAAACCTCATTGGAATTAAAAAGTATGGCGGCTCCAAGGCCGGGGTCTGGGGTAGTACGATTGGTATTTTAGCAGGACCGTTTGTCATTCCAATATTCGGAATTTTAATTGGTCCGTTTATTGGGGCTATAGCAGCTGAGTTAATAGTAAACAAAAGAGGTTTTACTGAGAGTGTGAAAGTAGGATTCGGTTCAGTCATTGGGTTTATAAGCAGTGTAATTACCAAAACCATTATTCAAGTCATAATGGTTGGCTATTTTTTTATTCTTGTTCTATAAAAAGCCACTTGGAGACCAGGTGGCTTAGTGTTACAGATTTAGCTTAGGATAGACGCTTTAAACTGTTAATTAATCCCGCAAATTTCGGACGGACAGTTTTGGCAATCCACTTCCGTTTTTAGATAAGCTAAGTTTTTTATCGTGAACTTTTGATTTTCATATAGAATGATGTCTTTTTCTCGGAGTTCTTTTAAAGCACGTTGGATAACTTCTCTGGTACCATAGGTTAAGTTGGCAAGTTCCTGATGGGTTAAGGGCAAGTCAATTAGTATACCCTTTTCCGTTTTAACTCTGTAAGTTTTGGATAACCGGATAAGGATGGAATATAAACCTCCTTTTTTGCCATTCATAATTAAGTCCTGACACTTCATTTGGGACTTTAAGTAACAAGTGCTTAACCATTCGACCAAAGCAATCATTGCTTCAGGGTCTGTTAATATAAATTCTTCAAATTGTTCTTTTTTTATAGCAAGTAATTCACAGTCAGACAGAGTCTTGGCGAAAAATTGATATTGAGGATTTGGTTTAAAAAGTTGATATTCCACTATTAATTCCTTGTCATTCAAAACTTTTAAAATAAATTCCTTTCCTCGTAAATGAACCCTTCCTAGTGCGATACTTCCTTTTAGATTTAAGTAGATATATTCTACGGGATCTTTTTCGTGAAAAAGGACTGTACCCGCTTTTACCTTTTGAACTGGCTCGTTTTTTTGGAAAAATTGTACCATTAAAGTATATATTGAAATGCTTGTGGTTTGCATATTTGGCCCTCCTTTTTACCCCTTCAAATTGATTTAAATCCTTTAATAACAACCTGTCAATAAGTCATTGATGCTGATTTGGAAGTGTTTTTGCGATGTATGACAAAAATCGTTGACAGGATGCTAGTTAGGTGAATCATGACAATTTTTCGAATAATAGTTAGCATTTAATATTTACCCTTTTGTAATGGTATAAAAATTTGTTAAAAGGAAATTGTATTTATGTTGGGTATAAGCATTTTATTTGAAAGGAAAAACCAACTTTGGTATCTTTTAAGTAAAGCTTTAGAAATATTCTTATAAATCGCAATGATTATAAGCTTACCTAAAGCCCCAAAAAAAATAATACGTACATAGGAGGAATTAATGATGGCATTTGAATTACCAAAATTACCTTATGCAGAAGATGCACTAGAGCCACACATTGACAAAGAAACAATGAATATTCACCACACTAGACACCACAACACATATGTGACAAATCTAAATAATGCACTAGCAGGCAATGAAGAATTACTTTCTAAATCAGTTGAGGAAGTTATTTCTAATTTGGATGCGGTTCCAGAATCTGCACGTACAGCTGTTCGCAATAATGGCGGTGGTCATGCTAACCACTCTTTATTCTGGCAAATCCTTTCTCCAAATGGCGGTGGTGCCCCAACTGGTGAATTGGCTGATGCAATCACTAGCAAATTTGGCAGCTTTGATAACTTTAAAGAAGAGTTTGCAAAAGCAGCAACTACACGCTTCGGCTCTGGCTGGGCTTGGTTATCTGTAAACAATGGTGAATTAGAAGTTTCTAGTACACCAAATCAAGATTCTCCACTAATGGAAGGTAAAACTCCAATTCTTGGCCTTGATGTTTGGGAGCATGCTTACTATCTAAAATACCAAAACAAACGTCCTGATTACATTTCTTCGTTCTGGAATGTTGTTAACTGGGATGAAGTTTCAAAGCGTTATAACGCAGCGAAGTAATGAAGCGTTTAAAAGGCAGCATTTAGCTGTCTTTTTTTCATTTACTTAAATTGTATAAGAACCCTATCCTTGATAAAGACTACCCTTATGACAAAGGGGAGTTTTTTTTATGGCAAAAAAATTTAAGATTTTGGGTGACGTAGAATTAACGAAGGATTTATCACTTTTGCTGATCATTGGCGGATTGTATTCATTGAGTGTTGCGCTATCCAACACGTTTGTGAATATTTATCTTTGGAAGCAAACAGGACAGTATTCGGATATTGCCCTATATAACCTCTCAATAGTCGTATTGCAGCCGTTAACGTTTATCTTGGCGGGGCGGTGGGCGAAAAAAATCGATAGAGTGATTGTGCTGCGGATTGGTGTAATTTCTTTAGCATTGTTTTATCTAGCTGTATTGATTACCGGTACAAATGCTTCAACTTATTTACTTTTATTAGGCGGACTGCTTGGAATTGGTTATGGATTTTATTGGTTAGCTTATAATGTGTTAACCTTTGAAATTACCGAACCAGACACCAGGGATTTTTTTAATGGATTTTTAGGGATATTATCCTCTGCAGGCGGTATGATTGGCCCAATTGCAGCTGGTATTATCATCACCAGATTTGAAGAGTTTACCGGATATACGTTTGTTTTTGGTTTGTCACTGGCATTATTCGGTCTAGCTGTATTTATGAGTTTTTCACTAAAACCGAGGCCTGCTTCCGGCCGGTACTGCTTTAAACGAATTATTGAGGAAAGGAAACAAAATGAAAATTGGCGTTTTGTTACAAATGCTCATTTTGTTCAGGGCTTACGAGAGGGGACCTTTGCATTTGTCATCTCTGTTTTTGTCTACATTTCAACCGGAAGTGAAATGTCTTTAGGCACATTTGGTTTGATTAATTCCGGAATATCCTTTGTTGCTTACTATTTTGCGTCACGATTAATAAAGAAAAAATTTCGAAAAAAAGCCATTTTAATTGGTGGGATTATCCTCTATGCTTCGGTTATGTTAATTATCTGGGATTTGAATTTTGCGAAGTTATTAATATATGGAGGGATGATTGCAATAGCGTATCCACTATTGTTTGTCCCTTATAGTTCAACTACATATGATGTAATTGGGTCAGGATGGAAGGCAGCAGAAATGAGGATCGAATATATTGTTGTCCGGGAAATATACCTAAATCTCGGCAGGATTATTTCTATTTTGGCTTTTCTTGCAGCAGTTACCTGGTTTAATGAAAAGGAAAGTATACCAATTCTGTTATTCTTCTTAGGTGCAGGTCATTTATTAATTTATTTGTTCATGCGACGAGTTCAATTACCTGCAGCATAAAAACGGTGAGTTTAATACTCATCGTTTTTTTGTAAAGAATTTGGTCTAAGATTTTTAACAAAATTGGTAAGGGTTATTCATAGATAAATAGGACATTATCCTTTAAAATAAAGAAAGTTATGTAAGCTTTGGGTAAAGGAAGTGTATATGGATCTTGAATCTTAAAAAGAAGAAGAAAAAAACACATGTCCCGTTTCGTTTAAATATGGTGTTTTTTGTGGTATTTATCCTTTTCTCCGTTCTTATTCTTCGCCTTGGTGAACTGCAAATTGTCTTTGGTGATGATTTTAAACGTGAAATTCAACGAACTGAAGATATTACCGTGAATAACCCCGTACCGAGAGGGAAAATGTATGACCGTAATGGCAGCACCATTGTAGATAATAGTCCGCTAAATGCGATTACCTATACTAAAAGTCAAAATGTGACACAAAAGGAAATGCTGAATACAGCTGCAAAATTAGCAAAAATTATCTCAATGGATACCTCCAAAGTTCCGGTCCGTGACAAAAAGGACTTTTGGATAATGAAACATCCAAAGGAAGCGAAGAATAAAATTACCAAAAAAGAATGGGCCTTATATAATCAGAAAAAATTAGATGATAAGGAAATTTATCAATTACAGCTGGACCGGGTTACTGATCAGGAAATTAACAGCATTCAAGGTGAGACCCTTGAGACACTTGCCATCTATAGCAAATTCAATAGTGGTTATGCATTAACCCCGCAAATTGTTAAAAATAAAGATGTAACGGCAGAAGAATTTGCCAGCGTCAGTGAAAATTTAGAAAATTTGCCTGGCGTTGATACAACCACAGACTGGAAACGTGAGTATGCCTTTGGTGAAACTTTGAAATCTATTTTAGGGGATGTGACTTCCTCTGAAGCTGGGATCCCGAAAGAACAATTAGATAAGTATCTCGCTCACGGTTACAGTCGAAATGACCGCGTGGGGAAAAGTTATCTAGAATTAAAATATGAAGATGTTCTCCATGGCCAGAAGGCAAAAGTGAAGACTGTCACTGACAAAGCTGGGAAAGTCCTTTCGACCGAGGTTGTTTCGGAAGGAAAGCGAGGGGACGACCTAGTCTTAACGATTGATATGCAGCTTCAACAGCAGGTTGAAAAGATTATTGAAGAAGAAATGTGGTCTGCTAAAAGTAAACCTAATACTGGTGTTATGGATCGTGCCTTTGTCGTTGTCACGAATCCTAACACAGGTGAAATATTGTCGATGGCCGGAAAGCTAATTGGTAAGGATAGTAATGGGAAGACGGTTATGAAAGACTATGCTAGTGGTACTTTTACCAGCTCCTACAACGTAGGGTCAGCGGTGAAAGGGGCTACCATTTTAACTGGATATCAAACTGGTGCGATTAAACCGAATTCATACCAACTAGATGAACCGTTAGTGATTAAAAATACGCCAGTAAAGAAATCATGGAAAACCTTTGGTTCTATTAATGATCTAAGAGCCTTACAAGTTTCTTCCAACGTTTATATGTGGAAAACCGTTATTGCAATGGCGCATGGAAAGTATGTTCCGCATGGTACGCTTAATATGGAAACTGCAAAGACATTTAATACGATGCGGCAATCTTTTAGCCAATTTGGCCTCGGAACACGAACAGGAATTGACCTTCCAAATGAAATGAGCGGTTTCCAAGGACAAGAGAATATTCCGGGTAAACTTCTTGACTTTGCCATTGGCCAGTATGATACTTACACACCGATGCAGTTAGCGCAATACGTTTCGACGATCGCTAATGGCGGTAATCGTGTCCAGCCTCATATAGTCAAAGAAATTCGCGAACCAGTAATGGATAGTAATAAGTTAGGACCAATCGTTGAAGAAATGGAACCTAAGGTTCTAAATCGTATTGATATGAAAGATGCATGGATCAAACGCGTTCAAGAAGGCTTCCGAATGGTTATGCAAGTTGGTGATGGGACAGCGACTAGCGCCTTTAGAAGTGCACCATACAGCCCTGCTGGAAAGACCGGAACGGCTCAGGCCTTTTATGATGGTTCAGTTAAATCTTTACGTGGTACAGCTGTAATGAACTTAAGTCTTGTTAGCTTTGCACCATCAACTAATCCGGAAGTTGCCATTGCTGTCGTTGTGCCTTGGGCATATTCAGGTAATAGTGGTCCAAGTATAAATAACTTAATTGGGCGCCGAGTTATGGATGCTTATTTTGACTTGAAGAAAACACGTCAAATTACAGATGGTGTTTCGGGTTCTGAACAGCAAGCAGACCAAAATACAGCAGATTCTACTCAAAATACGCAACAAACTGGACAATAGATTTATATTTTTATAGCCACCTGTCATAAATAAGACAGGTGGTTTTTTTATTCTTTCCAAATTTACAATATCTAAACATAGATTTACAAAACCTTTACATATGATTAAAACTCCGTTTACACTCAACATTTATGCTTGTATAGGTAAGAGTAAACAGTAACAAGGATGAAAGTAGAACGTAATGCGGAAGGTACTTAAAAAAGATTTATAAGTTGATAGTTAATTGAATAACTGGGTAAGTGTGGATCATTTACCCGCTTATGACGTATATAGGGGTGTTGCTGCAATGGAAAAGACCGTACCTGCTAGGGAAAGATTGTTAAAGTCCGGAAAAAATCGGATGGATGGAGAAGTTCGAGGAAAGATTCTTGTGATTTTATGCGCGGTGATTATGATTTCTGCCACCATTTCGATTACCATCTTCCTTGGTACAAAAGGGCTGCAATCATTTATTAAGAATAGTGTTAGTCTTATTCAGTTCTTAACCAGTATACACTGGAATCCTACTGATAAGGCTAATCCAGAGTATGGGGTATTACCGTTTATCTTCGGATCATTTGCTGTTACTTTTTTATCGGCAATTGTTGCGGCACCATTAGGAATTGGCGGCGCCATATTCATGACAGAAATTGCACCTTCATGGGGACGAAAAATCTTACAACCAATCATTGAGCTTTTAGTTGGAATTCCATCCGTTGTTTATGGATTCATCGGCCTTACCGTATTAGTTCCTTTTATCAGAGAACATGTTGGCGGTTTAGGATTTAGTTTGCTATCAGGAACAATTGTGTTGTCTATCATGATTTTACCAACCATTACTACCATTGCGACAGACGCAATGAGTTCATTACCAAAAAGTTTACGAGAAGGATCCTATGCTCTTGGGGCCACACGTTGGCAAACGATCCGCAAGGTTCTTATTCCTGCTGCTCTGCCCACCTTATTGACTGCCGTAGTTTTAGGTATGGCGAGGGCATTTGGAGAAGCTTTAGCTGTCCAAATGGTAATCGGTAACGTTCGTGATATACCAACAAGCCTATTGGATGCTTCTGCAACTTTAACGACCATTATTACCTTAAATATGGGACACACCACCTACGGAAGTGTTGAAAATAACACACTTTGGTCGATGGGGCTTATTTTATTAGTTATGTCGTTTGCCTTTATTCTCCTAATCCGTTATCTGTCATCGAGGAGGAAGTTGTAATGAATAGTAAAACCGCTGATCGATTAGCCACAGGAGTTTTTGTAGCGATTGCCATTATTATTATTTCTATTTTAGTTGGACTATTTTCCTACATTTTAGCGAATGGACTAAAACATGTTTCCCTTCACTTTTTAACCACTCCTTCAAGTAATGTACTTGCAGGGGGAGGAATTCGTGATCAATTATTTAATTCCTTCTACGTTCTGTTTATAACGATGTTAATTACGGTTCCACTTGGTGTAGGTGGTGGAATCTATATGGCGGAATATGCAAAGCCGGGAAAGGTCACCGATATAATTCGTTCTTGTATTGAAGTCCTTGCTTCTCTGCCGTCGATTGTTATTGGGATGTTTGGTTTATTAATGTTCGTTAATTTAACCGGCTGGGGTTATACGATTTTGGGCGGTGCCCTGGCATTAACGGTGTTTAATCTTCCAGTGCTAGTGCGGGTGAGTGAGGACGCCATTCGTGCGGTGCCCCGCGATTTAAAAGAGGCAAGTCTTGCCTTAGGGATTACACATTGGCACACCATTAAAACGGTTATTTTACCAAGTGCATTTCCATCAATTTTAACTGGTGCCATTCTTGCAGCAGGAAGGGTATTTGGAGAAGCGGCCGCCTTATTATTTACGGCTGGTCTATCGACACCAAGACTTGATTATGCAAACTGGAATCCCTTTTCTGATCAGTCGCCATTAAATATTTTTCGTCCTGCAGAAACACTCGCTGTACACATTTGGTCGGTCAATACACAGGGGTTAATTCCTGATGTGGAAGAAGTTTCAAATGGTTCTGCAGCCGTGCTGGTTATTTCAGTCTTACTATTTAACCTTTTAGCTAGATGGATCGGAAGCATGATTCATAAAAAAATCACTGCAACAAAATAAAGGGCAGGTGAAAACGGATGGTTACGACTTTATTAGAAAAGGAATCGATGGAACAAACATTTGAAACAACCGTCCCGTTCCAAATGGAAAATATTTTAAAAGTAAATAATTTAGAAATATTTTATGGGGAAAAACGTGCCGTAAATGGCATTTCAATGGATATAGAGAAAAATGCCGTAACGGCATTAATTGGGCCTTCCGGCTGTGGGAAGTCAACATTTTTACGCAGCATCAATCGGATGAATGATTTAATTCCTGGGGCAAGGGCTGAAGGTGAAATTCTTTATGAAGACCTAAATATCTTATCCGAAAAAATTAATGTGGTCGCATTAAGGAAAGAAATTGGTATGGTATTTCAAAAGCCAAATCCATTTCCTAAATCCATCTATGAAAATATTACTCATGCATTGAAATTTAGCGGCATTAAGAAAAAAAGCCTGCTTGATGATCTCGTCCAGGAAAGTCTTGAAAAAGCAGCACTGTGGGATGAAGTAAAGGACCGACTCAATAAATCTGCACTTTCATTATCAGGCGGACAGCAGCAGCGCCTTTGCATAGCTAGGACGATTGCAATGAAACCGGCGGTTATGCTCCTAGATGAGCCTTCGTCAGCATTAGACCCCATTTCCAATGCAAAGATCGAAGAATTAATCGTTGATTTGAAAAAGGATTATTCCATCATTATTGTTACTCATAATATGCAGCAGGCTTCCCGTATTTCCGATAAAACAGCATTCTTTTTAAATGGGGATTTAATTGAATATGATTCTACTGGAAAGATATTTACCAATCCTTCCGTTAAAAAGACCGAAGAATATATTTCAGGAAGATTCGGATAAGGGGGCGACTTCATGGCAACTTCGACATTAACAAGACAAATATTTGATATAAAAGATTTAAACTTATGGTACGGGGATCATCATGCCTTAAAAGATATAAACTTTCCCATTAATAAAAAAGAAGTGACCGCAATAATTGGACCATCTGGATGTGGTAAGTCCACCTTTATTAAAACACTTAATTTAATGATTAATATGGTTCCAAATGTCAAAATGACTGGTGAAATTAACTTAAATGCTAAAAATATCCTCGATGAAAAAGTAGATCTTGTAGACCTTCGCAAACATGTGGGCATGGTTTTCCAAAAGGGAAATCCCTTTCCACAGTCTATTTACGATAATATTGCATATGGGCCAAGAATCCATGGGATTAAAAAAAAGGTCCATCTTGATGAGATTGTTACAAAATCATTGATGGACGTAGCATTATGGGATGAAGTGAAGGACCGATTACACGCACCTGCTTTAGGGTTATCTGGTGGGCAGCAGCAAAGATTATGTATCGCCAGGGCTTTAGCGACTAAACCAGAGGTACTACTAATGGATGAACCAACGTCTGCGTTAGATCCAATCTCCACCTTAAAAATAGAAGAATTGATCTTAGAGCTAAAAGAGAAATATACAATCGTCATTGTTACGCACAACATGCAGCAGGCATCAAGGGTGTCAGATAAAACAGCCTTCTTCTTAATGGGAGAGCTGATTGAATTAGATGCTACGTCTGCAATATTTTCAAACCCTGCGGACTCACGTACGGAAGGGTATATTACTGGAAGATTCGGATGATGGGGTGGACAAAATGAGTACAAGGTCTAATTTTGATCATAATTTACTGCAATTAAATGAAATGTTATTATCCATGGCTAAAAAAGCGGAAATGGCGATTAAAGATGCTATGCTCTCTTTAGTCAATCAAGACCTTGATAAGGCAAAGGCTGTTCTTATGGGAGATAATGAAATTAATCAATTGGAACAAGAAATAAATGATAAAGCATTATTATTAATTGCTAGAGAATCACCTGTAGCTACCGACTTGAGAAAAATTAGCGCAGCATTAAAGGTATCATCAGAAATTGAAAGATTGGCTGATATTGCTGTAAATATTGCCAAATCCACTATTCATATAGGTAATGAAAAGCATATTAAGGAGATCATTGATATACCAAATATGATGGGAATTGCTTTGGAAATGGTTTCTGAATCAATTGAAGCTTTTACCACCGAGGATGTTTCTCTAGCACAAGCATGTGCAAAAAAAGATGACAAGGTGGATCAAATGTTTGGCCAGTTAATCCAGGAATTAATGGGATATATTCCGCAAAATCTAAATTCAACCAACCAAATTATTCAGTTAGCATTTGTTTGTAGAAATGTCGAGAGAATCGCCGATCATTCAACGAATATTGCTGAGAATGTCATTTATCTAGTTACAGGAAAACGACTAAACTTAAATGCTTAAACAAGAGGGGGCTGCCAGGTAATGTGCAGTCTCCTCTTTTCTATGAAAAATATCTATTCTGCTATCGCCTTTCATTTACTATTGTGCTAAAGTATTATTGTGTTAAAATTCAGAATATTTTGTTGACAAAACATGGTTTACTCACATATGATAATTATCATAGTAATAGAATATTTTAAGATGGGAATGAAAACACATGAAGTGGCGAAAAGAAAATGTCAAAAATTCAAAAATGGTAATAAAAGAGGCTGGACTCCAATTCTAATCAGAAACGGAATCCAGCCTCTTTCTTTATTATACTAAAGTGGTAGAGGAGAGATATCGTGATTACTTTAACAGGCCAAAGTTTAACCCTAACTCAAATAAAGGAAGTTTTATTCGGAGGTCAGAAGGTGGCCGCTTGCGAAAAGAGTATCGAGGCAGCCGGAAAGAGCCGAAGAGCAGTTGAAAGGATCGTATCAGAATCAAGAGTAGTTTATGGAATTACAACTGGTTTTGGAAAATTCAGCGATGTTCTAATTGATAAGAATCATGTTCAAGATCTGCAGCTTAATTTAATTCGTTCACATGCTTGCGGAGTAGGTGAGCCGTTCCCGGAGGTTGTTGCAAAGGCAATGGTTCTTTTACGCGCTAATGCACTTTTGAAGGGTTATTCGGGAATTAGACCGATTGTTATTGAAAGATTATTAGATTTAGTAAACAAGAATATAATCCCCGTGATTCCGCAGCAAGGTTCCCTTGGAGCAAGCGGAGATTTGGCACCGCTTTCACACTTGGCATTAGTGCTAATTGGGGAAGGAGAAGTATTTTATAAAGGAAATCGAATGGACTCACTTGAGGCCTTTCAACTAGAAGGGATATTTCCAGTAACACTTCAAGCAAAAGAAGGGCTTGCTCTTATCAACGGAACGCAAGCAATGACAGCAATGGGCGTGGTTGGCTATCTCGAGGCAGAACAACTTGCGTTTCAAAGTGAGTTAATTTCATCCATGACGATTGAAGGATTAACTGGGATTATTGATGCCTTTGCTGAAGAGGTTCATCTTGCACGAGGTTATCAACAGCAAATTGATACGGCAGCACGAATCCGCGCTTACTTAAGCGATAGTTTGTTGACGACGGTACAGGGAGAATTGAGAGTTCAGGATGCATATTCCCTTCGCTGTATCCCGCAAGTTCATGGTGCAACGTGGCAAGCCCTGGATTATGTAAAAGAAAAATTGGAGATTGAGATGAATGCTGCAACGGATAACCCATTAATTTTTAATGATGGTGAAAAAGTAATTTCCGGCGGTAACTTTCATGGACAGCCAATCGCTTTTGCGATGGATTTTATGAAAATTGCTGTTGCAGAAATGGCCAATATTTCCGAAAGACGGATTGAACGGTTAATCAATCCGCAATTAAATGATTTACCACCATTTTTAAGCCCGGAGCCAGGCTTACAATCAGGTGCTATGATCATGCAATATGTAGCCGCATCTCTTGTTTCGGAAAACAAAACTCTGGCACATCCAGCAAGTGTAGATTCCATCCCATCATCAGCGAACCAAGAGGACCATGTAAGTATGGGAACAATCGCTTCCAGGCATGCACATCAAATTATTCAGAATACAAGAAGGGTCCTGGCAATAGAGCTGATTTGTGCGATGCAGGCGGTTGAATACCGGGGAATTGAAAAAATGGCAAACCAAACAAGAAGGCTTTATGATGCCGGAAGAAAACTTGTTCCAACTATTAAAAAGGACCGTATTTTTTCAAAAGATATTGAAAAAGCAGCTGAAGGCCTTAAAACAATGGATCTGAAAAAATTACTCCAGCAATTAGACAACGTAAAATAAATCTTACTGAGCAAAACAAATAAATTAATATTTTAAGACGTTAATTAATTAATAATCATTGCTTTACTCATGAGGTTCCCTATTGGTCTTACTATTGGTAAGTATACTAAATAAAAAAAGAGGTGTTTTATGCAAAATATGGCCCTTAAGAATGAAAATCAACAAACGAAACCAGGTGAACAACATGAACATTTAGAAAGAAAATTAAAAACAAGGCACCTATCAATGATTGCCATTGGTGGAACGATTGGTACTGGCCTCTTTTTGGCAAGTGGTACTACTATTCATGATGCCGGTCCAGGAGGGGCACTGGCAGCCTATCTTATTGCAGGGGTCATGGTTTACTTCCTTATGACAAGCCTGGCGGAGATGGCTGTATTTATACCAATTTCGGGCTCTTTCAGTACGTATACTTCAAGATTCGTTGATCCTGCCTTAGGGTTTGCTGTTGGTTGGAATTATTGGTATAACAATGCCATTATTCTGGCTCTTGAATTATCGGCTTCTTCCTTGATTATGAAATATTGGTTTCCTACTGTGCCAGGTATTGTCTGGAGTGCAACTTTTCTGGTTCTTATTTTTAGTCTGAATGTTTTATCTGTAAAAGGTTATGGTGAGTCAGAATTTTGGTTTTCCATTATCAAGGTTGTAACCATTTTGATTTTTATTGTTTTGGGATTACTGATGATCTTTGGGATTATGAAAGGACATACTGGTGGATTTGAGAATTTCACTAAAGGAGAAGCGCCATTCAAAGGAGGCCTTTTATCCATCTTTAGTGTCTTTATGGTAGTGGGATTTGCTTTCCAAGGAACAGAAATGGTTGGAGTAGCTGCTGGTGAAAGTGAAAATCCTGAAAAAAATATCCCTAGAGCGATTAAACAAATCTTCTGGAGAATTCTTTTATTCTATATTTTAGCCATTTTTGTGATCGGATGCCTAATTACCTATAAAGATCCAAATTTATTAAGCTCAGATCTTGATAACATTGCCATGAGTCCATTTACGCTAGTTTTTAAACATGCCGGCCTGGCATTTGCCGCAGCAGCGATGAATGCTGTTATTCTTACGGCTGTTCTATCGGCAGGAAACTCATGTTTATACGTGGGTTCACGTGTTCTATGGGTATTAGCTGAAGAAGGAAAAGCACCGGCATTCTTGAAAAAAGTAAATAAAGGGGGTGTTCCTGTAAGAGCACTATATTTGACCACGTTTGTAGGAATGCTTTGCTTCCTAACCTCGCTTTTTGGAGACGGAACCGTTTATTCCTGGTTATTAAATGCTGCTGGTTTAGCAGGTTATATCTCTTGGTTAAGTATTTCTGTTACTCACTACCGATTCCGAAGGGCATTTATTGCACAAGGAAGAGATTTTAAAGAACTTCCATATGTTGCAAAATGGTTTCCGTTAGGCCCAATTCTAGCCACAGCACTATGTTTAGTGGCGATGCTTGGTACCAATTACCAGGCGTTTATCGGTGACAAAGTTGACTGGTATGGAATTCTGGTTTCTTATATTGGCCTGCCTCTATTTTTATTTGGATATTTGAGCTATAAAGTGGTAAAGAAATCAAAAATGGTTCCATTACAAGACGCTGATTTCAGCAGGGAATAAATAGAAAATAATTGTAAAATTATCAATCATTTATTATAAAAAATTTAAGGATTTCACTATTAAACTAAAATCATATAATTTGGAGGTAGAAAGAAATGAAAACGAATACATCAAATAAAATTATGCGGTATAGAGGGACAGAATTGAATACAAAAGGCTGGCAGCAAGAAGCTGTACTACGAATGTTGATGAACAATTTAGACCCGGATGTAGCGGAGCATCCAGAGGAACTTGTTGTTTACGGCGGGATTGGAAAGGCGGCACGAAACTGGGATTGCTTTGATGCAATTGTTGAATCATTGAAAGACCTTGAAGGGGATGAAACGTTACTTGTTCAATCAGGAAAGCCAGTGGCGGTGTTTAAAACACATACCCAAGCACCACGTGTACTGATTGCAAATTCAAATATTGTCCCGGCATACGCCAACTGGGATACATTCCATGAACTCGACAAAAAGGGATTAATGATGTATGGCCAAATGACCGCTGGAAGCTGGATTTATATTGGCTCCCAGGGGATTGTACAGGGAACATACGAAACATTTGCGGAGCTTGCAAAACAGCATTTTAATGGTTCTTTAAAAGGTACGATAACAGTAACCGCGGGCCTTGGCGGTATGGGTGGAGCTCAGCCGCTTGCAGTTACTATGAACGGTGGAGTCTGTATCGGTATTGATGTTGATGGGACAAGGATTGACCGTCGGATTGAAACCCGCTATACCGATGTGAAAACGGATTCTTTGGATGAGGCTATCCGTTTGGCTCAAGACGCAAAAAGAAAAGGAAAGGCATTATCCATTGGCTTATTAGGTAATGCAGCTGAAGTTTTACCGGATATGATCGCACGAAACTTTATCCCTGATGTGCTGACAGATCAAACATCAGCGCACGACCCGTTGAATGGATACACACCTGCAGGTTTGTCTTTTGAAGCTGCTGCGGAACTACGAAAATCAAACCCTGAAATGTATGTCAGGATGTCGAAGGCTTCTATGGCCGTGCATGTGAAAGCGATGCTTGAAATGATGGAAAAAGGCGCAGTGACATTTGACTATGGTAATAATATACGCCAGGTTGCCAAAGATGAAGGGGTAGAAAACGCATTTGACTTCCCTGGATTCGTTCCAGCTTATATCCGCCCTCAATTCTGTGAAGGGAAAGGACCTTTCCGTTGGGTGGCACTGTCAGGTGACCCTGAAGATATTTATAAAACGGACCAAGCTATTCTAAGGGAATTTGCCGATAATGAACATTTGTGCAACTGGATCCGGATGGCTCAGGAGAAAATTCAGTTCCAGGGGCTCCCTTCCCGTATTTGCTGGCTGGGCTACGGAGAACGCGCCCGTTTTGGCAAAATACTGAATGACATGGTAGCGAGTGGGGAACTAAAAGCACCAATTGTTATTGGACGTGATCATTTGGATTCAGGCTCTGTTGCTTCACCAAACCGTGAAACAGAAGCGATGAAAGATGGATCTGATGTTGTGTCTGACTGGCCAATATTAAATGCCATGGTTAACGCAGTGGGTGGTGCTACCTGGGTTTCCGTCCATCACGGCGGTGGAGTTGGAATGGGTTATTCCTTACATGCGGGAGTAGTAATTGTCGCAGATGGTACAAAAGAAGCAGAGGCACGAATTGACCGTGTATTGACAACAGATCCGGGTATGGGTGTCGTACGCCACGCCGATGCAGGATATGAACTTGCAAAGAAAGCAGCACGGGAAAAAGGAATTAAAATCCCAATGCTTGACAAAGGAAATGATCAGTAATGAAAAAACCAATTTGGATTAAACATGCCGCCCAGCTTGCAACGCTTGCTTCTGAAATAAAAGGTCCCCGTTCAAAGGAAGCAATGTCAGAGCTTGGTTTGATCGAAGACGGGAGCTTGTGGATTGAGGATGGACTTATCCAGGCGGTTGGAACGACGAAAGAAATTGAGGAACGCTATAAGGGAAAATTGAATGCAGCAAAGGTTGTGGATGCCTCAAATCATTTGGTAACGCCTGGACTTGTAGATCCACATACACATGTTGTATACGGAGGAAGCCGCGAGCGTGAATTTGAAATGCGCCTTGAAGGTGCAACCTATATGGATATTATGAATGCGGGTGGAGGAATTCATGCGACCACCCGTATGACTAGGGAAGCAACGGAAGAAGAATTAGTACTTCAAACTAAACGCCGGCTGGATTCGTTTCTTGTTCATGGAGTGACTACTGTAGAAGGCAAGAGTGGATATGGCATGAATCTCGAAACTGAACTTAAGCAGCTTCGTGTGATGAAGGTACTGCAGGAACAGCATGCGATTGACCTTGTTCCTACCTTTATGGGTGCCCATGCTGTGCCTCCTGAGTTTAAGGGAAAAGAAGATCAATTTGTCGATTATTTAGTTGATGAAATGCTGCCGACGATCGCCCAGGAAAAATTAGCTGAATTTAACGATGTTTTTTGTGAAAAAGGGGTTTTTACACCGGAACAATCCGAGCGCATTTTAGAAGCAGGTAAGCACTTTGGGTTGATCCCGAAAATCCATGCTGATGAAATTGAGCCTTATGG
>NZ_JBALNF010000045.1:0-38292 GCF_036962465.1 Neobacillus vireti
TAGTTTTCAAAGAACAATTCATCGCTTTAATCAGCGACAGCAAAATCAATTATATGATTTTATTTTGTAAAAGTCAACTGTTTTTTAAAGTTAACCTTTCTGCCTTAGCGACGCATATTAATATAACAAACTCTTTACCTATAAGTCAACTATTTTTAAAATAAAAATTTCATCTCTTTTAAAGTAGTTAGTTTTTATGGTTATAGCTACTAGACATGTATTATATAGTGATAATGCATTTTAACTGGATAAAAAAGAATTGCTGCATCTATCCCATCTTTACTTATTTTGCTAAAGGTTCTTTCATTTGGTCATTATAACCCCCTCAGCATTCGGCAGTTGCCATCCAAAGGCAGATCACACTATAAAAGCCCTTATTATTCCATCTTCCCCCCTTGAAAACAATGAAATATAAACACTTCATGCTCCTTACTCCTCTAAGTTCAAATTTTTGGTTATAATATAGGAATATGGATTTTTATAGGTGAATTTTTTAATAGACCATCTTCTGATGTCCCAAGCAATATGCATGGACATTACTATAATAAGGGTTCTAATTAAAGGGGTACATTATATGCTTAAAAACAGGTTTATCAAATTACTGACAACTAAATTAGGGGATGGCCGCTTTCTATTGACGGCCCAGGACGAAAAAGGTTCCTATATGAATCCGTTCAGGTGGAAAAACCTTGTTTTTAGCAGCCATGAAGAAAGCTTCTTCGGCACTCTTCTCGAAACAGAAACGGTGAACGATGTCGACGGAATTGTTGTAAGCGGCTGGCAGCTCGTATCGTTGTTCGCCAAAGAGTCCTTCAATCGTTTTATTGATTGGGACTGGAATGAGCAATCTGAGATTTGTCTTGCTTCCGCACTGACCCTTTATGAAGGGATTGTCGAAAAGGATTGGCTTCCGGATTTCTCCGTGTGGGAGCATGGCGACTTCCGCTGGAAGCTGCCGGAACGGGTCAAGGACGAATTTGACTCTTCTTTTTGGGAACAATCCATCGAGGAAGACACCGATTCTTTAGTCAGCAGCGAGGATACGCTCGGCACAACCAAAGACTATATTTCTGATTTATATAATGGCGCACTCGATGCTTATTTAACCAGAAATGCTGCAATGAAAGAGCTTTTCGGTCCAAAGCTGGAGCTGTTAAGAAAACAAAATATTTCGGGTGTCGAGCTCGCCCGCTATTTTGATGAAGAAAGCTGGCTCGAATGGGTTGGCATTAAGGACAGCGACACGCCGTTTACGATTGGACTCCGGCTTGATGAACCTTTGGATGGCGAGGGTGCCTGGATTCTGGATGTATTTTTGCGCAGCAAGAAAAATACTGATGAAATCTATGATGTCGAAGGAGTTAGAAAGATTCCTGCGAGGTGGCAGCCATTTTTAGATAAGGTCGATCAAGAGCGGATCCGCTGGGCCCGGTTAATTCCATGGCTGGAGGAGGATGGCTTTTTTAAGACCCACCTTACCGAGGAAGAGGCCTGGATGTTTTTAACCGATGCAAGTGAAACCTTGGTCGCACTCGATGTTGAAATCCTTCTTCCTTCGTGGTGGCAGGCGATGAAGAATGCCAACCTGAAGGTAAAGGCATCACTGAAAGGATCATCCAGCCATCGGCCGTCTTTCGTGGGACTGCAGGCGATGCTTGATTTCAATTGGCGCTTTTCGATGAACGGTGTGGATTTATCAGAAGATGAGTTTGGGAAGCTCGTCGAGGAGAAGCGGCGATTGGTGTTTATCCGCGGCCGCTGGGTGAAGCTCGACCCGCAGTTTATTCGGCAGATTCAGGATTTGATGAAACGGGCTGAAAAAGAAGGCCTGCATGTCCGTGATTTGCTGGAGCAGGAACTGGTCGATTCAACAGATACGGAAGAAGAATTAGAAAATCCAAAGGCATTTGCAAAAATTCAAATTGAACTGAACCGCCAATGGAAACAGATGGTCAAGATGCTGTCAGAGGTCCATGAGATACCGCTTGAGACGGTACCTGAAGGATTGAACGGCGAGCTCCGACCTTACCAGCAGCTCGGCATGAGCTGGCTTTGGTTCCTGCGGCAATTCGGCTTCGGCGCCGTCCTCGCCGACGACATGGGTCTCGGTAAAACCGTCCAGCTCATTTCCTACCTATTGAAGGTAAAAAACGAGGTGGTGCCTGACACCATTAGCACTACCAAGGAGAAGAAAACGGCTGGTGTTGCAGACTCTGCTCCTAAAGCGAAGGTTCCTACGAAGTCGGCGCTGATTATTTGCCCAACGTCTGTGTTGGGGAACTGGCAGAAGGAATTAGAGCGGTTTGCACCGGAGATGAAGGTGTATCTTCATTATGGTTCGAATCGTCTTAAAGAAGAAGACTTTTCAGAACGTGTCCAGGATGCCGATGTTGTGTTGACTTCCTATGGGTTGAGCCATCTCGATTCGGAAGAGTTTGAATCGATGGTTTGGAGTTCCATTGCTATTGATGAAGCGCAAAACATTAAGAATGCTCAAACAAAACAATCGAAGGCCGTACGGCGACTGCGCGGCCATCACCATATCGCCTTGACCGGAACTCCGATGGAGAACCGCCTTTCCGAATTATGGTCGATTTTCGATTTCACTAACCACGGTTATCTTGGCAGCTTAGGGCAGTTCCAGAAGAAGTTCGTCATCCCGATTGAAAAGGATGAAAAGAAGGAAAAAGTCCAACAGCTTCAATCATTGATTCGTCCATTCCTGCTCCGTCGGACGAAAAAGGATGAAGAGGTTGCCCTTAATCTTCCTGATAAGCTGGAGCAGAAGGAGTACTGCCCGCTTACTGCAGAGCAGGCATCCTTGTATGAGCAGCTGATTCACGATACGTTTGCGGAGATTGAGAAGTTGTCCGGCTTTGAACGTAAAGGGTTAATCTTACAGATGCTGACTCGTTTGAAGCAGCTATGTAACCATCCTGCTCTCTATTTAAAGGAACAGGCAGTCGGCCGCGAGCTGCTCGACCGCTCGAATAAGATGGAGAAACTGGTTGAACTGGTTGATGCAGTCTTGGATCAAGGCGAGAGCTGCTTGATTTTTACCCAGTATATTGAAATGGGCGAGATGATCCGCAGTACTTTGAAGAAAAAGTTTGCTATTGAGGTGCCGTTCCTGAACGGAAGCGTCCCGAAAATGCAGCGTGATACGATGATTGAACGGTTCCAAAATCAGGAGTTCCCTGTGTTCCTGTTGTCATTGAAGGCGGGTGGAACCGGGTTAAACCTAACGGCCGCCAATCATGTTATTCACTACGACCGCTGGTGGAATCCGGCTGTTGAAAACCAGGCAACCGACCGTGCTTACCGGATTGGCCAATCGAGATTCGTCCATGTCCATAAGTTAATCTGTACCGGGACACTCGAAGAGAAGATTGATGCCATGCTTGAGAAAAAGCAATTCCTAAACGACCAAATCATCACCAGTGAAAACTGGCTCACAGAGCTATCAACGGATGAACTGAAAGACCTTGTCTACTTGGGGTAAGACCGCAGTGCCCCGGCGAGGGCAAGATTAGTACGGTGAGAAGATGAGGAACGGTGACAGGCACCATTTATACCATCAATGAAGTAGAAAAGGGAGGATTCTATTGTTTTAGAATCTTCCCTTTTATTTTTATCGCTCACATGCGATTAAATCTCTATCTCTGTCGCTCTTTCTATTTGCATCATAAAGAGCTTGTGAAGCAAAGGGTTTGTAATAAGTCTTACCACCCTTATTTTTTACAGAAGCTGAACGAGCTACTCCGCCTTTGTAAACCTTATTTAATTCTGTACAATTTTTGAAAGTCACAATCTTAGTTGCTGCTTCGGACTCCCCTGCAGCGCCAAAAGTAAAACCTACTAAAAGCACAAAAGGAATTCCTGCCTTGAAAAACTTTTTCATGATAAATACCTCACTTATCTGTTTTACTATTTCTGGTATTTATCTTAATCGAAATAATCGATTTTGACCATTTAAAATTTTCAAGTTTTTATATATTTATTTTGGTTGACGCTGCTTTCTTACAATTTCATAATATTGTGTATCCCCTAACCCATACTGGGCGAACTCCTGGATAAGTGCTGCCACCAGTTGTTTTTCAGGAACATTTTGGTGCATTTGGATATATTGCATAAGATCACTATCTTTATTTAGATAACCCAAATATAGTTCAATCCCCTTCTTAATTGGGGCTGGAAGAATAGCCTCTGGCATTGCTTTCTCAATCAAAACCTGCTTGTAAATAGAATAATATCCTTTCGCCTTTATGGTAAAATGGCTAACAGGTTCAAACCGCTCCCCAACTAAATGAATATCGATAGCCTCCTTATAATCTGCCTTGTCTAACCAAGCAAGAAGGGTTAGGAGATTGATTTGACAGAACATGTCGGCATCAAACCATAATTCTAATTGAGAGAATTCTTTTTTTAAGAGAGGCTGCAACAGCTTTAGCGTGTGCCCCATATATTGTTCAGCTGTTACATGATGAACCTTCTTCCGCATTTCAATAAATTCTCGTGAAAACAGATTTTCACACGTGCCTCCATAACACATGGCCTCATTAAACGGGACCATCCATTCCTGTTTTAGAAACCCAGTCTCTTTGTAGGATTGATACATGGCTTGTCCATTTAAAATATGTAAGGTTTTTTTAGGAATCATCAACACTGCTCCTCCTCCATTTGGGTCGCGGCCTGTTACTAATAGAAGGCCATACTCCATATACGGCCTGTCTTATATATTCTATTCATCGTTTACTCTATCATCTGACGGGAATGGGATAAAGTAATTTCGTTTATGGAGGAGAACCAAATGCTAAAGAGTTCCTGTTTTAGTGAATACGACACCTTAAAAAAAGTGATTTTATGCTCACCCACCTATATGACGATACGTGAGCCGATTAATGAAAATCAAAAACAATTTTTAAAAGAAAATATCGATACTGAGCTCGCTATAAAACAACATCAGCAGCTCGTCCAAGCCTTAGAGGAAAACGGTGTTGAAGTACCGTTACTAACTCCCTCAGAAAAATCTTCATGCTAAAATAATCTCTATTTTTTCTATAATTTCACCAGGAAGGCTTACATCTACAGCTTTTACATTTTGTTCAACCTGTTCAGGCCTGCTTGCTCCAATTAATGCACTTGCAACATTGGGCTGACGTAAAATCCAGGCAAGAGCAAGATGTGAAATAGATACATCCATTTGTTTGGCCAACTTCTCCAACTGTTCAACTTTTACAAGAACATCATCTTGTAAAAGCCTGTCCATGAACATATTAGAGTTATCGTCGGCTGCCCTGCTTCCAGCCGGAGCCTGTTGTCCTCTTTTATACTTGCCAGTTAAGACACCTTGAGCGAGCGGGGAAAATACAATCTGACCGATGCCATTTTTCTCGCCAAGCGGAATTATTTCTTTCTCAATGTTACGATGTAACATACTGTAGTTCGGTTGGTTAACTACGATTCGATCTAATAAATACTTATCCGCCGTTCCAAGAGCTTCCTGAATTTGCTGTGCAGTCCATTCACTCACTCCAACATAGAGAACTTTCCCCTGGCGTACAAGGTCATCTATGGCCCTTAATGTCTCATCTATAGGAGTTTCAGGGTCAAAGCGGTGGCAATAGTAAATATCCACATAGTCCAGCTGAAGGCGCTTCAAGCTTGCATGAAGCTGCTCAAAAATGTGCTTACGGGATAATCCGCCATCATTTGGGCCCTCCCCCATTTTACCAAATACCTTAGTAGCTAGAACGTACGATTCTCGGGGATATTTTCTTAAAGCTTGCCCCACGATTTTTTCAGCTTCTCCCCGCGCATACATATTTGCCGTATCGAATGAGTTTATCCCAAGATTATAAGCTGTATCAATTATAGAAATAGCACTATCACTTTCCGTCGCATTACCATATGTAAGCCAGCTGCCTAAGCTGATCTCACTAACTTTTAAACCTGTTCTTCCTAATCTTCGGTATTTCATCTTTTTCATTCCTTCCATCTTTCATATTTTAATAGTTATAGCAATACCATCGTTTTTACCAATTGCCGGGCGGTTATCTCTAGCTGCAGGGCAGTTATCTCAGGTCCAAGCGCTTCTTCTAGGGAACGACATTCAGTTTGAATTGAAAAAACACCGTTGAAGTATTTATCTACTTCTTCAAGATTCGTATCAATTCTTCCAGCAATACCAATGACAGGTTTACCATATTTCCGCGCAAGCTTGGCGATTCCAAACGGAACCTTCCCCATCATCGATTGGTTATCAAGACTTCCTTCTCCAGTAATGACGATATCAGAGGACTTTACTTTTTCCTCTAAGCCGGTTAACTCAATTACCAGCTCGACCCCGGAACGAATCGTTCCCTTCAACGGACCGATAATGGCTCCGCCTAGACCACCTGCAGCGCCAGCTCCGGCAATTTCCTGAACATCCACATCATAAGCCTTCTTTATCAAAGCAGAAAACCGTTGCAATGCCCCATCTAAAACAACAATCTCATCCTGACTGGCCCCTTTTTGCTTACCAAAAATATGGGCCGCACCCTTCGGTCCAAAAAATGGATTCGTCACATCACTGGCTGCGGTAAAGGTACATTCAGCCACCTCCGGCAATACATTCCGTTCCGAAAATGAAGCTACCTGTAATAACGGATTTCCCTCTGATCCGATCAGCACCCCTTTTTCGTCAAAGAACTCCCATCCTAATGCCTGGAGCATTCCGACCCCGCCGTCGTTCGTGGCACTGCCTCCCAGTGAAAGGATGAAGTGGCGATAACCCTTGTTAATCGCATCCTTAATCTGCTCACCAAACCCATGGGTGTTGGTAACCATGGGATTTCGTAACGCCACTGGAACAAGAGGCAGACCGCTGCTTCTCGCACATTCAATAAAAACGACCTCTTCTTTGTCTTTCTTAAAAACAAGATAGCTGGTCTTTATTTTTTCCATGAGAGGAGAATGGACTTGTACTTCGATCTCTTGCCCTTTTCCACTATAAAGGAGTGCATCAATCGTCCCCTCTCCACCGTCAGCCATGGGGGAAATTACAACCTGAGCATCGGGTTTGGCCTGTAAAATCCCTTTTTCCACACATCTCCCTATTTCGAATGACGAAAGTGAATCCTTGAAGGAATCTGCCGCAATTAAAAAATTCATGTACCTCACCTTACCCATACAAATTGATACGGCTCTAGTGTAATTCGAGAATCGACCTCTCTACCTGTTAACAGGTCACGACCCTTGATGCCAATTTCCGCGACTGCCGGTTGGGAATCAACATTGACGATGAAGAAAACTTCTTCCCCAGAGGTTTCATTGCGACGCTTCAAAGCAAAAAGGTTTGAACCAAGGTCTACCACTGTTTGCGGTGCATACGGCGAGAAGGCGCTTTGCTGCTGGCGGATCGAAATCATCTTCCTTAAGCCTTGGAAGATGCCTTTGCGCCGTGGATTTTCTACTAGTTCTCTCGTAATCTCACCAATCTCCAGCTTTTCACGGTTGATGCGGCGATTGATCCCTGAAGCTTCTAGACCTTCATAATCATTTTCTGAACCTAGTAAAGAGTGATAGTAAATCGCCGGTACACCTATCACTGATAATAGAATCGAGTGAGCTGCCAGCATCTTTTTCACCGCTAATTCTTCTGTGTCATCTTCTCCCTTATTAATTAATGCGTCGGAATAATTGATATTCATTTCATAGACGGACTGGCTGCCATCCGTATTCGTTTTATACGAGATTCTTCCGCCGTTTTCAATAACCTTATCTACTAATCTTTGTTTCTCCTCTTCCGTTAAAATTCCTTCTGTTGGACGCATGCCAATTCCGTCATGGCTGGCTAGGAAATTAAAGTACGTCGCCTCATCTGACACCTTTCCAATCGTCTTCGCCCAGGAAGACAGTTTCGTCGCATCATGAGTAGTCATCGTATGCAGGACAAGCGGCGGCAGGGAAAACTGATAAACCATATTTGCTTCATTGGTCCCATCGCCAAAATAGCTGATGTTCTCCTGATGCGGTACATTCGTTTCCGTTATAATCTGCGTATTCGGCTTGAAATAATTTAACACATCGCGCCAAAGTTGAATGATCGCATGGGCTTCCGGTAAATGCATGGAAGAGGTGCCTGACTCCTTCCAGATGAACCCGATGGCATCCAAACGAATGCTAGACGCTCCTTTTTGTGCATAGGATAATAAAATCTCCGTTGTTTCAAGCAGAACAGGGAAATGGCGGAAGTTCAAATCCACTTGGTCCTCACTGAAGGTAGTCCAAGCCGTCTTCATCCCGTCCTTCCCCTCATACCCATGGAAAAGCGGTGAAGTTCTTGGGCGAATGACATTTTCGATGTTAAACTCCGGGTCCTTCGAAATGAAATATTCCTGGTATTTTTCCTCTCCATTGAGGTAGCCTTGAAACCACTCACTTGATTTAGAAATATGATTGGCGACAAAATCGTACATCAGCCTGTAATCACTAGCCAGGTTTTTGATATGGTCCCATTTCCCTAACTCCGGGTTAATTTCGTTATAATCGACAACGGAAAAACCATCATCAGACGTGTAAGGGAACATTGGCAGCAAATGAACATCGGTGATCGTATCCTGAACTTCCTTTTTTAAAAATTGATGCAATGTTTCTAACGTCGGTTTCCCCTGCTCGAAAATACTGTCACCATACGTGATTAAATAAACATTTTTCTCAGAAGGAGCGTCAATCTTGTCCCATTTTTCCTTCTCCCATTGATCAATTAACTTCCGAAACTGATCCAAAAAGCTTTCCTGATACTCATCTTTATAAATACTCTTCAGTTTCTCTTCAATTTTCGTAAGGATCATCACTTCTTCATCTCCTAAGCCTTTTTATAAAAAGGCTGTAGACCATGCCTACAGCGTTAAATTAAAATCTATTAATACTCTGCCTTTATTTTTCCCCATTGAAGCTCTGCCGTTCTATCAACCTTGTAATCTGCATTAACAAGGTTCCGGCCAACAGCGACGGCAAACATTCCGCTCGCTTTAATCGCTTCGATCCCGGCTTGCGCATCCTCGATTCCAATTGAAAACTCAGGTTCGGCGCCAAGTCCTTTGCAGGCCGTTAAAAAGATTTCTGGATCTGGCTTGGATTTACTAATCTTCGCCGCATCCGCCACATAATCAAAAGCCTCTTCAAGCTGTAATGCCTTTAATACTGTTCCAGCATTCTTCGAAACGGAAGCAAGTCCTATCGGAAGTCCCTCTTCCTTAATAGCAGCAATCAATTCCGGGATGCCCGGCAATATATCGTCTGGTGTTAATTCTTTTAAAAATTCACAGTAATGGGCGTTCTTCTTAGCCGCCATCTCTTCCTTCTGAGCAAGACTAAAGTCATTTTGGCGATTTCCTTCCTGTAAAATCAACTCAAGGGAATCCATCCTGCTGACCCCTTTTAACCGTTCATTAAACTCTTCATCAATAAAGATATTGAGCTCTTCGGCCATCTTCTTCCAGGCAAGGTAGTGAAAATGGGCTGTATCCGTGATCACTCCGTCTAAATCAAACACAACTGCCTCAATCCGTTTGTTCTCCATCATTCCACCCCTTTTAGTTCGTCATCGGCACTTCAAGCCGGTCACACAGCTTGAATGCGTCACCATTTATATTAATTTCCAATTCAGGTCCTGAAAGTTTAGTAATCTCGCATACTTGTTTTGTCAGCTTGAATTCCAGCGTTCTCCCTTGGTAATATAGCGGGAACTTAAGCTCGGTCCAGTTTTCCGGTAGCTTAGGATCTAAAGCCAGCTGATCCAAACCTATTTTCAAATTTGCGAAACCAAAAATCACCGCCAGCCAAATGGCCCCTAGTGATGCCGCATGCACTCCTTCATCGGATGAATGTGGATTCGGGCCTAAATCAATTAAACAAGCTTCCTGGAAAAAGCGGTATGCCGCTTCATCATCATCACAGCGGGCAGCGACAATCGCGTGGATCGCCTTGCTCAGAGAAGAGTCATGAATCGTATGGCTCTCGTAATAGAAGAGGTTCTTGCTTACCACTTCATTAGAAAACAAATCTGGGAACAGATAGAGCAGCATGACAACATCAGCCTGCTTAAGGATCTGCATTTCATTAACTTCCTGGCGTGAGTAATCTAGTAGAATTGCTTGGCTACCCTGTTTTTGTTTATAAGGAGTCAAGTCAATCGCTGGTTTCGTTAAGAAAGTATCGTCCTGTGGAATAATCAGGTCGTCATTTGGCTTCGGCAAATACAAGCGCTTGAGAAAATCCTGTCCCTGCTCGGCGAATGATGGTTCCACATCTCCATACTGTCCCATAAAATAAAGGGCTTGTTCTACATTGTAATAGGCCATGTAATTCGTATACGTATTGTTATCGATGTGCTCCGTATACTCGTCCGGCCCGATTACATCGTGGATTGAAAGCTTTCCGTCTTCATCCACGGTTCGACTGATCCAAAAGCGCGCTGTTTCTTTAAGCAGAGCAAGGCCTTCATTTTTCATAAACTCTTCATCCATCGTATTCTCGTAATACTGAACAACAGCGAAGGCGATGTCAGCAACGATATGGTGCTCAGCAACGGCGGAAGCCACCTTTTGGCGAGTCCCGGTCCGAATATTGATGGCCGCATACTCTGGTGTTTCCTCTTTACCTGTAAAGGCGCTTTCCCATGGGAATAAAGCTCCCTGATAACCATTTTGCAAAGCCTTTTCCTGTGCCTCCCGTAAATGCTTGTAACGATACAGTAACAGCTTTTTCGCCGTTTCCGGCTCGGTGTAAAGATGGAACGGAGCAAGAAAAATTTCCGTATCCCAGAAAACATGTCCTTTATACCCTTCTCCGGTAAGACCTTTAGCTCCGATACTAAAGCGATGATCATGGGACGGGGTCATAATCTCTATATGGTAGAGTGCAAAATCCATCGCTGTCTGATCAAACTCCTCAGCCGATGTGATGGTCACCCGCTTCTCTTTCCAAAACTCTTTCCATTTCGCAGCCGATGTGTCTAATAAATCCTCATAGCGTTGTGAGGCATTCGCATGAACCGCCTCTAAACTAACCGTTTCCAGACAATCACATTCATATGAAGTATAAACCGTACTGATTTTTTCAAACACGAATGGTTCATCCTTCGCCACTTCCTGTGAAATGGCAGCCAGCAGCTGGCGGTTTTTCGCTGAGAATGTCTTCTTGCTATTTTCAGGTGCATGGAAGCTTGAACCAATCGCCACCCTTACGCCTGATTCCGTCGTTTTATAAATTCCCTGAATGATTTCCTCATTATATACTCGGACACTTTCCTCGATTAAATGCTGTTTTCCGAAGTTTGTTTGCTGAGCATCGATTCCGGTTACAATTTTGACAGCGGCCGGCTGATCTAAACTGATAAGTGTTAATTTAGATGCAACAACATGCAAGTCATGCTTGGCAACAAAGCGCTGCAACAAAAGCTGATAGCGGGCACCTGTTTTACTCTTCCAGACTACTTCCCGCCGCAATTCTCCAGTTTCGAACTGAAGCGATCGTTCGTACGAAAGGACCTCACCATCAAGCAAGGAAAACGGCTGTCCGTCGATTTCAATCACGATACCTGTAATGTCTGGTAAATTGACCAGTTCTGAAGGTTCATTGGCTGTCGCCTTATTGTAGATCCCTGCTACATACATACCTCGGGTTTGACCAGTATAGTCCTCCTCATGAGTACCGCGGATACCTAAGTAACCATTTCCCAATGTTAGCAAACTCGAATACTTATTTAGATAATGTACATCAAATCCATGTTCATATATTCCCCGTTTTTTATTCATAGGGTTACACTTTCCCCTTTTTCAGCAGATTGATACAATGCTTCGATAAGCTGTTGGATCACGTAGCCTTGCCTTCCGTCGGCGACCATTCTGTCTTTTCCTAAGCATCGATCAACAAAGGCTTCCATACTTTTTGGATGACGGTCAGCGTCAGCCGTTTCTCTATCCAAAAGATAGACAAGCTCGCCGCCTTCATCAGTATAGATCTGTGCTGGAAAAAGAGTTGCACCAGCCTCGTCGCCGCAAAATTCTACGTTCATGATCGAAGTATCCTTAATATTTAAGGCAAAAGAGGTTTCAAGCTGTAGCAACCCCCCGCCTTCAAGCTCAATAAAACCAAATAAGGAATCCTCAACCTCATATTTGTTCGGGTCCCATTCACCCAATGTGCCTTTTGATTTTTTCGTCCCAATCTTTTGGTACATTTTCGCTGACACACGCTTAATTTTTGGAAATCCGAGTACATATAGGGCAGCATCAAGCATATGTGCTCCCAGATCAATCAGCGGGCCGCCCCCTTGGACTTCCTTATCTGTAAAACTGCCCCAGCCAGGAATCCCGCAGCGACGTAAGGCCTTTACCTTCGTTACATAAACATCCCCGAGCATTCCTTCCTTCACCTTATCATGTAGAATGGTCACATCGTCAGCAAAGCGATGGTGAAAATCGTAAGCGAGCAGACAACCATTCGCCTCCGCTGCATCCCGCATCTGTTTTGCTTCCGCAGCCGATATTGCCGGTGGTTTTTCACAGATGACATCGCAGCCATAGGCGATGGCAAGTAGAACATTCTCACAATGGAAGCGATTCGGTGTACAGACACTGACGATATCCGGCTTTATAGCAGCCAACATTTCTTCAGCATTCGTAAAGTATTGGGGGATGCCATTGCGCTCGGCAAAGTCCTTCACCCGTTCCGGATTAGGACCAACAACGGCAGCCAATTCTAGTTCCTCGCGTGTTTGATAATAGGAGACATGAACTTTTTCCGCTACCTGTCCGGCTCCAATGATGGCCACTTTCTTTTTCAACGTACTGCAGCCTCCTTTAACGTGATGCTTCTCTTAGATGTGCTAATGCCTGTTTGTATTCAGCTTCAGGATCATTTCCACGGATTCGGCATTCAAGTGTCAGAAATCCGTCATAGCCATCCTCTTTTAGCTGGTCAAAGTGTTTCTTAAAGTCAATCGAGCCGCTGCCTGGCTGATAACGATGATTATCGGCTAAATGGATATGGCCAATTAAGTCACCGTTTTCGTGTAAAGCTTCTGAGATGCCGTCCTCTTCGATATTCATATGATAAAAATCCGCAATGATTTTTACATGCTTCAACTTGTTTTCTTCAATATAGCTTCGGGCATCGGCCAACGTATTAATCATATGATCTTGGTAACGATTCAATGGCTCAAGGAAAATCGTTGTCCCTGTTTCTTCCGCCACCTTTTCCAAATAAAGGAGAGAATTCGTTACCGCCTTGCGATCACCCTCTTGGCTGCGCGGAGACTGCATCGGCGGGAGTCGATACGTAAACATCCCCCAAGCTGCCGGCACGACGATTCCCTTTCCGCCTACCTGCTGGAGCGCTTCGAGGATTTGTTTAATTTCCGCCAATCCATTCTCCCTGCGCTCTTCAATAAAATCACCAATCCAGCCATTATATCCCCCACAGGCAGTAGTAACCGGGATTCCTGTTTCGGCGATTGCTTCCTTTACCTCTTCTAAATGGTCAACCAACAGCTTTCCGTCGATTTCAAAGCCGTCAAATCCTACTTCCTTGAGATAACGAAACTTTCCCTTAATATCCGCTGGAAAAAATGCCTGGTTCTGTGTGCCAATTTTCATTACCGATTCCTCCTAGGGTGTATTCAGAAGCCGTCCAAATCAGGACGGCTATACGTGTTTACTTTTTATACTCGATTCCCATTTTAATGCTTAACTCAGGGTGCTTATCGATGTATTCCATATAGGACTCAGCACTCTCTTCGAAGCGGACAACCGGATCAATGATGTCGACACAATTTAAATAACCGTTCATTAATAATTCCCAGCAAGTCGCTTCAATTCGCTTACGATTCCAGCGAGGATAATCTGGATTTGGTTCACTCGCCGCACGTGAGAAGACAATCTTGGCATTATTGAAATGAGCTTCCCTTCCTAAATTCAAGCCCTCAGGGAATGGCTTAGTAAAAGCAACATAGGAGATAATTCCGCCATAGGCGATTCCCTTTAACGCAGACTGAAGGGCTGCAACATTTCCGCTTGTTTCAATAATGGAATCAGCCCCAAGCTTGTTCGTTAGCTTTTTCACTTCATACCCTACATCCGTAGAGATTGAATCCAAGCAGAAATCGGCACCATTCCTTAGGGCGATGTCACGGCGCTTTTCTAAAGGATCTACCCCAATAACGATGCTTGCTCCTGCTTTTTTTGCGAGCTGAATCGCTATTTGACCAATCGCACCTAATCCGACAACAACGACATAATCTCCAGCACGAACATTGGCATCACGGACTCCACTTAACGCAAACTGAGCCGGATCGTAGCAAACCGCATTTTGCCATTTTGCACCTTCTGGCATCTTGAGCAGGCGGTGGTTATCGACTGCATTGGCAATGACTGTTTCCATGATGGGACCATACGTACAGACTGTTTCGCCGATTTCATAATCGGTTACCTCATTGCCTTTTTCGACAATTTTACCGACAACCATGTTTCCAAGCTGGAATTCTCCGAAGACAATTCCAGGTGCTGCTCCTTCTTCACGAGGCATGAACATGCGCCACTCTTCATCGAAATATTCATCGATAAACGGCGTGATCCCACGGAAGTCTATAACCTCTGTACCATGTTTTGGCGAAGCAAACTCAACATCAATTCTTACTTCATTTGCTTGTAACGCACGATCTTCATATTCCACTAACGCAGCGACTCTTGGTGCAGCAGCAATAAGTTTTTTCATAGTAACAACCTCTTTCGATTAGTATGATGTAAACGGGGAAAGCGCCCCCACTGGTTAAGCTTTTACCCTTTAACGCCGCCTTCTGTCGCACCGCCCTTAATGAAGTGGTCAGAAAGAGCATACATGATGACAACTGGTAAGGCCGTAATAAGTGACGCTGCCATCATCCTTCCCCAAACATAATCAGGGGTACTGAACAATGTGTTTAATCCGATTGGCAGGGTGAAGTTAACTGAATCTGATAAGAAAATCGAAGCAAACAAGTAATCGTTCCAAGAAACCATAAACGAATAAACAAACACAGAGATAATCCCAGATACCGATAATGGAATAATAATATAGAAGATAATCTGAATTCGGTTTAAACCATCGATTGAAGCTGCTTCCTCCAGATCATCTGGAATCGTATCAAAGTAACTTTTTAACATAAAGATCGCAGTCGGTAAGGTCTGAACAATCATTGTTATCACAAGCGCTGTTTTGGTATCGTATAGGCCCAGACCTGAAATGATTTTGAACAACGGTACAACAAGCAAAATCCCGGAGAACATATACACGGTATAGAAGCTTGCATTAATGGTTGTTCTACCGGTAAACTTCAGCCTCGACAAGGCATACGCACCGAATATCCCAATGAATACCGCGATTAAAGATGCCGTAAGGGAAACGGCTAAACTGTTTTTAAAATAAGACAGAAACGGAAAAATATCCGGATTAAAAATGTCGATATAATGCTTTAATGTCCAATCCTTTGGCAGCATGGTCGGACTGGTAGACACCGCTTCCTTCGACGATTTAAAGGATGTCATCAGCATGACAAAGAAAGGAAATAAACTAACGATTAATAGCGCAATCAGTCCCGTATAAAAGCCTACTTTCCTAACTGTCTTTACCTTTTTGGTACTTGCCATCGCCATTAGTATTTCACCCGCTTTCGTGTTGCTAAAATTACAATAGAAAGAATAATAAACAGAATGACTGAAATTGAAGCAGCTTTACCAAGGTCATTGAAGGCAAATGCCGTTTTATACAGGTAAATACCTAGTATGTTCACTTTGTTTGTCAGCAGATAAACATCGGTGAACATATAGAACAACCAGATCGAACGAAGTGTAATAACGGTGATTAACACCGGCATAATCGCTGGAAGAGTAACGATTTTAAATTTGTTCCAGGCAGATGCCCCATCAATTTCAGCCGCTTCATAAATACTAGAATCAATGGTTTGAAGTATCGCCAAGAAAGAAATAAAAGCGTAAGGAAAGTATCTCCAGATGGCAAATAACACAACAAGGATAAAACTGCTCACTGGTTTATCGAACCAAAGCGGCGCCTTGTCAAAAAGCCCAAGGACATCTACACCCAAATAATTAATGACACCATAGCTGTTATTAAACATGTACTTCCATGCAAACACTAAAGAAATAGATGGAGTAACATAGGATAAGATGATCAATGAACGTGCGAGCTTTCGGAATTTGAATGGCCGGTTAAAGAAGATAGCCACACCTAATCCCAGTGCTGTACTTCCGGCTACGGCAAGTATCATATATAAAAGCGTTATACCTAGTGATTTAAGAAACGCCACGTCAGTTAAAATGTCTGTGTAATGCTTCAACCCTACAAAAGTGGCATTCAGCCTCGGATTGATCGGCAGATTTAAAAAGCTGATTTGAATATTAGATATCATCGGATAGGCAACAAGCAGCAGTACTAAAAAGATACTTGGAAATAGCAGGACCAGTGCCAATTTTAAATCTGATTTCTCTCTCTTTATCGCCTTCATGGTATCCCCCCTAAAAAGTCATCTTGTTTTTGAACCACCAGAGCAGCAATGAGGAACAATAAAACCGTTTACAAATCAGGAAGGCGGCTCCCACAGCCACTAACTTTTAAACATCTTTACTGTTCTTAAAACTCCCCGAAGTAAGGTTTTAACTTAGATGGCGGCGGGATGGTCGTTTTCATATCCTGCCGCCAAGAAACATTACTTTTTGTCTAAAATTTCTTGAATGGATTTGCCCGCTGTTTTTAACTCACTGTCAATGCTCTTCCCACCAACCGTAATCCCATTGACCATTTTTGGAATCGCACCAGAGCTGGTGATATCACCCATTTTCAGGAAGTTCTTACCATCTACTAATCCAAACACCTGAATATCGTTATAAGATGCTGCTATTTCATTCGATAGTTCACCAAAAGCTTTCACTACCTCGTTGGATTGATATTTTTCGTTCTCGATGACCTGCTTGCTGACAGGCTGTGCTCCTCCTGGAGACATTAATACCCAATCGGTCATATTTTCTGGCTGTGCTATAAATTCCACGAACTTTTCTGCTGCCTTTTTCTGATTATCTTCGAGGCCAGAGGAAATCGTTAAGGCTGAAACGGTTCCAAATACGGCTTTGGTTTTTTGAGTTGGGATCGCAAAGCCAATATTAGCGGCATTTCCTTCCTCAAATACAGCCGGAAGAATATACGTAGAGTAAACCGCCATTGGTGCGGACCCGTTCATGAATGCATCTTTTACTTCGGTAACATCATTAGATCCTGGCATGGTGTATTTAGATAATTCTTGATAGAAAGTTAGTGCTTCCTTCATTTCTGTCGAGTTAACAGCTGTCTTTCCTTTGCCATCAAGAATATTGGCATTGTTTGATAACGCGAATTGAGAGAACGCCTGCTCGGAGAAACCACCTTCAACTGTCGGGATAGCAATTCCGTACTTTTTGTTCTTTGGATCTGTAAATGCTTTAGCAATGGCTAACACATCGTCCCAATTCTTTGGCTCTTGAAATCCTTTTGCAGCGAGCATCTCTTTGTTATACCAAATTCCTTGAACCCAACCACTGATTGGAACTCCGGTATAGTTTTTTCCATCTTCAGTTTTTACTAATTTCAATGCGCCTTCATAGAAATTTTCTTTGCCTGCTTTTCCTAGGACAGTTTTCACAGATCCTTTGTCTATTAATTGATCTTTATCCATTACCTTGGCGTAATCCTGTCCCACTTCCAAAACGGCAGGAAGTTTTCCAGCACTTGCTAACGTAACAATCTTCGTATTATAGGAATCTTCTTCAACTGGAACCTGTTTAATTTTGATATCAGGATTTTCTTTTTCAAACTTTGCCACCAGTTTATCAATAACTGCTAAACGTTCTTGTTCAACGGAAGAATGCATGAATTCAATCGTAACTTTGCTGCCGCCATCTTCTTTTTTTCCCCCGCCGCAAGCAGTTAAAGCCGCAGCGACTATAAGCATCATAAATAAGTAGAGCCCTTTTTTCATCATTAATCCTGCCTCCTCGTCAAAACTATATAGAATGAATGGTTGTCCGTAATCGGTTTTATAAGAATGTAAAAATAAATGCCTGTTTTTAGTATTTCACTACGGCCAATATGTAATCCCTCCTCGTGGTACCGCTCCCACAAACGGTTAAAAAAATATAAGTTTCTAGATTTATCATTATGGTACCGCTCCCAAATTTTCTTAAAAAAAGAGAGTTAAGGTTTGGTACCGCTCCCACAAGGCTAATATAGTATAGAAAATAATTTCTGTCAACCAGCAATTATATATTTTAATTTTTAAAAAATAAGTTGATTGATTCCGTTTACATCTCTATAATGTATCGTGTATTGCTCCCACTTTACGTAACTCCTGCGAATTGATAGCCGATAATATAAACGGATGACCTCCGTTTATGATGATAATAAAATAAACAATTCCATTTGGAGAGGAGGGAGTTTTTTGGGCCATACCATCTATGATATTGCTCGGGTTGCAAATGTTTCAAAATCTACTGTATCCCGAGTCCTCAACAACCAAACAAATATTTCAAATGAAGCTCGTGAGCGCGTTATGAAAGCGATTGAACAATTAAATTATCAGCCCAGCAAGTTAGCAAGGGCTCTTTCCTCCGGATTTGATGCGGTTATGGTAGTATCCCGGTCAGCAAAGACAACTGCGAACAACCCCTTTTTTGCTGATATTCTTCAAACCATTGCAGAAAAAGCAGAGGAAGAAAACTTTGATGTCATCTTACAAACATCGAAAAATAGCGACGACGAGCTCGAAAAGTGCATAACAAAGATAAGAGGGAAAATGATTAAAGGTATCATTATGCTCAGTTCTCCAGTGAACGAGGACTTTTTTAAACAGTTAGATTTGTTTAATATACCGATTGTGGTTATTGGAAAAGTAGAGGGTACCTACCAAAATATTTATTCGGTTGATACAGATAACTTCAAGGATAGCTATAATTTAACGAAATACCTAATCGCGCAAGGTCATCAGGATATCGCCTGCTTGCATTCACCTTTGGAATACCATGTTTCTATCGACCGTATCGAAGGCTTTAAAGCCTGTATGAACGATTATAGATTACCACTACGAAAAGAGTGGATCATCAATGGCGGTTATAATGTCGAAGCAGGGGATCTCGCTGCCAAACAGCTATTCTCCACAGAACACCGTCCAACGGCCGTTTTTGCTACAGATGACTTAAAAGTGATGAGTGTTTATAAAGCAGCATCTGATTTTAACATAATTATACCGAACGATCTTTCTATTGTTGGCTATAGTAATACCACCCAGACATCATTTCTAACCCCGGCCTTGACCAGTATTGAAATTCCAGTCCGAAAACTAGGGAAAGCTGGCGCCAGCATACTTTTTTCTAAAATAAAGGAAAATAAAGAACTGACTGCAAGGACGATTATTGAAACAAAAGAAATCATTCGGAATTCTGTATTAAAAAGAGAGTAGTAAATTAAGGTACAGCTCTATATTGTAGGGTTATTACTTCTCATTTTTCAATTGACAAAAAAGGGTATTCCCAAAACTTGGGGTACCCTCTTATTTTTTCTCAGGTTGGGTGGGCTAATTTTCCTGTGACATTAATGACAAAGTAATAGCCATCCGGATCACTTACCGAACGACGGTGGTAGTCCGAGTGCCGCGCTGTTTGTTAAGGTTGGATTCCTTCCCTCACTGGTTCTACTTTCTCCTTCCTCTTCCATGTATTTTTTAAAGTAAGGACGAGGAATAACATACCTCCGCAACTAGGAACAAAATATGCTGGAAGATGGACTAAAATCAAGCCCGAGATGGCCATCGCAAGACCTTCCCAATACTAATTCCAATACTAAGCACCCTCCCCCTGTATTCATCTGGAATTCATATAGGAGAGGGGATATCAATCAGCGACACAGCCGCGCCGAAAAGGAACATAATGGCACTGTAATACATGACTAAATAGGAATTATGGAAGCCATCCACCATCACCGAAATGCTTGTGATGACCACGAGAATAGAAAGCGAGACATTTAAAAATCGAAGAAATGTGGGATAAACAAACCTAGTGGTAATAAAACGTCGGGTGAACGCTTCATCAAGCAAAAACGCTTTATGCTCGAAGCTACAATTACTTGTCCCTGTATGGTCCACCACCATATCCACCGTATGCATGAGGTGCCCGGCACATTTCATACATCTCAGCATACCTGGCACGGTCAAATCGACCCCCAAGAGACAACTTGGTTCTTGGGGACTCGTGGGTTATTGATCGAATTTCTGTTTCAGTCTGTCCCTCGCTTCCACCAGCGTTTTGATTTCATGATCTAATTCTTCATATTTTTTAAAAAAATAGACTGATAGTAGGCATCCACTTCATAATCGGTCAGTTTGGCAAAATTTTTATAGTGAAAGATCATTTTCATTTCATTTAAGCGGAAGCCCATCTTTTTTAATTCTAAAATAAGCTCAAGGTCCCTTTGACAACGCTAATCAAAATCATAATGTCCGCCTCGTTTTTCCAGAACGATTAAACCTAACTCCAGATAGTGTCAAATCGTATCGATACTAAGACCATTTACTTTTCCAAATTTCCCGATCCTCATCCAGCATCACCTATACTACTTATTCTTTATTGATATGAAAATTCCTACCGTTCACCATCCTGTTTCAAAATGGATCCACAACGATCAAATCTTTTAAGGTTATAAAAAATGATAGAAAAGCGGTTTGAGAACAGAAAGCATGGGTACATACGGAGTGTAAGTCAAATAGCAATTCCAAATTACATGAGGAGGGATTTTATTATGGCAAACAAGGACAAAGAAAACAGAGATAAAATGACGGTGGAGGAAGCAGGCCGTAAAGGCGGCGAAGCCACTTCTAAAACTCATGACAAGGAATTTTACCAAGAAATCGGACGCAAAGGCGGCGAAGCCACCTCTGAGAACCATGACAAGGAATTCTATCAGGAAATCGGACGTAAGGGCGGCGAGGCCACTTCTGAAAACCATGATAAGGAATTCTATCAGGAAATCGGACGCAAGGGCGGCGAATCCACTTCTGAGAACCATGATAAGGAATTTTACCAAGAAATCGGGCGCAAGGGCGGCGAGGCCACCTCTGAAAACCACGATAAAGAATTTTATCAGGATATCGGAGAAAAAGGCGGTAAGGCCCGAGCAGACCAGCGCAATGATGATTAATGATTGTCTACCAGTGGAGAAGAGAAATCTTCTCCACTTTCCTATAAGAATCATCCTCCCTCTCCTATCCTCTATCATTTAATCTATCTTTCATCTAATTTTCCGAGAAATCTATCCCTAAAAATGGTAGAATAAATTTCAAAGATAAAAATGCAGGAGTTGGACTTAAATAATGAATCCTACATTTATTGATTTTCATAAAAAACGTTTTGAATGGGCTTTTAAGGCGAAGGAAGAATTCCTCCACCATTTCGATCCCTATGAAAATGAAGGACTTTCCGACTCAATCGAAGAACTTTTGGATATTTTGCAAACGGAGCTTGAAAATCCCAATGAACCCTCCCGCCTTCAGGAATTTTATCAAGAAGAGGAAGAGGAATGGAGAATCAAGCTTAAAAACTTTCAAAAACAAATCGAACCGTACGAGCTGTTGATTACAAAACAAGCATCGATGATTGACCATAAAAAAGAAGAAGCCCACCTGCTAGCGGCCGGTTTTACAAGCGAACTGGATGACTATGACCGATTCCTCCAACAGATTGAACTTAAAAATACGGAATCCGACCATATCCGGGTATTGGTGGAGGATACGATTGAGTATACTCCACATGATCGAAAAGCGAGCATCATCAATGAAGATGTGTCTAGATTGCAGATAGCGGTAGAAAGAGACTTAGGGACTTCCATCCTTATCCTCAAACAGGAAGCTCATTTTTTTAAAATAGACCTGGCTACTCCTTTAGAGCTTCCCTTCATACCTCCTATTCCAGCAATTGAGCAAAAAATCAACGCCTTCTGGTTTAAGAGCACCTACGAAAAGGCCCTGTCCCACATGCGCTCCCTAGCACATGACTGGGTTACCGAAATGTATCAAAACTATAATAGTTTATTAACGTCGATTTTACATGAGGTAACCGTGCAAAAAGAGCTGGCAGGCAAAGAGGCAGAGGCATCAAAGCTTGCTTACAGACAGAAAATGAACACGCTAGAAAATCAGTTGGTTACCTACCAAAAGGAAGAAGTGGAGCTTAAAGCCCGTTATCAGAAGGCCAGCCAAAAGTTGAATCAATTCCACGAGCAAGTCTCCCAATTGCAGGGCTATTTGATCAAGTATTGGCTTGAATTTAAGGAAGAACTGCAGCAGGATTTCCTCTATGGAAACGCAGAAGGCCGCTTTCTTGCTGCACAGTATTTGCAGCTTTTGCGGCAAGACGGTGGAAAGATTATTGAACCTTTAATGAGTGGAGGCGATGAATAAATGTTACAAACGAATCTCCCTACAAAAAATGAATATGAAAAGGCAGTGAATGAACTAAAGAAGCTCAACGAAGACATCTTCTACGGCGATTTTAAAGAAAAAATAAGCTCATTGGAAAGCAGAAACAAGGAGCTGTTGGAAAAGGCCGTAACTACAGTGGATACCGTTTCTAACGAAATTGCTGAATTCACCCGCGAACTAACGGTTTCAGCCGAAAATAACCGAAAATTTTTGGAGCAAAACGAGTCGTTCTTCACGCTCACCAAAGATGACTTAGCGAAAACACAAGAAAAAATAGCGACCCATGTCACCGCACTGTTGGCCATGGATAACCGATTGCAGCAGCTGCAACAATCGTACAAGGAAATGTTCCACAAACATTCCGAGTCCATCAATAGTATCCTGGCGGTGCGCGAAGAAGCGCTGATCAACAAAGTGATCTATCAACTCGAGTGTTTCTCCCAAAAACAGTTCGAGCAGCTCGAGGCTCATAAGTTAGAAATAGAGCATTTGCGAGAACAAATGGAGTCGTTGGGCAAAAAGAATCACGAAGCCCTTCACACCCTCTCCAGCCAGATGACGAGCAAACAAGACCTCGTAAAACTGGAGAAAAGAAGCTCACTTAAAATGAACCTGCTATTGGGCGTGGTCGTGGTGGAAGCGATTTTAATTGGGATTAAATTTTTTATGTAGAGCAGGAAGGGGCCGTCCAGTCGATGGATGGCCCTTATTTTGGTGGTTGAGGATGCGTTTGTTAATATAATTAATTTTTTGTTAATATCCATCCCACACTCGGCAGCTGAACAGGTTTTATCCACTTGCGTAAAGGGTACTTTACTATGGAGTCTTAGAAGAGGAGTTGATTGCTATGAGCAAAAAAATTGCTGTGTTAGTAACAGATCATTTCGAGAATTCCGAGTATAGTGAACCGGTACAGGCCTTTAAGGAAAAAGGGCATGAGGTTACCGCCATCGAAATGGAAAAAGGCAAAACGGTGAAAGGTAAACAAGGTGAGAGTGAAGTGGTCATCGACCAAAGTATTGATGAGGTCTCTCCTGAGGAATTCGATGCCCTGTTCATTCCGGGTGGATTTTCGCCGGATATTCTTCGTGCCGACGAGCGGTTTGTCCAATTTACGAAAGCCTTTATGGATGCTAAAAAGCCGGTATTCGCCATCTGCCACGGGCCTCAGCTGCTAATTACAGCAGAAACGCTTGAGGGGCGTGATGTAACGGGGTACAAGTCAATTCATGTCGATTTAAAAAATGCCGGCGGTAATTTGCATGACAAAGAAGTGGTCGTGTGCCAGAATCAGCTGGTCACGAGCAGGCAGCCGGATGATATCCCGGCCTTTGTCCAAGAATCTTTACGAATATTAGGGTAGCATTATGAAGGTGTCCAGACTTTTTGGGCACCTTTTTTGAGCATAAGTATAGGCACCCAGCTGTTATTTCCGGCTTAGAATTAGGATAAATTGGATTGGTCAAATTCTCTCCCTTCAAAGCCTCCCAGCTGAGACTCCCTGCAAAACATATCATCAGGAAACACCTTAATAGACTCCTTTTTAACTGCCCATTTTTCCCCTTCCACTTAGGAAAAAATCATTTTACAAAACTTAAATGCATCCATACAATAGACAAGAAAGAATTATACCTACAGGAGATTTTCATGGCTAACCATTTTGACTTACTTTCTGCTCATGGGAATGATGGCTATAAGCAATTGATTGAGTTTTTCCCTGAAGCCATCATCATCCACATTGAAGGAATCATCGTTTATACCAATATTGCTGCTCAAAAAATTTTAGGAGCTACTTCTAGCGGAGAATTAATCGGGAAGCCCATCCTGGAGTTTGTTCATCCAGAGGACCAAAAAAAGGTGCTGTCTGCTATTATGGAGGCACTGCAAACTCCTTATGAAGCCGGAATCGGGAAAATCAACCCTGAGAGCCGATATATTGAAGAACGGTTATTAAGAGTGGATGGTGGAATGGTAAAAGTAGAAGCCACCGGGATAGCAATTATCTATGAAGGTAAGCCCGCTATCCTAACGATTGGAAAAGAAGTAACCTATCCAAATCGCTACGAAAATTTACTTAACGACCTAGCTTATATTGATTCTTTAACAAGGTTATATAACCGCCGATGGTATATGGATGTTTTTCGGAACAAGTTAAACTCCCATGAATATCAGGAACTTGCTATCTTGTTTATGGACCTGGATGGTTTCAAGAATGTCAATGATACTTATGGACATTTAGTTGGTGATCGCTTCTTAAAAGAAGTGGCTGAAAAAATTAAATTCACGGTTGGGTCAAAGGGTGATGTGGCTAGATTTGCGGGAGATGAATTCATTATTATCCTCCACTCCCCAGAACACCTTGCTGATCTCATTAATGAAGTGATTAACCAGGTTAGAAGTCAGGTAAAGAACCAGCAGCTTCATACGTTTGTCACTGCCAGTATTGGCGTGTCTCTTTATCCGAAAGATAGCGAGAATGCGGAGACTTTACTAATGCAGGCGGATAAGGCCATGTATGTGGCAAAATGCAATGGGAAGAATCAATATTGTTTTTTTCAGGAGGAAAGGTAAGGAATGCTCATTAATTTTAGTGAAAAATGATTTACATATGAAGATTTTCAGCCTTATCTCCTTTAAAAACTTTTATATAACCTTAATGGTTTGTTCATAGTTTGTTCATCTCTCGAGTGTAAGATAAACCTATGAAATTGATTTTACCTCTTTTTCATAAATGACCCCCTTTTTAAACATATATTTTCAGTCCAGCTGACCGTCAGCTGGATCTTTTTTTGCCCATTTATCTAATGGTTCTTGGTGTGAAAGCAAAATAGTCATGCACCGCCCACCCAATTTTGCATACTGTAACATATGTTGAGCAAAGGAGTGGAAAATGAATGGCATTTGAGATTCTCACGGTTGACCAGGTAATTCAAAGGCTAAAAGGCAGGAAGTACAAATATACGCAAGTGCACCATACTTGGGAACCCAGTCATAGTGATTTTAACGGCAAAAACCATCTCCAATTACAAGAAGCGATGAGGAATTACCATGTAAATACGCGTGGTTGGGATGATATCGGACAACATGTCACCCTTATGCCAGATGGTTTATTTGTCACCGGAAGGCCTTTTAATGAAACACCCGCAGGAATCGCCGGCTACAACGAAGGTGCCTTCATGACCGAGATGTTAGGGAACTTTGACATTGGTCATGATGTGTTAGAAGGTGCACAGCTGAATTCGATGTTAAAGCTGCAGCATTATCTTGTGACGGCCTGCGGGGCGCAAATCATGTTCCACCGCGAGCATGCAAGTAAAACTTGCCCTGGAACCTCCATCAACCGAGATGAGTTTGTTCGTCAAGCCATCAATTATAATCCCCTGCACCCTACCCTGGTTGCCGCCGCACATACAGAACAACCATCCTCCTCCACATCAAGTCCCCATTTGTTGCAATTAGGCGATAATGGGCCTGATGTAAAAAAACTACAGCAGTATCTCCTTAAAGCTGGGGAAAGGCTCCCGAAATATGGAGCAGATGGTGATTTTGGCAACGAAACCGAAGCGGCCGTCCGGTCTTTTCAGGCAAAGCACGGGCTTGCTGTCGACGGAATCGTTGGGCCGAAAACAAAAGCAAAACTAGAAGCAGCGGCCAGCACGCCAAATCGTCCTTATCCTGGACACATGATCAAAAAGGGCTCCACAGATACCAATAATATTAAACTGATCCAAGCAAGAGTTGGTGTTGCAGCAGATGGTATTTTTGGTCCCAAAACAGAAGCAGCTGTGAAAGCATTCCAAAGAAGTCATGGTTTAGGAGCAGATGGAATTGTCGGCCCAAAAACCTGGGATGCCATGTTTTAATCAGGGCTGAGCCGAGATAAGACCTGCTGTAACAGCAGGTCTTATCAACCTATGCATGAAAATGATAAACGTTGGTAAATAGCCCCTTTTTTAGTACAAACCAATCCAGCGAGGTGAGAAATGGTGACAGGCACCATTTCTCACCTCGCTGGATAATTTATGTGTTTGGTCCTCTCTCCTAGCTCAATCTGTGTTATAATATCCCTCGGCATAAGTTAAATATATAAATAAATGAACTTAATGCGGGTGGGAGAGGGAAATCGCGAAAGTGTGATTAATATTATGAAGGGAGTATTTAAGCTTAAGCAGCATGAAACAACTATACGAAAGGAGGTTATCGCAGGGTTAACGTCGTTTTTTTCCATTGTCTATATCCTGGCCGTCAACGCAAAGATTTTGGAAGATGCCGGAATTCCTTTGGAAGCTGGAATCATTGCCACCGTACTTTCTTCGTTTATTGGCTGTTTATTGGTTGCCTTTATTGGGAATGTACCGTTGATTATCGTTCCGGGAATGGGGATTAATGCCTTGTTTACGTTCACGATTGTTGGCTCGTTAGGGCTGGATTATCGGGAGGCTTTAGGGGCTGTGGTTCTGTCTGGAATTCTTTTTGTGATTGTTGCCTTTACCAACTTACGCAACATCGTAACAAGTGCTATTCCAGACTCATTAAAAGAATCCATTTCAGTTGGAATCGGCCTGTTTATTGCCTTTATTGGTCTGCAAAAGAGCGGAATTGTTGCTGGAAGTCCGACCAATTTTGTGTCCCTTGGTGAATTATCTTCGCCTGTTGTGCTGGCTTCGATTATCAATCTGATCATTGCTCTATTTCTGTTCCTAAAGAAAATTCCAGGCAATTTTTTAATCACCATTATCCTTGGTACGATTGTTTCCTATTTCTTTGGGCTTGTCCCAATGAACGGGATGGACACTAGCTTTATTTCCTTTGACAGCTATAAGGATGTATTCCTAAGCAGTCATTTTGGAAAGTGGTCGTTCCTTCCTTTTTGGTCGGCAGTCTTCTCATTGGTGCTAGTGCTCGTCTTTGAAAATATTGGGTTGGTCCATTCTCAAGTGAATGGGATGCTTCAGGCACCTGAAAAGAACGAAAAGTCATTAAAGGCGATCTCTATTTCAACCATTGTTTGCGGATTATTAGGCACAAGTCCTGCTGTTTCGACAGTTGAAACAGCGGCGGGTATTACGACGGGCGGCCGAACCGGTTTAACTTCTGTGGTAACAGGTTCACTCCTTTTGGTATCTCTTTTTTTCATGCCGTTTATCAAACTAGTACCAGATACCGCCATCACTCCTATTCTGATTATTATCGGGGGATTGATGATGAAAAATGTAGTAAATATCGATTTCTCTGATTTTACTGAAGCATTTCCGGCTTTTCTGGTGATCATCATGATTCCATTAACCTATAGTATCGTAGATGGAATTGCTTTCGGATTTATCGCTTATCCGCTTGTAAAAGTTTTTTCAAATAAAAGCAAACAGATTTCTGTTTCAAGCGTGATCATTTCACTGTTGTTCTTTACCAACTTTCTGCTTCATGCAGTTAGTTAATACAAAGAAGACCTCTAAAATGTGAATTTTAGAGGTCTTCTTTTTTTATGGCTTTGTTAATTTTGAAGGTTGATTTCCGCTCCAGTGCGGCTTCGCTTTCCGCGGGCGGGCCGGGAAGCCTTCTCTGCGGATATGACAAATTCGTCATAAGAAATATTTTACAACACTTGTTTTATCCCATATGATTAATTTAGTGTTTCCAATTTTTTTAAAAGAGGTCAGAATGATGCTTAGAAAGTTTGGATTTTCTCAATATGAAAGCCAGGTATATGAAGTCCTTGCGTCGTCTAGTGAGCCGCTGGATGCCACACTCATTGTTAAATATTCCGGCGTTCCCAAGGCAAAGATTTATGAAGTACTGACGCGGATGGTTGAAAAAGGTCTCGTATTAGACTCTGTTTCTGAAAAGAAGAAACTCTATACCGCTCTGCCTTTAAATCTAGTTATTGAAAAATTAACCAAGGAATTTGAAGAAAATATAAACCAATTGAAAAACAATACCCATCAAAACAACCGCTCGGATGACCGGGTCTGGAGTTTAAAGGTTGATTCTTCTATTCAACTCCAATGTAAACAGCTTCTCCAAGAAGCGAAGCATTCGATTCAAATTTCAGTTTGGAAGGAAGACTTCCAAGCGTTTTTGCCTATTTTAATCGAAAAAGAGCAATCAGGCGTAAAGGTAGAGGCACTTGTTGTCGGGGATGTCCAAGCATCAGCCTTATCCTCCCTGCATATCCTGTCGCCTAATGAAGAACACCGCAGATTAGAGAAAAACCGCCTTATTATTATTGATGAAGAGACGATTTTGTTTGCTGGTGTGGAGGACAATTCATGGCAAGCCATGCTTACAAAATCCAAACCATTTGTGAAGTTTTTTGTCGAGTTTTTCTACCATGATGTCGTGTTAACAAAAGTCACAAAGAAATATGAAGACCAGTTAATGAATGATGAGGAATTTAAACCTCTTCTGCTACGGCTTCGATATTAAGAAAAGCAGGGGACGATTCCCCTGCCTTTTATTTTGTGAGCGTATCAAGAGCAATAACGACCATATCATTAAAGGTGGTTTGCCGCTCTTCAGCTGTGGTATCTTCCCCAGTAAAAATATGATCGCTGACAGTGAGAATGGAAAGTGCCGAAGCTCCATACTTGGCCGCTAAGGTGTACAAAGCTGTTGTTTCCATCTCGACAGCTAAGACTCCATAGTCTCCTAACTTCTTCACGATCTCCATACTGTCACGGTAAAATAAGTCAGCAGATAACACATTGCCTGCCTTAATATCCATTCCCATTTGAATACCATGCTTAAAAGCTCTGTGTAACAAGTTAAAATCAGCACATGGTGCATAATCAATCCCTGGAAAATTCAGGCGGTTACTATTTGAATCAGTTGATGAAGTCATGGCAAGAATGACATCACGTACATGAATATCCTTTTGGATGGCACCACAGGAACCAACCCGAATTAAGTTTTTCACACCATAATCGCGGATTAATTCATTTACATAAATCGAAATAGAAGGAATCCCCATCCCTGTTCCCTGAACGGAAACTCTTTTCCCTTTATAAGTCCCTGTAAATCCAAGCATCCCCCTAACCTCATTGTAGCAATGGACATCCTCTAAAAAAGTCTCAGCGATATACTTCGCCCTTAATGGATCTCCAGGTAATAGGATATTTTCGGCAATTTCACCTTGTTTTGCATTAATATGAACACTCATTTGCTCATGATTACAGAGATCGTAAGACCTTGTAATCATGTTCACCTCCTTTAAATTTGTTTTGCCTCTCTATTTCTCACATTTCCCCGTGTAATTGAAAAAATGGAACATAGTAAAGCGATGAAGACAAAAATCCCGCCAATAGAGGCATTATATAGAACGGAATACTGATTGATCACCATTCCGCCAATCACGGATCCTAAAGCAATTCCCACATGTAAAGCCGAATTATTTAAACTTTGTTGAATATCAGATGTCTCCGGTGAGGTCTCAATTAAATAGTTTTGCTGCGCTGGTGTGATCGCCCAGCTTAACATACTCCACACCATCATTACGATAACAAACAGAATGATAGAAAAAATTACTTTTGGCAGGACAAACATCACAAGGCAAAAGGTCACTACAATCGTCAAAATGCTTTTCTTTGAACCCCATTTATCAGCCATAAAGCCGCCCAGGCCTCCGCCAAAGACAGCAGAAATACCAAAGATAAAGTAGAAAAAACTTACCCATGTTGTATCTAGATGTAAGGTTGATTTTAGAAATGGCGTCAGATAAGCATAAAGTGTTAAATGACCTGTTAAAAACAAGACTGATGTTAATTGGGCAAACAAAATCTTTGAATTTTTTAAAGTGTTTAATTGCTTGCCAAGTGAGATCACCGGTTTAGGTTCGATCTTTCCGAGAAAGAAATAAACCCCCATCATCGAAATCAGCGTAAGGATTCCAATGAACAGGAATGGTGACCGCCAGCCAAAGTGATTCCCTATGATGAGGCCCAACGGTACCCCAAGCACTAAGGAACCGCTGATCCCCATAAAAATAACCCCAATCGCCCGGGCACGGAATTCCTCTTTTACCATACTAGAACCAATCGTTACACAAAGGACTACTAATAATGATCCACTTGCAGCGGAGATTATCCTTGATAGGAAAAGGACAAGAAAGTTGGGACTTAAAAAGGCCACAAGATTCCCCGCCAAAAACAAGCTTAATGTGATAAGCGCTAATCGTTTCCTTTCCACCTTAGCGGTTAACGTTAACAGGACAGGAGAGGAAATGGCAAAAACAAGTGAATAGATGGTGATTAGTTCACCTGCTTTACTAACGGAAACGCCTAGCCCGCTTGAAACAATATCTAAAATACCGCCAACAATTAATTCCGCCATCCCGACTACAAATGACACAATGGCTAAAATATATACTCTAAAATTCAACAGATCCAACCTGCCTTTCAGTGACTTGTTCATTTGGTTACTACCATCATAGTAACCTCATTCGTGTATCTAATGCAAGGACTTTTTTTACGTGCAAGTATGTATGAGAATTCTTAAGAGGAGAATTTCCGGCTACTGTGTATAGAGGAAGCTTAAAATGCTGATATAAGCAGACGTTAAGGTTGAAATTCTAAGCTATAAGAGAAAACGTTAAACTTTGTTTTCGATTAGAGCCTCTTTTTAGAGATTCTTTCGAGAATAGTAGGTTTTTGGACAATCATTACTGATTGTACAAAATAGGATGAAATTAGGACGGTGATGAACAAATGGGATTTTTCATCAATATCACAAATTTTATCGTGGACAGCCTTTCTAATAATGCCAACATAAATTATGGACCGACTTATCAAAATAGTCATACCGCTAATTCGACGATTATCGGCAGTGCCATTAATATTGGGGATAACGGCACGATCATCTCTAGAAGTATCAATAAAGGAAATCGTACCACGCTGCCTAAGGAAAGAAACAGCGAGCAAGATTAACCGATTTTTAGCCAGTTACAACCGCATAGAATCACCATTACTATGGTGTTAATACCACAAATGGTGACAGGCACCATAAAAAGGACCAAAAAAGAGACCTAACTTTTGATTTGTTAGGTCTCTCGGTTTTTTACTATTCATTAGCTTGAGTAATTCTAGTACTTTTGCTTAAATGGCGTCTAATTTAAGATGATAAGTTTTACGGTTCTTCTTCCAAATGAAAGGGCTGCTGCTTTATTTGGCATTAATACATCGATTCTGTGGCCCTTAATGGCACCGCCTGTGTCACCAGCAATTGCTACTCCATAGCCCTCTACCCAAACTCTGCTTCCAAGCGGGATAATTCTAGGATCTACGGCAATTACTTTCATATTTGGATTTGCACGAACATTTTGACCTGTAGTGGTAACTCCGGAACAGCCAGGACAATCGGCCGTATACGCAGTAGCGGTAACATACATTTCTTTACCTTCTGCAACATCTTGTGACGATCCACTATTGCTTACTGGTACAGCCACCGGTCTAGCTGTAGCTGCACTCGCTTTTGCTGCAGCTGCCGCTGCGGCCGCGCGAGCTTTCGCTTCTGCCTGCTCCCTTTGGATGGCGGCTTGAAGGTTCTTCATTTGTGACTCAATCCCAGCTTTCTCTTGCTGAGCCATGGCCACTTGTTGAGAAACTTGTGCATATTTCTGTTGCATCGCGGTTAAAGTTTGTTGTCTCTTTTGCATATTTTGATCAAGCGCAGCCTGCTGGTCTGCAAGCGCTTTCTGGTCTTCTTCTAACACTTTCTCTTGCTGATCAATTTCTGCTTTATCTTTTTCAATCTGTTTCAGATCCTCTTGTTGCGCTGTCAAAATATCTTTGTCTGCATCAATTAGTTCAGAAGCAGCACTCGCACGCTGGATGAACTCTGTAATACTATCAGATTCAAAGAATAGGTTAATAATTAAATTGACATTGCTGTTTTGCTGCATCGCTACTGCCCGCTTTTTCATTACTTCTTGCCGGGCCAGCATTTTATCCTCAATCGCAACGATTTCTTCTTTTTTCTCTTCAATTAACTTGTTCGTTGCGTCGATTTTTTCCTGTGTAGCTGCCATTTCATCTCTGTTTTTGGCAATCTCGTCGGAAATGGATTTTAATTCATTTTGAATATCTGTTATATCTTTATTAACCGCTTGTTGTTCTTGTACTTTTTGTTCTACTACTTGCTGCTTCTGCTCGAGCTGAGCTTGTGCATTATGTAGTGCCTCAGTGTTTGTTTGTGCATATGTAACCATTGATCCCGATACACATAACATAGTTGTAAGTAACACGAGAATTATACGCTTTCTTGTCGTTTGCATACCCTTCTCCCTCCTTATTAACTATATTTATATCAGACTAATGTAACAACTGTGTTACAAACACAATAAAAGTGTATCACATTTTGTCTTATTTAATGAAAAAGTGTCTTTTCTGTGGCATAACAGTGTCAGTTTTTGGACAACCTGGCTAATTATTCTACTATTATAGATTAATATAGTGATAATGCCATTTATGGTGACAGGCACCGCAACTGGCACCGCAACTGGCACCGCAACTATTTACCTGCGGCTTATTTCTAATTTCTTTTCTACGGCGAGGATTCGTTCTTTTTTCTTTCTTTGTGACCGTTTTTTGCGATATGGGGTGGTGCCTAAATAGGTAACTTTTTCTGCTACTCTGACAATAAAGTAAGTAAACACCTCTAAAACTTCTTCTTCCGAGAGAATTTCGCCGCTTTTGGTTATTTGCAAGGAATTTTGTTGATAGGAGAGTACGATTTGGTAATTTTGAATATGAATCGAAAGGTTTGCCTGTTCCACTAGGGGGATTGTCTGATAGGATTCGCTCAATGATGATGGGAAAGCTGAGAATGACTCGTCTGTAAATAAGTAAGCATCGTAAAGGCATGGTTTTCTCGTAATTCGTATCTCTTGACTGTTGATCATTTCTCCAATAAACATCAATATTGTAATATTATCCAAACACAAAACCTCCAAGAATGACAATAATTTACATCTTTTTTTATTATTCGACAATAATAACAGCAATTCCTGTTAATAAGCCTCCAAAAAGCACAAAATTTCTTCGTTTGTGCATGATTTTCACAACAACAAACGTGCACAACATTCACATTCCGGCTTTTCCATCTTTTAAACCGTTAAGTTAAAAACATGAATTGTTCTTACGGCGGTGAAAGAGATGGCTTTATCAGAAAAATTAAGAGAACTGCGTGATAAGCAAAACTGGTCGCAAGAAACACTCGCGGACATGATGAAGATGCACCGGTCCACAATCAGTCGTTACGAAACCGGAAAAGCGATTCCCAATTACCAGACAGTCATACGGTTTGCTGAGATTTATAAGGTGGACAAGGAGTATCTTGTGGATGAACTTAACCAGCTCCTCCCAAATGTCGAGGCTCCAGGTTTTGTCTTAAAGGAAAAACTTGAAGATCCGGATGTTGGCCTGATTTTTCAGCTGTTGCAGGATGAGCCCGAATTAAAAAAGGCATTGATTGAGCTGCACCTTATGCCCCCTAAACGCAGAAGTTTCTATTCCGACACGATTACAACATTCATAAAGGTTAATAAGAGGCATAAAGACAAAATGTAATTAAGAAAAGCGCAAGCGCCCTGGTCAGCGGCGTATGGCCTCCTCGGAAAAGCTATCGCTTTTCCTTCGTGCGATGCTTATGCTGCCGAAGCCTTCCTTGTGGAGTGCTCCAACTGAGATAAAGGAAAGTCGAAAAGCGGAGGCGCCTTGATCAGGGGCGACAGGCATAAGACGAGCCGGCGAGAAGGCTGCTCTTTAGCCTTCTTGACGGATTGGCTTATGACCCCGAGCCCCTAGGCGCTGGAGCTAGACAACACGAAGAGCGGCAGCTTTTTCGTGTTGACTTATCGTAGGGCGGAGCGCGAAGGACACTAGCCGCTAGGGCGCTTGCGCTGGACAATTTTCTAAGTCAATTTTTATACTTTCCTATCGACCAAAGAAGCCGCTGACACGAGTTCAGCGGCTTCTTTTTTAAAAAAACAGGGGGGTTTTTCTATTAGTTTACCCTCCACGCTGTTATCTATACATTTATTATTCTGAAAAGTCGTTTTCCCATAAAAAAACGGCATCTGCCATGATGCCGCAAAAAAGAGGAAGCGTTCGGGGAAATGATTGATTCTTTTTACGGATGGAAATAACAATAGCGGAAAGCTCCTGATTAGCCAATGGACACCAGTCGTGTGGGGCATGAGCTGGGCAATTATCTAAAAACACCCGTTCTGACCCAAGCCGCACGGGGATAAAAACTTGAATATTACAATATTTCAAAGATGAAATGGGAATTTTTCAAAAGAATGATGATGACGTGGGTAGATTTCTAAGGGGTCGCTTTCCTTGACGACAATCTGCTTTTCCCGGATCAGCGATTCCAGCTGACGCACCCGGACTTGCAGGCTGTCGACATTCTTATTCGCTTTTCCAACCATTTTAATTAAACTTTCAAGCAGCTGCTCTAAACTGCCCTGGTCCTCTTCATGATATCCCAACGGCGGTTTCCTCCTTTCTTTGCACTGGTACAACATCGTGCGGCTTGGCACTTAGGAAACGAATCGTTTCTGCAACTACCTCGGTGACATACACCCTTTTCCCCTCTTTGTTGTCGTAATTGCGCGATTGGAGTCTGCCAGTAATACCCACCACCGTTCCTTTTCGACAATATTGGCAGGTGTTTTCTGCCGCCTTCCGCCAAAGTGTACACGGTACAAAATCTGTCTCAATCTCGCCATTATGATTACGGAACGGCCGGCTTACTGCCAGGCTAATATGCGTCACAGCCGTTCCTTCCGTTGTCTTTTTCAACTCTGGGTCCCGGGTTAACCGGCCGACTAGTGTGACTTGATTAATCATGCTTTCATCTCCTTTACCATTTAATGGCTTTATCATAGCGTTAGTGTTACACTGTTGTAAAATGGAGATAAAATGATTATCTTGGTTGTTTTTGTTGCAATTTTTATTTATCTCCCCTATTTATGTCATCGACACTCCCCTTTTTCCCCGATAAAACAGATTAACCAAGTTTCGACAAAAAGTTTTCGACATTCGCTTTTGCCCGACATATGCTATAATTAGGAAAAAATAAATAGGAGGTAGCGATGAAATCTTTTAAGTTGTACTCATTGGATGTAGTTGATGATGGAAACTCTGTGGAAATTCCATTAGTGGATGGCTTGATTTTGAACAAAGAAGATGAACACTCCACGTGGCTGCTTGAGGCTTATACGAACCTGTCCCTCTATGATTATTTTAAGAAAATCTCCGAAGAGGACCGTGACATTATTTTGGAAGCGGTTATCACCAAGAAGGAGAACGCCCCTGCCTATTTTCAAACTAAGATCTGCTCGCTAATTCGATTCGAAGAACATATAAGTGTCCTTTTCCAAGGCCAATTGCGCCGAAATAAAAGTGATTATTCTGAGCTTTTGCTCGACAGCCTGATTGAAAAGGGATTTAAAGGACCTGAACTATTAAAAGAATTTAAGGAAAAAATGCAAAGTAAACCCAAAATTAAAGTGAAGCATCATTAAAACCAGCTTAGGCTGGTTTTTTCCGTAAAATACACCCACTCTTTGAAAACAACCTTTTTTTGTAAATTTTTGTTGCCTTTTGGGTTCTATCTAAGTGATACTAAAATTAGAAGCTGAAAGGGGGATGTTTTTTGGAAAGTGCAATAGGGTTTATTATAAGTTTAGCATTTGCCATTTTTTTATTTATTGATGCACCAAAGCATAACAAAAGCCGCTGGTTGTGGGCCATTTTAGGATTTATCTTCGGACCGATTGCGTTGGGGATTTATTTTATTAAAACTGGCCGTAAGGTGGCAGGCTGGATTATCACGATTCTCGCTATTCTTGTCTATATAGTGATAATTATCGTCGGTGTTTTAGCTGTTGCGCTATTTGCAAACGGTTTTTCATGAGAAAAGCACAAGCTCCCTGGTCAGCAGCGTATGGCCTCCTCGGAAAAGCTATCGCTTTTCCTTCGTGCGATGCTTATGCTGCCGAAGCCTTCCTGTGAAGTGCTCCAACTGAGATAAAGGAAAGTCGAAAAGCGGAAACGCCTTGATCAGGGGCGACAGGCAAAAGACGAGCCGGCGAGAAGGCTACTTTTTAGCCTTCTTGACGGATTGGCTTATGACCCCGAGCCCCTAGGCGCTGGGGCTAGACAACACGAAGAGCGACAGCGATTCGATGTTGACTTATCGTAGGGCGGAACGCGAAGGACACTAGCCGCTAGGCGCTGGAGCTGGATATTTTTAAAGTCAATATTTTATACTTTCTTAATCCATGAGAAAAGGGACAGGCCAGCCTGTCCCTTTTTCTTATTTATCAATATGGTCGCGATCGTTTCGATCAAGGTCATCCTCAATCATTTCCTCTTGTCTGGTGTTGATGTCTTTAACTGGGTCCTTATCGGTATCTGTGTTTATGTCATTCGTTCTTCTATACCGATCATTATCGTTTACATCATCGTCATCAATATTATTGTTGTCACCAAGACCGTCATTGTTGTCATCCCTTAAATCATTATCTGCAGGGTTTTGGATTCTATTTTTTGCAGGATTTTGAATATTGTTATCGGTGATTGGTGCGTTTCGATTATCATCATTGTTGTTACAGCCGACAAGAAGTACCCCGCAAAGAATAGATCCTATCAGTAATTGAAAAAGCTTTTTCGTCAAAGTAAGGTCCCCTTTCGCAATTGTTTTGCCTTCTTAGGGTACCCTCAAGCCGGTTATTTTTATCCAAAAAAAACGACTGAGATTTCCTCAGCCGATCTTACAAACTATTCCTTTTTCTCTCCAAGCGCAAACGTGATTTCTGCCTCACAGGCAATTTCGCCGTCAACAGTCGCAACCGCTTTTCCCCTGCCAATTGGTCCACGCAGACGCGTCATTTCCACTTCTAGACGAAGCTGGTCGCCAGGCTTTACTTGCTTTTTAAAACGGCAATTATCTATGCCGGCAAAAAATGCTAAGCGCCCGCGGTTTTCCTCTTTTTTCAACATGGCGACAGCCCCGACCTGTGCAAGTGCTTCGACAATGAGGACGCCAGGCATGACAGGGTAATCAGGAAAGTGGCCGTTGAAGAACTCTTCATTGGCTGAAACATTTTTTATGCCAACCGCTCTTTTTCCCTCTTCTACTTCTAAAATACGGTCAACAAGCAAAAATGGATAGCGGTGCGGAATAATCTCTTTAATTTGTTCAATATCCAACATACTTAGTACCTCCTCCTAGTAACTGATTCCATTCTACTATATAGAAATAGGAAGGGCAATTACTCCCTTCCCTGTTATTCCTTATCGACTAAGTCTATAATATGCGTCCATGTTGATTCTTTAAATACATCTCCCACATTTCCGCCGCCTAGCACCCCGTATCCAACCGTTGCTCCCGCCATCACACAGATGATGATACTGGCCAGTAAAAGAACGAGACGAAGCCAGATGGGAATCAAACGCGTCCGCACTCGTTTATCGGTCTTAGGCGCTGGTGCAGCTTCTGTCTTTTGGAGTTTTTCCGCTTTCGTTTTTTGCACTGCCTCTTGTTTCGCCTTTTTATATTCTTCTCTCGTTCTGACTTGTCCATTATTTCCTGTCATTCGTTAATTCCCCTTTAACCAAATTCGGCACTTTTCACGAATTCGACGAGTTAATACATATTATATCCGATTCAATATCTCTATTATAAAAAATTATTCCTAAATACTCATTACTTTTTTTGGGAAGCTTGGGGACGGTTCTCTTGCTTCCTCC
>NZ_JBALNF010000046.1:0-30227 GCF_036962465.1 Neobacillus vireti
TCCCGCCCTGCCCTTCCAATCTCCTGAAGATACGACTCAATCTGCATCGGCATATGATAATGAATAATAAAACGAACATTTTCCTTATTGATTCCCATCCCAAAGGCACTTGTAGCACATACAACATCCAGTTGATTATGAATAAACTGCTGTTGAATCAATACTCGCGTTGTTGCATCCAATCCCCCGTGATAGGCCATTGCTTGGCAAATCCCTTTTTCCATTAAGAGAGCAGCCATTTGATCAGCAGCCTTTTTACTAGAAAAATATATAATTCCGGGTTTTTGGAGTTGTGATACAAGCTCGATGATTCGATGTTGCTTATCTTGATAATCAGTTAATTTTTCAAAATGGAAGGCTATATTAGGCCGGTCAATGGTTGATTCTACTTTAATGATTTCATCATTTTCAAGCCCGAGGGAATTTACAATATCTTCGCGCACCTTTTTGGTTGCAGTTGCTGTAAGTGCAAGGGTTAAAGGACAGCCTAATTTCTTGCGGATATCACCCAACTTTGAGTAGTCAGGCCGGAAATCAAATCCCCATTGTGAAATACAATGAGCTTCATCTACAACGAATAAGGAAATGGTAAGCCCCTGCAGAATCCTTATAACAAAAGGAACACTTAACATTTCGGGGGAAATAAAAATGAACTTATAATCTCTTAAATGACGAAGTGCCTTATTTCTCTCTGTCAAAGTAAGAAAAGAGTTCAACGCAACTACTCTTTTCTCTCCTAATCGCTTCATTTGCTCTACCTGATCCTGCATTAAAGATAATAAGGGCGAAATAACCAAGGTCTGCCCACTAAAAATATAGCTAGGTAATTGGTAACACAAGGATTTTCCTGTTCCTGTCGGGAGCATAGCTAATGTATGCTGACCAGAAAGTATGGAGGTTATAACGTCTTTTTGTCCTTTTTTAAAGGAAGAATAACCAAAGTGTTTTTTTAAAAGTATTTCTAATTCCATTTTTCATCACCATACTTCGCCAGTACTAACCTTATTTGAAGATAAGTCACAGCCTTCAATTCATCCTTTATCCGCTTTAATTGTCTCGTTCCTATGCATCGTGAAATTTCAAGAATCTTTGTTTGTAACTCCTTTTCTACATAAGGATCGATAGAGAAATTTGGGAGATGCAGAGCAAATTCAACGAGATGATCTTCTATTGTACTTAATTTTAAGTTTCTTAAATCAGCAATTTTTCCAGGCGGGTTTCCCTGCATTAAAAAACTCCAAGTTTTCCTTGCTGAAATAGTTAATTCATCATCCTTCTCTAAACCATTCAATAGAAAAGTTAGTATTTTAAAGCTACTGGAATCCTTAATATTTTGGATTAAATAATGCAATGTATTAATAAACTCAAGCTGGTAATCGTGAATGAGCATTTTTACCTTTCTTGCTGCTTGGAGAGCCGTCAATCCTATTTGCTGGAAGCCCGTTAATCTAAACACTAAAATAGCGGGGTCTAAATTCTTTGCCCCATTTAAGCAGTTAAGTATTTCCGAATATAAAATGCTGCCTAATTCATTCCTAGGTACCTTTATTTCTGTTAACGTCGATTTAAGCCAATTATGCACATCCTTATTTTTTTGAATTGGAATATATTTAGCTTCCTCATAAACGAGATTTGAAGTGACCTGAATTAGAAACGACAGTCTTTCCCAAAACAGCGTTGTATAGGAGTGAAAGTTCCAGCCATTTAAATAATGGTCCATTGACGTATTTTCTAAATGGTCTAATCCTGAAACAGTCAATTGGTACCTATATTCACCACAACCATCAATTAAGTTCTTTCTGAATAAATCTTCTGTGATCTGCTCGAAATCTTCTCTTGTTAACGTCTCATATACACCAAAAAATTCCTTCAAGGAGAATAAGTGGGCATCTTGAATGGTTTGAGATGACTTTTTTCCATTTAGTAGATGATAGATAGAATAAATAGTTCGTTCGTTATGGAGTTGTCTTAAACAATATAAAATAACGGTCTCTAATTGTAGCATCTTTTTCCACCACTTTTACCCATATATTCGACAAAAATCCTCATTTTTTCTTATTTTATTTTAACATGAATTTTGTATAACTGGTTGGGTAATAATGAAGAAGTTTCATCAATTTGGTCTCATTCAATCATTTCACTAATATCATTTTTCTATTGAAAAGTTGACCATACAGCTTTACAATAGGAATGAGTAATTCGTTTCCATAACTGTGCAGGAAACAGGGAAGCATATTATCTGTTATTTACTGGGAGGTTTTTTTTCATGGCAAAGTATACAATTGTTGACAAGGAAACTTGCATCGCATGTGGTGCATGTGGCGCAGCAGCACCAGATATTTACGATTATGATGATGAAGGCATTGCATTTGTAACTCTTGACGAAAATGAGGGAATTGTTGAAATTCCAGATGTATTAATCGATGACATGATGGATGCTTTTGAAGGCTGTCCAACAGATTCAATCAAAGTTGCTGACGAACCATTTGACGGTAACCCAACTAAATTCGAATAAAATCATCTTTAAGCTCTTTAAAACCACACCTCGTCTAATTTAGACGAGGTTTTTCTATTAGCGACACAACAAGAGCTGCCAGATGGCAGCTCTTGTTGTTGTGTTATTTATGCACCTTTTATGACTGAAGATTTATTAATCCATGCTTGCATTCTAATAAACAATAGCATGAAGATACCTGACATCATGACACCCTTAAGAATATTAAAAGGTAAGATTGCAGGAACGACCAGATTTCTCATATCTGGAAACCCCATGAGTAGTGTGTAGGCAGGAAGGATTACAAGATAATTTAAAATACTCATAACTACAGCCATAATAACTGTTCCGACTACTAACGCAATCGTCATACCCTTCTTTGTTTTGAGTTTATTATAAACAAATAATGTTGGAAGAACAAAAACAATCCCTGCAATAAAGTTTGATATATGGCCTACCGGAATCCCGGTTTGACTTCCAGTGGCAAGATAGTTAAGCACATTTTTGAAAAATTCTACTAAAATTCCCGCAAGCGGTCCAAAAATTAATGCAGCAATTAACGCTGGGATGTCGCTGAAATCGACAAATAGAAAATTGGGGAATATTGGCAGTGGAAAATTTAATAGCATTAATAAATAAGCTATACTGCTCAGCATTCCAATTGAAACATAAGCTTTTACATTTAATTTTTTTCTTTTTTCCATTTTTCCTCTCTCCTTTTTGATCCATCATGTTAGGAAGAGAGGTTCAGCATATAGACGACCCAGGTGACTAAAAAATCCCTCAAGAAGAATCACTTGAGGGATTTTACAAAGGCACGCTTAATAAACATTCAATGAATCAACATTTTTTGAATGTCTGCAGAACCTCCATCTTCTCCCATCCAGACTATACTGTCGGCTTTGGAATCGCACCAAATCCTGCCCCAAAAGGCTCGCGGGCTTAAGAGCATTGCTCTAATACCGCCGATCGGGAATTTCACCCTGCCCCGAAGATAGATCGATATTAAATTACGATTTTATTATACTAAAGAATATACATTTTGTTAAGAAAAAAATCTTAAATCCTTATTTTAAATCCTATAATCTAAAAAGAATCCGCAGGCTGAGGCTGCGGATTCTTTTATTTAGGGTACCTTTAGTATCTGTTTAGGTTTAATAAGATCTGATGTTAAATGATTTAGATTTTTAACTGCCGATACAGTGGTATTCTGTTTTTGGGCTATAGAGGATAAGGTGTCCCCTTCTTTGACAATATACTTGTCCAAAGCTTGAGAGCTGTTAGTGCTGTCATTCTGCTGTAAGCGCAGCAGTGAACTGGCTGCTAATACCGAATCACCAATACTTGCAATTCCTGCTTGTACTGATTCTCCAACATCCGCTTGACCTAATAGCTTTTCAGGGTCCAGGGCATATTTTTTATCATATCTCCATTCCAGTTGATGGGCTTCAAAATGGAGGTGTGTCCCAGTAGCTTGACCTGTCCTTCCCATCTTTCCAATAACATCGCCTTGTTTGAGCATTTGACCTTTGGCCACATTCCGTCTATTTAGATGTGCATATACCGTTACAAAATGACTTGGATGCTTAACAAATACTACATTTCCATATGTATTAGAATAATAAGACTTTTCAACAACGCCATCCTCAACGACGAGGATGGGTGTATCTATTCTTCCAGCAATATCAATTCCTTTATGTTTTCCCTGCCTTGTTCCATATGTATCTGAAATGATGCCGTCTGCCGGCCAAATCCAGTGGTCATTAATGACTTCAGCGTCTTGTGTCACTGCTGCTTCCGAATGTTTTCCTCCTAAAAATAATAAACTGACACAAAGCGCCATAATAATGGCAATTAAAAATCTCTTTATGTAGTCACGCATTCCTTTCTTTTCCTCCTTGTATATTGTACTCTCCTCCACACCATATGTTATATGGATTCTATTTAGAACAAATCAAATAGTAAGTTTTATGGGGAGCGTGAGCATATTTGTTATAATTTGGAGACTTACCGGATTTTATTCATAAAAAAAATCAACCACTAGGGTTGATCCGCAATTTTATGGTATATCCCGTAAATTAGGAGCAATTGGAACGTTAATTTCTTCTGTGAGATCAAATGGTCCAAGGTTTGATAAAGGGGAATTTTTAATCCTAACTTTTTCAATGCCAAACTCTTTGGCTGTTAAGAGCAAAGCCTCGAAAGATAAGAGTGATTCCTGATTATCCTGTAAACTGGAGTTAACAGCGAATGAAAGATACATCATTTTATTAGAAATTGATACATGATCTATTTGAGGGAAAGACTGCAAAGAACTTTTGAGCCCCCCTGATTGATCTGTTTTCATTGCTTCAAGAGCAGAGTTTATATTGTTATACGTTTCAATAGATGGTACTAAAAATGGTAATTTACTGTTCGCAGGGGAATAGAAGAAATAGGCATGATTATTCTGAGAAGCAACATCGATTTCTTCCTTCCTGCCGATATTTCCTAACTCGATACCGGGTAGACCATTTGTAGTAAACCTAATTTTTTTACAATTACTATTGGTTGATATATCCTTCTGTACTATATTAATAAAATTCGTTTCTGCAGTGGAGCCTTGACCGTATTGGTGATCTGAAGGAACATCCACAATTACTGTATTTCCATCTTTCTCGAGTTTCATAGTTGCATTTAGAGGATAGAAGTCTGATAATCCCCACTCTTCTTCCTGTAAATTGGCCATTAATGCGGTATAGTTAGTAATCCAGGATTGACCAGAACTGTGATTGGCAATGATTGAAACGGGTATGAGTATTTGAGCTTGTTCATCTGGTACCCAATAAGTAAAAACAGTTCCTTTGCCAACCTCATCTTCATAAATGGCTGTCTTAACATTTTCCGTTTTAAGCAAATTGGCCTGCTGGGTCTTAGTAGTTTCCGCTTCTTTAGATGAAGCATTCTCCTTTTTGAAGGCACTGCTGTCCTTTTGCGCTGCTGTATTACTACTTGACGTGGATTTTTCTTCTGCGCTTTCATGAGAAAAATGCATCCCCCCCATCAACTTAGGCATTAATAGTAGGAAAAGCAATAAGGCTGCTGTAGCAGCTAGGCCTGGTAACACCCATGGTCTAACCCTTTTTCTTTTAAGAGAAATATTGTGGTAAATGTCATGAGGATCGCGATGATCATGTATTCTGGGCATTTGTCTTAATAGTTCTTCAAGCTCTCTATCGCTCCACTCTGACTTTTTCACTGAATGATCCCTCCTTTTCATAGGACATTTCCATATGCTTTTTCAATACTTTTAAGGAGCGATGTTGAGTTGTTTTCACTTTACTTTCTGTCCAGCCTAGAACTTTAGCTGTTTCAGATATGGATAAGTCCTGTAAATATCGAAGAACGATGACAGACCTCTGATCAACTGTGCAAAATTCTAGACATCTGTATATCCCTTTTATCTCCTCATTTTGGATTGTAATCTCCTCTGGAATAGGGTATTCATCCTTTACCTGATTAGTTGACCAATCAAATTTTTCAAGTAATCGATCCTTCCACCCCTTTTGTTTACGGAAGTAATCAATTGCAACATTCCGAGCAATCGAAAAAAGCCATGTTTTCTCACTACTTTTTCCTTGAAAGCGGTCATATGCCTTGAATACCCGAATGTAAACTTCTTGGACAAGATCCTCTGCCTGCTCCTTATTTCTAACCATATAAAATAGAAATTGAAAAACATCATGATGATATTTGTGATAAAGCTCATCGAAAACGGAGTCCATCCATTCCCCTCCCCGTTCATTACTATTAGTCGATGTATTCATTTAAAAAGTTTCACTCATATAAATATAAACTTATTTTAAATAAAAAGGAATATATTAACAGAAATTCAAATCCTATAGGCACATGAAATATAATAAAAATAGCTCATCTTTTTGGATGAGCCAGTAGTTAATCTTAATAATTATTTAGCAACAGCCCCTAATCAAGGCACTTCCGCCTTTTATTGTTCCTTGTGAATCAAGAACAATCGGCAAATTGTTTGTAAATCTTACTTTTTTCGTGGCAAGAAGAAGGAAAAGGTCGTTCCCCTTCCAATCTTACTTCGAACAGAAATCGTCCCACGATGGGCATCAATGATATTCTTTGCAATGGCAAGTCCTAAACCGGTACCAGCCCTGCCCCTTGTCCGAGCCTTGTCTGCTTTATAAAAACGTTCAAAAACAAACGGCAAATCCTCTTCTGGAATACCCGAGCCAGAATCCTTTACTTCCATTCTAACTCCTTTGTCTTCTAAAACAACGGACACTTTTACCTGCCCGCCTTTTGGTGTATGTCTCATCGCATTATCGATTAAATTTGTCAGCACTTGCTCAATTCGGTCAGGGTCAAATAGAACCGGTGAAACATCATTTTCTACTTCCGAATACAATTGGATTTCATTCTCTTTGGCTAGACCTTGGAACTTATAAATAATCCGGTTAATAAATGCGGACAAATCTACGTCTTCCACAGAGAGATGGATATGTCCAGCCTCCATACGAGCTAAATCCAACAGTTCATTAACAAGTCGTCCCATACGCAAGGATTCATCGTAAATAACTCTTGCCATTTCTTTTTTCTCTTCTTGCGTTTCAGCAATATCATCAACAATTGCTTCACTATAGCCCTGCAGCATGGAAATAGGCGTTCTCAGTTCATGTGAGACATTGGCAATAAAATCTTTCCGCATCTTTTCCAGCTGTCTTTCTTCCGTCATATCCCTAAGTACGGCTACTGCCCCTCGAATAAATCGATTACTGTAAAGAGGACTAACTAAAATCACCCAGTGATGTCCTTGCAGAGATAGTTCACCAATTTGCTCCTTTTCTGTTTCCAAAGACTTCTGGAAAAGGTCCATAACTTGAGATGGAATGGCTTCAGCATCATTTGTAACTCCGCCTTTTTCGTAATACCAATATTGCAAAAAACGATCCGCAGGAGGATTGGTATTCAATATCGTCCCATCACGGTTAAAGGTGATTACCCCGTCAGCCATACTACTTAGAATACTTGCGAGCTGCTCTTTTTCTTGGCTTAATGCATTCATATTAAACTTTAATTGTCTTCCCATTTGATTAAATGCTGTTGCCAATTCCCCGATTTCATCATGTGTTAAAATCGGGACTTTTGTATCGAATTTTCCTCTTGCCACTTCAAACGCAGCTTCTCTCATTTTTCTAAGCGGAGCTGTAATTCTGGTTGACAGGAAAAACGCAAAGATCGTGGTTAAAATAATGGCTACACCTGCAACAAGCAAAATGTATTTCGTTGTTTCATTGGATGTTTCCTTCATTACTTCAAGTGATTGATAAATGAAGACAGCTCCATTTGGTTCACCAGGGAGCTGCAAAGGAACACCAATGATGGAAAAACTCGAATCCTGATTGTTGTTTTTTGACGATAAATTAGAAACCTTATCAACAGATTTTTTGTGATGATACACAGCAAAAAAGTCTGGATCCTGTTTGATATCATTAAAGGATAGCCTGATATCCTTCTCCGTATTTGGAGAATAATAGACTTCATGATCATTTTTAACAATTACTACTTTTGTCACATCATCAATAATCTCCCAAGAAATTTCTAGACCCAGCGGAAATTTGTCATTGGGATGTGCTTCCAATACATCGGCAATCTTTTCAGCTGTATTGGTTAAATCATTCTTTGTTTCAAGAATGTTATGGTTTTGAAAAAGTTCAAGGAGCATCACTGTTAGGATGAAAAGTACAAATGAAACTAAAAAAATAATGGTAAACCAAAGTTTACCTACTACACTTCGCAAAAAGGTCATTCATTAATTACCTCAAATTTATAACCCACACCCCATACAGTAACAATCATTCTTGCAGCCTGCTCTGAAACCTTATTTAATTTTTCACGAAGTCGTTTTACATGGGTATCTACAGTTCGTAAATCCCCAAAGAATTCATAATGCCAGACTTCTTTTAATAATTGCTCACGATCAAACACTTTGTCTGGCGCTTTAGCCAAGAAATATAGCAATTCGTATTCTTTGGGAGTTAAACTGACCTCTTTACCATCAGCCGTTACCCGGTGTGCATCATTATCTATGGTTAAATGTGGGAAAACTATTACATCTTTTGTCGTTGTTTCTGTTTGTAAATAGCTTGTTTGAGATGAGCGTCTTAACAATGCCTTTACACGTAAAACCACTTCCCTAGGGCTGAATGGTTTAACAATATAATCATCTGTCCCAACTTCAAAGCCTTGAACCCGGTTGATTTCCTCGCCTTTTGCAGTCAACATAATAACAGGAGTTGCCTTTTTTTCTCTGAGCTCACGGCAGACTTCAATTCCATCTTTACCAGGCATCATTAAATCAAGCAAAATAACATCGTAATCATTAGCAAAAGCTTTTGACAAAGCCTCATTTCCATCTTCCGCTTCGTCAATTATATATTCTTCACGCTCTAAATACATTTTTAATAAACGGCGAATTCTTTCCTCATCATCTACTACTAGTATCTTTACGTCTCTTTCCATTATTAATCCCCCCATGGAGTTTATTTTACAAAATGGAACTAAATTTTGCTACATTTTCAAGGTAATTACTCTTATAAAGTGTGTCAATAATTTGACAATACCATTTTCCTATTAAAATTTATTGATTTTATAAAAGCCTTCACTAATTCAAGTGAAGGCTTATTTGGTTATGCGGCACTTTTCTTAACCAGCGTAAGAATGCAGTCCTGCAATAACAAGATTAACTGCAACCAAATTAAACATAATAATGACAAAGCCAATTACCGCAAGCCATGCTGATTTTTCTCCGTGCCATCCTTTGGATAGGCGAAGATGTAAAAATGCTGCATAAAAAAGCCAAGTGATTAAAGCCCACACTTCCTTTGGATCCCAGCCCCAAAATCTAGACCAGGCCATCTGCGCCCATATCATCGCAAAAATAAGGGCACCCAGTGTGAAAACAGGAAAACCGATTAATACGGAGCGATAACTAATTTCATCGACGAAGTCCAGTTTAATATTCTTCACAAATGGTTTAAGGGCAGCGGCAATCCGTTTGCGTAACAAAGTGCGGATTAATCCATATAAAATTAACCCTCCAATTAAAGACCAAATCACTGTATTTAACTTTTTCGCGTTAATGAAAGCTGGTACTTCAACTAATGGTTTAAAAGCATTTTTGGTTAATAATTCTCCATCATGAGGACCAGTTATAGCAGGCATCGTATACGTCACAGCCACCTGATTATCATGTTTATCTATCCAATTAAATTTTTCATGATAGCTCGTAGCTGAAAAGACCGATGAAACCGCCACAAAGCCAAGGACCGTGACAAGGGAAAACATCACAATCTCAAGCCAAAAAGTTTGTTTATTTGACTTTGTTTGATCAATTGCCTTTACCAGATAGATTAATCCGGCAGCAAAGCTAATCGCAAGAATGGCCTCTCCCATTGCTGCAGTTGTCACATGAATATGGAGCCAATAACTTTGTAAAGCCGGTATTAAAGGTGTAATCTCTCGTGGAAACATACTTGCATAGGCGATGACCAAGATTGCGACAGGCATGGTAAAAAGTCCAAGTAAGGTGGTTCTGTAGATATAATAAATAACAATAAATGCACCAACAAGAGCCATTCCGAAAAAAGTGGTAAACTCAAACATATTACTAACTGGAGCATGACCTGCTGCAATCCATCTAGTGATAAAATAACCGAGTTGAGAAATGAAACCCACAATTGTTAAGGAAACAGCAATTTTCCCCCATGTGTTTGTTTCTGCTTTTTCACCCGAGCTATTCTTCGATTTAATTGATCCTCCATAAAATAATGTTGCAATTAAATAAAGAATAAAGGCAATAAATAATAAATTACTACTTAATGTTGCCAACTAGTCTCCCTCCTTATCCAAATTATCTTTTTGTTGTTGATCTTCTGGGATGTCAAGTTTAGTATCTTTTAATACAGCCTCAATTTCCCGCTTTAAGCCGTACCAATTTTTATTGGTATGGGCCGCAATCCATACTTGTCCGTTTTTATTTTGAACCCATATCCGGCGGTGGTTCCAATATGCCCCTTGCATAACACCGATCATAAAGATAATCCCGCCTAAAATAATCACCCATAACGATGAGTCCTTTCGAACGGTGAATCCTGAAACATTTTTGGTTTCAATTCCTTGAAACGCCATCTTGTAAGTATTTTCTCCCAATGGCTCAAGCGTTTGTTTAATAGCTACAAAACTTGTTTCAGGTTTAGATTTATCCGGTGTAACCATCTGAAACACGAAGGCAGGATTATTAGGGAGCCTTGATTTAGTTGATGGCTCGTTATTTTTATCAAATTCGAAATCCGGAAAATAATTAATGATTTTTACAGAATAACCGTTACCTAAATCATAATTAGCTTTTGGGTCCTCAAGATCAATATTCACTTCTCCAAAAGTCTGACCTGTCTTTTTATTAGCCAGCACAAACGACATTGTCTTTAACTCACTACGATAGGATGACTGAAAGACAGAATAGCCATTAAAATCTAATGGGTGATTGACTCTAACTTTATATTCCTTAAGCTTTTTAAGTTCCGGTTGCTCCCCTGGAAGATTTTTGCTGACACGTTCATATAAAACAACATTAGATTGGTAATTTTTAACCACTTGGCCAGCTTGCTCGATTGCCTTTTCAAATGTTTTATCCTTGTTTTTATCATAATGCTGCAGGATAAATTGATTGTTTTTCAGATAGTATTTTTCACCTGTTTCAGGGACGACTGCTGTTTCTCCTTCCTTTACCCATAGATTTTCATTTACATAAAATCCCGGAATAAATCGGAGCATGGCACCTAATAGGAAAATAATCAAGCCTATATGGTTTATATATGGGCCCCAGCGAGAAAAACGGCCTTTTTCCGCTAACAGGTCGCCATTTTCCTCCCGAACCTGATAGTGTTTTTCTTTTAAATGACTTTTGATAATAGTGAAATCCTGATCGTCGGCGTGCTCTGTTACCCCAAAAATCCGCTGACGTTTTAAAAAGCCATCATGTCTTGTAACCCTTTGGGCTTTTAGGGCTTTATAGAGCGGTACAACTCTGTCAAGACTGCAAATAACCAAAGAAATACCAATCATAGCAATTAATAATAAATACCACCAAGAACCATATAAATCGTGCAAACCTAATTGGTAATATAACTTTCCGAACCAGCCATATTCCTGCTCATAATACACTTCCGGAGGAAGATTAATATACATTTTTTGCGGAAGGATGGTTCCAAGTGTGGATGCAAGTAACGTAATCACAATCAGCCAAATCCCCACCTTGACTGATGAAAAAAAGTTCCAAATTTTATCTATAATTGTCTTGTTGTATGTTTGTGAACGGCGTGCACTTCCTTCATAGCGCATGTCAAGAAGTTCTTTACTATTTTTCTCTTGCTCATCCAGCACTTTTCCACAGGCCTCACACAACACGGTTCCATGCGGATTCACATGACCGCATTCACATTTAACATCGTTCATTGTAAAAACTCCCTCAGGTCCCCTTAAGGTTTTATTTGCTCCATAAATTCCTTTACCTTGTTTTCAGTTAGTTCGCCTGTATAATATCTGACTACCTTCCCGTTCTTGTCGACTAAGAATGTAGCCGGTAAAAGATCAATCCCGTATACATTCATTACTTCCTTTTCAGTGTCAATCATGATGGGAAAGTCCAACCCAAGGCGTTCGGCAAATTGGTTTACAGCAAGCTTTGGTTCCTGAATATCTACACTCAAAACCTGAACACCTTTGTCCTTATATTGCAGGTACTGATTATTGATATAAGGCATTTCTTTCTTACATGGAGGACACCATGTTCCCCAAAAGTTTAAAAATACCCCTTGCCCACGATATTCGGAAAGCCGATGTTTATTCCCTTGCATATCAATTAAAGCAAAATCTGGAGCTGTGTCCCCAACCGCAACTTTTTGTTTCGTATCTTTGGTAAGATTAGCATAAAGTGAATAGGCAACGGCAGCACCTAAGACAACTAATATAAGCGTTCTAATGACTAATCGCCGTCTTTTCATACATTCCCCTCCAGTAAATCCCCTAACACATTCGTCTAAGATTATAGCACTTTACAACAAATTCATAGTGTTAACTCAAGAAACCAAATGTGACGATTTTATGAATTTTTCTTCGATTGATCCATGGCAAGGGACCTCAATTGTTTCACCTCATGTGGAGTCAATTCTCTTGCTTCCCCTGCTTTTAAGCCGCCCAGTGTTAAAAATCCATAACGTTCTCTTTTTAATTTGAGCACTTCATTACCGATTGCCTCAAACATTCTTCTAACCTGACGGTTCCTGCCTTCATGGATGGCAATTTCAATGATCGCCGTTTGCTTCTTATTATCAGCAGAAAGAAGCTTCACTTTAGCAGGTGCTGTTTTACCATCCTCAAGACGTATTCCTCTTTCTAATTTTCTTAGATTTTCTCTTAAGGGTATGCCTTTCGTCTTAGCCACATAAACTTTGTCGATTTCGTTTTTAGGGTGCATTAATAAATTAGCGAATTCACCGTCATTGGTTAAGATTAATAATCCCGAAGTATCATAATCCAGCCGGCCGACCGGAAAAATTCTTTCTTTAAAATGAGAAAAATAATCGGTAACTACCTTCCTCCCTTTGTCATCGCTTACACTTGAAATCACACCTCTTGGCTTATATAGCAGAAAATAAACAGGCTCTTCCTTCTCAATCTGTACTTCATTAACCTCAACTCGATCAGAAGGCGATACCTTCAGTCCTAATTCTGTTACTACTTTACCATTTACTTTAACTTTGCCTTCTTTAATGAGTTCCTCGGACTTTCTCCTAGAGGCAATTCCTGCTCGAGCGATAACCTTTTGCAATCTTTCCATTATTTCACCTCAAAAATTCTATTTGTTGCATTCATTGTTAGTAGTAAAGAGATTTATTTCTACTGATTCACGAAAAAAAATCACTATTCTATCCTAATGAATTATGACACAAATTCTCCACTTTTCAAAGTAACGGGTATTAATTACACAAAAAAAGCATGTTCTAATCAGAACATACCAAGGATACTTTTATTAGGTTGTACCAAAAATGAGGGCGACTACTAAAATTGATACAATAATCCCGACGACATCTGCAAGTAAGCCCACCTTTAATGCATCTCCCATTTTCTTAATTCCAACTGCCCCAAAGTAAACGGTTAATACATAGAAGGTAGTATCTGTACTTCCTTGAAGGACAGATGCAAGCCGTCCAATAAATGAATCAGGACCATAAACTGCAATCAAATCACTTGTCATTCCTAATGCAGCCGTCCCAGAAATGGGTCTTATAATGAGTAATGGCACAATCTCAGCTGGTACCCCCATTGTTTTCATAAAAGGTCTCAACCAATTCATTAACGCGTCCAATGCACCGGATGCACGGAAAATGGATATGGCGACAAGCATCCCCACCAAGAAAGGAATGATCGACACGGCAATTTTAATTCCTTCTTTTCCACCCTCAACAAAGCTTTCATAGGTCGGTACCCGCTTATACGTTCCATATAATAATATAGTTCCTATCAGTAAAGGAATAAACGTTAGCGAAATATACGAAATGAATTCCATTACTTCATCATCCTTTTCGACTTCTGCGATAATAAAAATAGCGGTCAATCAATATAGCACCTATTGCTGAGAGAATGGTTGCGATAATGGTTGGAACCACAATTTCTGTAGGGGATCCGGAATGATAGTTTATTCTTATCGCAATTACTGTTGTCGGAATGATCGTAATACTAGCAGTATTAATGGCCAAAAAGGTCACCATACTTCTAGAGGCTTCAGGTTTCCCTCCATTTAATCTTTTCAGCTCTTCCATTGCCTTTATTCCAAGAGGTGTTGCCGCATTTCCTAAACCAAACATGTTTGAAATCATATTAGATAGGATATAGCCCATTGCAGGATGATTGGCAGGCACTTCAGGGAATATTCTTTTTACAACCGGTCTGAAGAGTTTCGTAAGTTTCTGAAGTAGTCCTGACTCTTCGGCGATACGCATCATACCGAGCCAGAAAACAAGTACGCTGATTAACCCGATACATAAAGTAACAGCTTCTTTTGCTCCATCAAAAACAGCTTTATTGACTGCTTCCATAGTACCGTTTATAAGTGCAAAGACAATACCAATAATGGTCATAGCAACCCATATATAGTTAACCATTGACGTTCACACCAATCACTGATAGAAACATTTCTTTTATAGTGTTAAGCAATCCCTTCTTCTCTTTTTTGTGAATTTTTTCGAAGTAGATCGGAGCTTCTTCCACCACTCGGCCATTCAAATAAACTTCGGCCTTTCCCACGATGGCCTCGCTGTGGGAGGAAATCAAGTTTTTTCGAGGTTTTTCCACTTTATATTTAATGGAAAATTGGTCCATCTCCTTACTCGTTACTGGGTATACAATCGACTTTTTGAGATATAAATGACCTTTATAAAGTTTATTTTTGGAAATATCCACCTTTCCCTTGGTTAACACTTCCGCCATATCAAAACTTTTAAATCCGTTTTCGTACATAGAAATATGGTCATTCCAGTCGTCCGGACCGTTTAGGGTTACAGCAATTAAGTTCATATCACCTTTCGTTGCGGTTGTCACCAATGTTCGCTTTGCCCGTTTTGTGTATCCTGTTTTTCCACCAGTAGCAAATTTATATTTGGTTAGGAGGCGATTTTTGTTCTTCCATACACGATCCCAATCTTCTGTGGGATTAGGAGCACGGTAGACCTTTGTGCCAGATATTTTTTGAAATGTTTTATTTTGCATGGCATACCGCATTAGGATTGCCATATCATAAGCTGTTGAATAATGATTTTCATGATCATCTAGTCCATGTGGATTTGCAAAATGGGTATCATACATCCCTATTTCCCTTGCCTTCTGATTCATTAAATAGGCAAAGCCGTCTACACTGCCGCCAACATATTCGGCAATGGCCACAGCCGTGTCGTTTCCCGACCTCAGCATTAAACCGTAAACAAGGTCATTAAGTTTAATCTTTTCTCCAGGCTTTAAATAAACAGAAGAACCTTCCGCTCTTGTTGCCTGTTCACTCACCTTTACATACTGGTTCATTTTCCCCGATTCAATCGCAAGGATAGCCGTCATGATTTTTGTTATACTTGCGATTCTACGCTTTGTATGTGCATCCTTTTCAAACAAGATCCGCCCAGATTTTTGTTCAATCAACACGGCACTCGCAGCACTTACACCTTTGGAAGCATCAGCTTTATGAGGAATGTTTACGATCAAGAGTGAGATCATGAGGGTTATAATAACTAGCTTTGAAATCAGTCTCATCAGATTAACCTCGTCTCCTTTATATCTGTTAACTTGTCCAGCTTAAGAGCCTGAATCAAGACGCCTCTGCTTTTCTACTTATCTAGCTCAGCGCCTCCGCTTTTCTTATTGTCTAGCTCCGGCGCCTAGGGGCTCGGGGTCATAAGCCAATCCGTCAAGAAGGCTAAAGTACAGCCTTCTCGCCGGCTCGTCTTATGCCTGTCGTCCCTGGGCAAGGCACCTCCGCTTTTCTTATTGTCTAGCTGCAGCGCCTAGCCCCTCGAGGTCATAAGCCACTCAGGGAATGAAGGCAAAGGACGCCTTCTTTCCCTGAGCGTCTTATGCTTGTCGGGCCTGTTCAAGGCGCCTCCGCTTTTCTTATTTATACAAGTTTATGCTGGACGAGTTTGGTTATGACACTAAATAAGCAAAACTCGCCGATGAGCGAGTTTTCAATTAAAATGCCGGCCATTTTATGTCGGCTGCTTTCTCAAATCTCATTTCAACATCATGCCAATTTACTAGATTCCACCACTTGTCAACATATTCACTGCGATTGTTCAGGTATTGCAGATAGTAGGCATGCTCCCAAACATCCAAAACAAGTAAGGGAATTGTATCCCATTGTGTAAGGAGATTATGACGTTCAGATTGAAGCACCTCCAAATGCCTTGCTCTCGGACTCCAAACCAGTATAGCCCACCCAGCACCCTCTACTTGCTTGGCAGCCTCGGAAAATTGACGCTTGAAGGCATTAAGACTTCCGAAATAATGGTCTATTTCTCCTTTTAGTAAGCCTTGTGGATCGCCCCCTCCATTTGGACTCATGTTATTCCAAAAAATTGTATGCAAATAATGACCTGACCCGTGAAACGAAAGCTCTCGTGACCAATGCTTAACCAACGAAAAGTCATTGGTTTCCCTAGCTTTCTTCAAATTAACCTCAGCACGGTTTAATCCATCCACATAGGAACGGTGATGTTTATCATGATGCAGCTTCATGATTTCCCCATTAACAAACGGTTCTAAGGCGTTATAATCGTACGGAAGGTCCGGTAATGTATGTCCACCAGGTGGAAGGGCTTTTTCTATCACCCAAATCTTCCCTACTTCCTGTTTATTCCTGAAGTAATATTCCATTTGCTGATGAATATTTTCTGCCTTTGCTTGGAGACTAATTAACTCCTCGTTAGATAGTTCTCGATTTGTACTTTCAATTAATTCCGTAAATTCATCTAATTTATCCCATAATTCCGCATCTTGACGGACCTGCTCAGATTGAAGAAATTGTTTCATTTGTTCATTCCAAACAAATAAATCATTAATATATTGGCTAAAACGTCCCATCAAATTCCCTCATTTCAGCATATAAGTAATCCTTAAATGGTATGAGGAGCCACACTTAATAAGAACGAAAAAAGACTGTTCACAGGGGAACAGTCTTTAGGGGTAATAATTTTTTTTATTTTGATTGAATCATTTTTGTTCGATAATCTGTTTCATAGTATTCAAGTTCTTCCCGTATTCTTTGGAAATCACCTTCTAAGCTCTTGATAAGCGCTGATATTTTTTCAGCTACATTGCGATAAAATTTAATCGAGTTCCGGCCTGTATAGGCCGAGCGGCTATTTTCATACCATGCATCATTTTTAGGTGAGAAAAATTCTTCAATACATTGATGATAAATCTTATATAGTGTTTTCTCAGCCGCAGCTTTTTGAAAAGGCTCGCTTTGCAAGATAACAGAGCACGCTTCTAACCCCTCTTCACTATAAACAACCAACTTTCGCATGTTTGCCAAGATTAATTTAACGTAAACTCGGTCTTCTTCGTTTTCAACATTTAATTGCGAAATGGTGGTTTCATTTAAAAAATCTTCAAGCGTGGAGATTGATTTTGTTAAGAATTCCTTTACATCATTAAGTTGTGTTTTAACCAAAGTATTTCCCATAATTACCCTCCTAAATTAGCTGTGCTTATTAATGTGATTGCAAAATGAACTCAAGTGGAGAACTGAGCTCAAACTCTTTGTTTTGCTGAATACCAAGAAATATTTCAGGTAATTTATCAAAATTTATATCTTGAAAATAGGAAGCAAATTCGTGCTTAGAATTAATATATAATCTTTTTCGACTGCGAAGTCCTGGATTTTTTAAGAGACAAACAAGCGCAACTATATCCTTAAAATAAACTTCATTGCTTCCTTGATTTATAATAGGGTCTTGCTTGTACGGAGTAAACTCTTGAAAGAGCTCATCAAAATACCTTACGTATAAAACATGAAGCGTTTTTTCCTGTCCATCTTCGAAAAACGTAACTTCACTTCTGTTAAAAAAGTCCTCTGAAGTATTTGATTTTTCTTTCTCCAATTCATACCCTTTACACTCTTTGATTAGCAATGTACTCCCTCTCCTTATCAACTGGCTGCACAATAAATAAAAAAGAAACATCTTTTAAATATATATTTATTTTAGCATAAATTCGATCAGAAGATTGAGTTAAGAGTTAATTGTTTCCTGAAATTTCTCAAAAAACAGGTCTGCTTCCTCCTGGATATATTCTTCTTCCACTTTTTCTGGTAATTGGGGCAGTTCTTTTAAGTTCTTTAGTCCGAAGTAGTCTAGAAATTCTTTTGTTGTTCCATACAAAATGGCACGTCCTGTTCCTTCTGCTCTTCCAACCTCTTTTATTAACGCCTTTGCCATTAAAGTATGAAGGGGCCGTTCTGTTTTCACTCCCCGGATATCTTCAATTTCGGCACGGGTAATTGGTTGTTTATAAGCTATGATTGCCAATGTTTCTAGAGCAGCTTGTGATAACGCAGAAGTATGCGGAGAATCAACTAATTTTTTTAAATAAGCGGCATTTTCCTTTTTAGTGGCAAGCTGAAATGTGCCAGCCATTTGAACAATCATAATGCCCCTCTTATCATCCCGGTCATACTCTTGACGCAAATCCTCAATCATTTCACTAGCATGCAGCTCATTTACTTCTAGTACCTCAGCAAGTTGCTTTAGGGATAGACCCTCATCTCCGGCGGCAAATAGGAGACTCTCCAGTATGCTGTTCCAATTAATAATTTCCACCTAATTTGCCCCTTCCTTTACAGCTTCCACAAATATATCCCCAAAATTTTCTTTCTGGTCTACATCTATGACATTTCTCTTGATTAATTCCAATACAGCCAAAAAAGTAACCACAATATGCTCTTTTCCTGGGTAAGGAAACAAGTCATTGAAATTTTTCCTTCCCTGCAATTGATGTAATTCATCCATAATTTCAGTCATTCTTTTTTCAATCGAAATCTCTTGACGAGCAATTTTTGTCGCCATTGGCCGCTGCAATTTTTTTCTGCGCAAAAGTTTCTGAAAGGCAGCTAGCATATCATACAAAGATACATTTAATTCTGTCCGGTCAGGCTTGATCTCTTTTGTAAAATCGGAAAGATCACTTGGGGGTTTGGTATACATAAGCCCGCGTTCTTCCTCCAAAGCTTTCAAGTCATGGGCAGCTTCTTTATATTTTCGATATTCAATTAAGCGCTCCACCAGCTCATCCCTAGGATCGTCCTCATAAGCGATTTCCGGGTCGACTTCATCTAAAATCTCTTCATGCTTCGGTAAGAGCATTTTGCTCTTAATGGCCAGCAATGTCGCAGCCATAACCAAGAATTCACTGGCAACATCAAGCTGCAGTTCATTCATTGTTTGAATATATAGTAAGTATTGCTCCGTAATTTCAGCTACCGGAATGTCATATATATCAATTTCGAGCCGATTAATAAGATGAAGAAGTAAATCTAACGGCCCTTCAAATGCATCGATTTTTACCTGATAAGGCATTTTCATTCACCAAAATTCTAAATATAAAATTATCTTTGTTCATTAGTCTCCTTGACTATTATTAGTATAGAGGATTCAAGTTTGTTATCCAATAGAAAATTCACCCTTTAGATGGTTAAACATAAAGTTGGGGTGTTTGCCCATAACAATGGACAAATATTCTACATATGATGACAAGGAAAAGAACAAAAATTTTCAAGGAGGTCTTTCATATGGATGGTGGATTTGGATCCGGTTTTGCTTTAATCGTCGTTTTATTTATCCTGTTAATTATTGTGGGTGCTTCCTGGGTTTACTAAGAAGTTGAGAGCCCCGGCAAGAGTTTTAGTTAGTCCAAAAGAAATTGGAAGCAGAGGATCCGTCATTTTGGCGGATCTTTTTTACCAGTTGGCTGTATTAGTCTTAAATGTTGATTCCCGCTCCAGGCGGCTTGCTTTCCGCTCCAATCAACAGGCTAAAAAATCAACAATAACCTTTAACACTGCCTATCAGTTAAATGGAGAAGCTCTATATGTTAAACTATACATACACACACTACAATCTAAAAAGGGGTGGTTTTTTGTACCCAAATGAGTATATCCAATTTTTAGCTCATTTTCATGGTGACAGAGATTATTTTGAGTGCCATGAGATACTTGAAGATTATTGGAAAAAAAACGATGGCAGAAATAAAAACTCCATCTGGGTCGGCCTTATTTTATTAGCAGTGTCGACTTATCATCATCGTAGAAGCAACTTTAATGGTGCCAAACGAACATTAGAAAAAGCGATAAAGATTTTTAAGACACAATCCGATTTTGTGACACAGATTGGATTTAACTTCCCATTGCTTCAAGATTTATTAAAAGAGCGCCTCTCCATCATCACCAGTCAACAAAGCTATAGTAGTTTTAGCCTGCCAATAGGGGATTTAGCTCTATTGGAACTTTGCAAGAGATATTGTGAACAGAATGGGGTTGTTTGGGGAATGGACAGTGACGTCGCAAATGATCATTTAGTTCATCGACACGTCTTACGTGATCGAACTAGTGTAATGGAAGAAAGAAATCAAGCTCTAAAATTAAGAAAAGGCAACGACTAATTCGTTGCCTCTTTAGGTATCTTAGCAAACATCACATTTTTCTATAAATGGAGCCGTGTTCTCATTCGCAATAATTACTTTATCTGCATACATCTCTTTTAAAGCTCTCACCATTTTTTTCCCTATCCCCTGAAACCGATGTGACGGGTTTACAGAAATATGCTGAATGATAATCTGATTGCCAGGATGATCAAAGAGGACACCAAGCAGCCCGATTATATCTTCTTCCTTCCAAAGAAAAAGCTGCCAATTCTCTTCTGTTTCATATTCCTTCATGGTTAGCTGGAGCTTCTTTAAGTCCTTTTCATCTGGCATAAAGGACAATAAACCCATAGCAATCTTTTCAAAAGTCTTCTTGTATCGAATTAACATTTTGATCCCTCATTATATTAAATAAACCGCTATTCTGTCTGGTTTAACAATAGTATATTTTTTCCCAATCATTAAATTATAAACCTATATTCATTATATGTAATTTGAATTTATAGTGTTTCACTAAACAACATCATACCTAAATAATGGGCATACTCCAAATAGAAGCATCCATTATTTACTAGGAACAATAAAAATCCAGTAAATTAATCCCCAAATTACAGAGAGACCAATAAGGATACCAAATAACAACCAGTTACTTTTCATAATAGAAAGTTCCTCCAAAAGCATTCTATCCTGCCATCATTCTACACTATCTAACAAAAATAATCTATTCTCTCTTTTAACTGTTCTTGAAAGTACACGAAAGTTTCAAACTATGAAACTCCCAGATAAAATATTCGTTTATATTTGAGGTTTCAGTTATATTAGTAAAAGAGATTTTATATTTATACTAAGATCTGCTTAAATTTCAAGGAGGCATAAAATGAAAAGATTTCTCATTCTTCTACTCGTATCACTTATTAGCCTATATCCTACCCATAGTTTGGCAGATATGGCTGAAGGAGATATGATTGTTACTCTAGGAGAAAATTTAACAGAAGAGCAAAAAAGTAATTTATTAGAAGAGATGGGCGCACCTGCAGATGTACAAATTGTTACTGTTACAAATCAAGAAGAACATCAATATTTAGGAAAATACATTGCGAAATCTCTTATTGGCACCAAGGCCATTTCCTCATCTGCGATAACCATCTCCTCCAAGGGCGCGGGGATTAAGGTTAAAACAAAGAATATCAACTGGGTTACGGATGAGATGTATGTCAATGCCCTGATTACCGCTGGGGTGAAAGATGCCAGCATCTATATCACTGCCCCTATTTCTGTATCGGGAACAGCTGCTTTAACCGGAATTATTAAGGCCTATGAAATTTCTGCGGATGAAACGATCCCGGAAGAAGTAAAACAGGCTGCGAATGAAGAAATGGTGGAAACAGCAAAACTAGGCGACTCTATTGGAGATCAGAATGCCGCTGCACTAATTGCTAAAATAAAAGAGGAAATTGCCAAGAATAAGCCGAAAAATGATGCAGAATTACGAAACATCATTGAACAAGCTGCTAAAGATTTAAATGTGGCTTTATCAGAAGCTGAAATGAACAGGTTAATGGCCTTTTTTAACAAACTGATCGATTTAAATATTAACTGGAACCAGGTTAGCGACCAGCTTAGTAAAGCTAAAGACCAAATTTCTAAATTTCTGCAATCTGATGAGGGACAAGGGTTTTTAGAGAAGCTTAAACAATTTTTTATCTCGTTGATTGATGCAATTAAATCACTTTTCTCATAAAAATCAGTTATGAAAAAGCTGCCGCAAAAAATTGCGGCAGCTTTTCTAATGCTCTAATATTTCAGCAGAAACCTCGGGCTTATTTTAACGGTAAATCCAATCGGACTAAGTCCTCATAAGTTTCTCTTTTCACTACAAGTGTGGCTCTTCCGTTTTCTGCGAACACTACCGCCGGGCGAGGAATCCGGTTATAGTTGTTAGCCATTGAATAACCGTAAGCCCCTGTACAAAATACTGCGAGTATATCTTCTTCCCCAGCTTCAGGCAGCGGGAGATCCCATATTAACATGTCACCTGATTCACAGCATTTTCCGGCAATGGAGACGGTTTGATTGGCCTTAGCTAATGGTTTATTAGCGAGCACAGCTTCATATTTTGCTTGATATAGGGCCGGGCGGATGTTATCACTCATACCCCCATCAACAGCCAAATATTTTCTAACACCTGGAACATCCTTTGATGAGCCAACCTGATATAAGGTAATACCAGCATCCCCAACAAGTGAGCGCCCTGGCTCAATCCAGATTTCAGGCATTTTCAGGGAATGCTGCTCAGTCAAATGTTTTACTTCGGTAATAATTTCACGAACATACTGTGAGGGAAGAATCGGTTCATCCTCCTTTGTATATCGAATTCCGAAGCCGCCGCCTAAGTTTAGCACTTTAGCTTCAAAAGAATGTTCATCTTTCCACTGTTCTAGCTTTTCAACTATTTTTTTGGCTGCCAATAAGAAACCGGTAGTTTCAAATATCTGCGACCCAATATGGCAATGCAGACCAAGAACATGAAAGAAGTTATTTTCCATTGCCATTTTTAATGCTATTTCTGCCTGTCCGTTTTGAAGGTCAAAGCCAAATTTTGAATCTTCTTGTCCGGTTAAAATATAATCATGAGTATGTGCTTCTATACCAGGTGTAACCCTTAAAAGTATATTCACAGTTGCATTTTTTTCCTGGCACAGTTCTTTTAACAGATTGAGTTCAAAAAAGTTATCTACGACAATACAGCCAATTTTGTGGTCTAATGCCATCTCCAACTCTTCTCTGCTTTTATTATTTCCATGAAAATGAATTCTTTCCACAGGAAAACCAGCAACGATAGCGGTATATAACTCCCCCCCAGATACTACATCCAGAGATAATCCCTCTTCTTCGGCCAACTGAATCATGGCAACGGTTGAAAAAGCTTTACTAGCATAAGCTACCTGAGCAACAACATTTAAATCATCAAATGTTTGCTTAAACCCCCGTGCTCTTTCTCTCATTAAGGCTACATCATATACATACAGAGGAGTCCCATATTGCCGTGCTAACTCAACGGCATCAACTCCGCCTATTTCTAGATTTCCGTTCTTATTTACACCTGTTGATCCGTAAAAATACATTCCCTCTCCCTCTCTCCGCCTGCGCTACTATAGTCTATGAGACAATCTTCAAATAAATAGACAGAATCTGCAAAAGATACTGCCTATTTTTTGACTATTTTAACCCTTTATTGAAATAAAATAACTTTAGCACAACTTAAATAAAACTGCAATTAGAAAAAATAGGATTATTTCTTATTTGCACCTGGCGGCTGCCTATAACGATTTCGAGGCCGAACAATACTTGGTCTTAGCATTGAGCCTGGAATGGCACGACGAATAAGAATTTGCATAAATCCTTTTGGTTCAAAAGGAAGAAAAGGCCAGAAGTATGGTGTGTTAAATGCACGCATATTGACAACAAATAAAAACATAACGGTACTTCCAATCACCAATCCTGGTGTATGGAACATCGCTACCAAAATCACAAGTATCATTCTGGCAATCTTATTTGCTACACCTAATTCATAACTTGGGGTTGTAAAAGTACCGATTCCGGCTACCGCAACATAAAGGATGACTTCCGGGACAAACAGTCCTACATCAATCGCAATCTGACCAATCAAAACAGCGGCAATTAAACCCATAGCTGTTGATAATGGGGTTGGAGTATGTATAGCGGCCATTCTTAAGAATTCAATCCCAAAATCAGCTAATAGCAATTGAACAACCACCGGAATATTGGTTTGTTTATTTGGCCCAATAAAAGCTATATTTTCAGGTAATAGTGACGGCTCCAACGCAAACAGTAACCAAAGGGGCAGTAATATGATGGAAGCTATGATCCCTAAAAATCTTGTCCATCTAACAAAGGTTCCCATTGCCGGGGATTCACGAAATTCTTCTGCGTGCTGAACATGATGAAAATAGGTTGCCGGAGTAATAATGACACTAGGTGATGTATCACAGTAAATAATAATATGACCTTCTAATATATGCGCTGCAGCAACATCCGCTCTTTCAGTGTATCTAACCATTGGAAAAGGATTCCATCCCTGTTTTACTATGAACTCCTCGATCGTTTTATCTCCCATCGGAATCCCGTCGACTTGAATCGATTTTATTTCTTTTCTTAATATATTTAATAAATCAGCATCTGCGACGTCCTCTAAATAGCCGAGCGCCACATCCGTTTTTGACCTTTCACCTACTTTGATCATTTCAAAACGCAGGCGTTCATCCCGAATTCTTCGTCTTGTTAGAGCCGTATTTAAAATGATATTTTCAACAAATCCATCACGAGAACCACGAACAACCTTCTCCGTATCCGGTTCTTGAGGAGTCCGCCCAGGATAACTTCGTACATCAACAGCTAATGCCGTATTTTCCCCTTCAATAACAACGACAATCTGACCGGAAAGGACCAAATCCACAAGTTCATCTAATTTATGAATCGGCTGTACGGATTGATTAAGAAGGCGGTTATAAACGAGTTTATAAATATCCGTCGATTGTTTTTCATGATCGTTTAGCTGCACTAATTCTTCTATTAGTTCAATGATATAACGGGTATCACAAAGACCATTACAGAAATATATCTGGACATCTTTCTTAAGAATTTTTAGCTTTCTTACCCCTAAGTCAAAGCTGATACCAAGACCGACTCTTTGTTTCATGTAATTTTCAATCTCATTTACTGATTCAGGGATTGGCCATTTTTGCTCATTGCTCCTTGACATGAAAGTCACTCCTTTCAAGTATAAGTTCTACTGCCTTTTTGGTGATTGGAGCACCTAATTTGTATGAATCATGCCGAGCCATTTTTCCAATATCACCAACGCCAACAATAATAGGGATATCTAATTCATCAAGACAATATACTGTATCTCCATTAATCCTCCCTAGTTCAAGCTCTTGTATTCCATATTTATCAACACCATAGGGTGTTAAGTTTCCATCACGATCAATACTAACATCTACCCTTGTCCATTCCTCATGCCTTGATCTTGCCGCAACTGCTATGACTCCTAAAACTTCAATATCCTCATGTGTGGCAACATATTTTAAAGCCGATTCGCCAGCACCTTCCCCCACGATCCCACTATCATCAAACATTACTAATACGGGGTCATGCGGTGTTTTTTTTATTAACTTAACGATTTCCGGTCCTGATAATTTGGAAGGATTTCCATAGGAACTGGTAATACAACGCCCACCAATCTCTTGGGCTACATGTTCAACAGCCCTTTTTGCATATTCATCACCGTCAGTAATTAAAATGACGTGCCTCCGAATACTCATACTTTGATGTCCCTTCCTAATTAAAGAGTAATGTTGTCTTACATATTTAGGGCTGTTCTCGGCTGATTTTTTATTGTTTAATAAAATATAGCCACTGAAAAATCGACCCAAAAATTTTCCCTAACACGATCGCCATAATCAGAATGATAATTTGTCCATCCAGCCGGATTCTTTTAGTGAGTATGGGAAACACATTTACGACTTCTGTTAGCCCTGCAGCCAGCATTCCTACAAACACCCCCCCTGTAAGTCCTAAGGGGATTAAGAAATAGACAGATATATGTAATGCCGGGTCTCTTAAGCTTGCGAACACTCCAGCTAGTACTCCCAACACAACTGCCCATTCGTATAAATGAATCATTTTCATTGATTTTGAAAGCTGTGTTAACCTAGGGATAATCCCCAGTACAGTTAAAAATGCAACAAAACCTGCGCCTACCATCAATCCACTTGCAAGACCTATAAAGATTACCGATAGGATTTTAATCGTCATCAATATGCTTCATACTTTCCTTATTTTCATGGATAACCACATAATTATCTAAATCAAGCTGATAATTAAAAATTTCTACTTCAAGTGGACTAGGTTCTTCATTTAAACGGTGTTTAAACACATGATTGAAAAAAAGAATCATTCCAAGTCCTAGACCAATCGAATAGGGGATTTGGAAGAGCAACGGTTTTACTGCCTTTTTTTCAGTTATGATGGTATATATTTTTTCCTGAACGCTTTGCATACTTACATCATCATGAAAATTCATAATGGTCATCGCAGAACCAAAAAATAATAAAAACCAAATGAGGAGAAAAATAGGCATAGAAACCTCTTTTTTCTTAAAAACCACTTCAACGATAGTTTGAGCCGGACCGATGGATTGAACTTCGGCTTGCTCAATTGTTGCAGTTATTTTCTTGATAACCTCCATCACATCTATGACGATGATATTTCGATCCATCTCTGTTACTTGATAAATCATCATTGATTGTAATTTCATCAGGACTACTTCTGGGGCAATGATCTGGGCAACATCCTTTAAATAGATCTTTTCTTCAGGCCGGACATGGACACGATGCCGCATGCGGATGTAGATTGTTTTTTCCAAAACATTCACTTCCCACACATTAATTTCCTCATCAATAGTATGGATAATATTCAATGCTTTCATGTAAGCAAATGAAAAACCGCATGGATCAGAGATCCATGCGGTCCTTCATTTGCTGTAATATCTTTTTTTCAAGCCGAGAAACCTGTACCTGGGAAATTCCCAGCCTAACGGCCACTTCAGATTGGGTTTGATCTTTATAGTAACGCAAATAAACAATCAGTCTTTCTCGTTCATCAAGTTCACGAATTGCTTCTTTTAATGCTATTTTATCAAACCATTTTCCTTCATTACCGTCATCAATTTGGTCTAGTAAGGTGATTGGATCCCCGTCATTTTCATATACGGTCTCATGAATGGAAGATGGTGTCCTGCTTGCTTCTTGGGCAAGGATTACATCCTCGGGTGATAGTTCCAGATGAGCTGAAATCTCGTTTACAGTCGGAATTCTTCCAAGTGTTTTTGATAATTCATCCTTCGCTTTTCGGATTCTATTACCCATTTCTTTCAATGACCGGCTCACCTTTACCGTCCCGTCATCACGAATAAACCGTTGGATTTCTCCAATAATCATTGGTACTGCATATGTGGAAAATTTGACATCATAAGAAAGGTCAAATTTATCAACAGATTTTAATAATCCAATACAACCAATTTGGAATAAGTCATCCGGGTCATACCCCCTGTTAAGAAAGCGCTGGACAACAGACCAAACAAGCCGCATATTTTTTTCAACAATTAAATCTCTAGATTCTTGATCTCCAGCTTGGCTCCTTTTAATGAGCTCTTTTACTTCATGATCCTTTAAGTATGGTTGACTTTTATCTTTCTTGACCTCCACATCCATCGGCAAGTCTCCTTAATTGCAAAGCATTTTGTTAAGTTTTAAATGCTTCCTTAATCTAACCTCGGTTCCGCTGCCTGGCTGTGAATGAATCTCTACCTCATCCATGAAATTTTCCATGATGGTGAATCCCATACCGGAACGTTCCAAATCCGGCTTCGTTGTAAATAATGGCTGACGAGCTTCCTCCACATCTGCTATACCTAAACCTACATCTTTAATTGTCATATCAATTAGACTGTCCTCAATTGTTACCTGAATATAAACAATCCCGCTTGGATCATTTTCATAGCCATGAATAATCGCATTTGTTACAGCCTCTGATACGACCGTTTTAATCTCCGTTAACTCATCCATTGTTGGATCAAGCTGGGCAATAAAAGCAGCAACAGTAACACGGGCAAACGACTCATTTTGACTTAAAGCACTGAATTGAAGATTCATTTCATTCTTCACTCAGGCCACCCCCAATCTTTGCAATGCAAATTCCTCAGTCGGTTCCATTTTGATGATTTTGAATAGACCAGACATATCGAATAATCTTTGTATTGCAGGGGAAATCGCACAAACCACCATTTCACCGTGCACTTGCTTTATTTGTTTATATCTCCCTAAAATAACTCCTAATCCTGAACTATCCATAAAAGAGAGTTGTTCTAAATTTAAAACAATATGGCGAATATTATTTTTTTCAATAACAGCTGTGGCTTGTTCACGAAGGTCATCCGCTGTGTGATGATCTAACTCCCCACTTAAGCGAATGCATAAAACATCGTGTTTGGTTTCCATCTGAATGTTAAGACTCACTATTTCCGTCCTCCTTAATCTGGTATAGTGAGTCAATTCGCTTTTTTATCGAAAATATCCTTCTCTACATACAAAACTAGTCCTATTTCGCTAAAATTAGAATTGTAGTTTGAAGTTTCGACAATACTGTTAAATCGTTTTTCTATCTTGCTTATTTCCCAGACTTTGTAAACATTCCAAATGCACGTTTATAAAGTGTCCACCATCCTGCTTCTTTCACACTCTTACTAGCTACTAATGGACTTTCCAGAATTACTTTACCATTCTTAGTTAATTTAATGGTTCCAACCTGATCGCCTTTTGTAATTGGAGCCTTTAGATTTTTTTGCAGAATGACTTTTTGCTTAACATCCTGGGTTTTTTCACCTTTTTTCGTCAGGATGGAAATCGGTTCACTTGTTACTGCTTCTACTTTCTTTTCCTTGCCCTTGCTTACTTTAACCAAACCTATCGTTTGACTTCTTTTAAACATTGGATGTGTTTGATATTGGGCAAAGGCATAATCTAGTAATTTCGTTACTTGTGCATTTCTTTCCTTAGAGGTTGGTGCCCCAAATACTACCGCAATGACACGCATACCATCTTTTTGGGCTGTCGCTGTTAGGCAATACTTTGCCTCTGCAGTAAACCCTGTTTTTAATCCATCTACTCCAGGATAAAAACGGACCAATTTATTTGTATTTACCAACCAAAATTTTTTATCTGTATTTTCACGAAGATAGGCTTCGTACATGCCTGTAAATTTTGTGATATCTTCATATTTAAGCAGTTCTTTTGCCATAACAGCCATATCAGCAGCTGTACTATAGTGGCCGCTGACAGGGAGACCAGTTGTATTTTTAAAGAATGTATGCTTTAATCCTAGTTCCTTGGCTTTAGCATTCATCATATCTACAAACGCATCTTCAGAGCCTGCTATCCTTTCGGCCATTGCAACGGACGCATCATTTCCTGATCCGATCGCAATGCCTCTTAACATTTCCTTTGTCGTCATCGCTTCACCTGGTTCTAGAAAAATCTGAGAACCTCCCATTGAAGCTGCATACTCACTTGCTCGAACTTTTTCATTCCAAGACAGTTTGCCTTCGTCTATTGCCTCCATTATTAGGAGCATCGTCATAATTTTTGTCATACTCGCAGGCGGCAGCTCTTGGTTACTATTCTTTTCATATAAGACTGTGCCTGTATCTCGTTCAATTAAAATAGCGGATTTAACATTGCTGACAATATCAGTACTCTTTTTCTCTTCAGCAGCAAATGCAGATGGAATCCATAAACTTGTTAGTAAAAAAGATGTCACTAAGAAAGAGACAAATCGTTTCATTCGCATAACCCTCCATTCTTTATAGTATCCATTTTTTCCAAATTGATTTTCTTTATAC